>JAMFRW010000491.1 GCA_026224975.1 Rhodoferax sp. | reverse complement strand
TGCTGGGCATCGGCCCGTTCCCGACCGAAGACCAGGTCGATGCCGACCTCATCAACGCGGGCAAGCAGACCGTGACCACGCTACCTGGCAGTTCGATCTTCGGCTCGCACGACAGCTTTGCAATGATCCGCGCCGGCAAGATCAACCTGAGCATCCTGGGCGCGATGCAGGTCAGCGCCAAGGGCGATCTGGCCAACTGGATGATCCCCGGCAAGATGGTCAAGGGCATGGGCGGCGCAATGGATCTCGTGGCCGGCGTGGCGCGCGTGCTGGTGCTGATGGAACACGTGGCCAAAAAGAAAGACGGCACGATCGACCTCAAGATCCTGCCCGAATGCACGTTGCCGTTGACCGGTGTGGGCGTGGTCAACCGCATCATCACCGACCTGGCGGTGCTGGACGTGACGCCGCAAGGCCTGAAGGTTGCCGAACTGGCCGATGGCGTGACGATGGAAGAGCTGCAGTCGAAAACCGGCGTGCCGCTGCTGTAACGCAGCGTTCGATACGCCGGCTGTCTACTTGGCGGCCGGCGCCTTGGCCGAAGCGACCTGGCGCGCGATTTCCTTGTGCTTCATCTCCATGTACTCGGCGCGCTCGAGTTCATGCAACTGCACCGGGTAGCGCTCGACGGCGCTGTGCCAGGCCTCGAGCCGCTTTTCCTGCTGATCTCCTGCGGGCAGCGTGAAGGCGTTGACGTAGGACTCGATCGCCAGGTAGTAGCGCATGGTGTTGCGCTCGACCACGCCGCGCACACCGCCCACGTAGACCGGTTGGCCATCGGGCTTTTTCTCGACGATGCTGAAGCCGACCTTGTCGCTGCCTATCGTCGCCAGATAGCCCTGCATCGCCAGCCGCGCCGCCACGCCGTAAGCGTAGGAATACGACATGTGGATGAAGCTGCGCTTGGCGTCGAGCGGGATCGCTTCGAGCACGATGCGGTAGTTGCTCGTGCCCATCGGGCCTTTGTCGGCGCTGAGTGAAACCCGCAGGAAATCCGGCGTGGCGGCCAGCACCTTGTAGGCGAAGTCGACGACATAGGCGTCGGCCAGGGGTTGATCGAACTTGCGGCCCACGCTCAGGCTCAACACGTCGTTGCCGCCAGTGCTCGCGCTGTGGCAATGCTTGACGTTGAGGTGCAGGATCAGCACATCGCACCAATGGTCCATGCCTTGCAGCGCCTGGCCGACCACGGCGTAGGGCTGGTCGAGCAAGGCGTAGACATCGCCCTTCAGGTCACCGGCCGTCTGCTCGGATTCGAGATAAAGCGGCCGCTGGAACTGGTTGCTGGCGAGCTGCTCCTTGAGCGCGGCCTGGCGCGCGCGCAGGGTGGCGGCATCTTGTGCATGGGCGGGCAAGCCGGCGATCGAACATAGGGCGGCAATGGCGAATGCGCCCAGCCAGTGCCTCCACCTGTACGCCGATCGAGTCGTCATGCTCGTTGTCTCCTGTGCGCCGTCGGAACCGGACCCAGCTTACCAAGGCCGGGAGTTCACCGCATGCGCTACAACCAGTATTCCCACATGCGGCCAAGCCCTTCCTTGAAGCGCATGTCGATCGGCCGGCGCTCCCATTCTTCGAGCGTTACCGGCTTGGACGACGCCAGGTCCTTCATGAAGGCGGCGCGCATCTCGTCGCCGAACTCTCCCCCCAGCACCACGGCGTTGATCTCCTGGTTGTGCAGGAAGCTGCGCCAGTCGAGGTTGGTCGAACCGACTGTTGACCAGACGCCGTCGATCACCGCGGTCTTGGCGTGCAGCAAGGCTTCTTGCCGTTCGAAGATCTTGACCCCGCCGCGCAGCAGATCGTCGTAGTAGGCGCGGCCGGCGTTGAAGACCAGCCACGAATCGGTGCGGCTCGGCAGGATCAGCTTCACATCGACCCCGCGCGCCACCGCTCCCTTGAGCGCGGCGATCAATTGCGGATCAGGCACGAAGTAGGCGTTGGTCAGCAGGATCTCGGTTTCGGCGCTGCGCAGGGCCGAGATCAGCGTGGCGTAGATCAGGCTGTAGGGATCGTCGGGCGAGCTGCCGATGGCGCGCACCACGTTGTTGCCGGTGCGCGTGAGTTCGGGAAAGTAGTTGCGCTGCGGTAGCGGCTCTCCCTTCTGCTTTTCCCAGGTTTCCATGAAGAGCTTCTGGAATTCGGCGACGACAGGGCCGGTGATCTGCAGATCGGTATCCCGCCAGGGCAGCGCGCCATCGGGCCGCTGCCTGGAGCGCTGGCTGAACGAGCCGCCGGAGTAGACGCTGCTGATGTTGATACCGCCGAGGATCGCGACCTGCCCGTCGACCACGAGAAGCTTGCGGTGGTCGCGCTGGTTCACGTCCCAGCCCGCCTTCGCGTTGAGCGGGTTGATGGGGTTGAACTCCAGCACCTTGATGCCGGCATCGATCAACGGTTCGAAAAATTCCTTCGGCGTGCCGAGCGTGCCCACGCTGTCGTGGATCAGGTTGACCTGCACGCCGGCCTGTTGCTTGGCGATGAGCGTGGCAGCGAACTTCTTGCCGATCTCGTCGTCTTCGAGGATGTAGGTTTCCATGTCGATGTGGTCGCGCGCCGCTTCGATGGCGGCGAACATCGCCTTGTAGGTGGTTGGCCCGTCCTGCAACAGCACGACCTGGTTGCCGGCCACCAGCGGGC
>JAMFRW010000490.1 GCA_026224975.1 Rhodoferax sp. | reverse complement strand
CGGCTACGTACCGCAGACGAACGGCGTGCCGCTCGTCGCGGACATGTCCTCAACCATCCTGTCGCGCCCCATCGATGTCGCAAAGTTCGGCCTGATCTACGCCGGCGCGCAGAAGAACATCGGCCCGGCCGGGCTCACCATCGTGATCGTGCGCGAAGACCTGCTGGGCGGCGCCCTGCCGATCACGCCATCGGCCTTCGACTACAAGCAGCAGGCCGAAGCCGATTCGATGCTGAACACGCCGCCGACGTATGCGATCTACATCGCCGGGCTGGTCTTCAACTGGATCAAGGATCAGGGCGGGCTTGTCGCGATGGAAGCGCACAACCGCAAGAAGGCCGCAGTGCTCTACGACTTCCTCGACGCAACCACGTTCTATTCCAGCCCCGTCGCCAAGGAGGACCGCTCGCTGATGAACGTGCCCTTCAAGCTGAAAGACGCCTCACTCGACGCGGAGTTCCTGAAGGGCGCCGAAGCGCGCGGCATGCTGCAGTTGAAGGGCCACCGCGTCGTCGGCGGCATGCGCGCTTCCATCTACAACGCGATGCCGATCGAAGGCGTGTAGGCGCTGGTCGCCTACATGAAGGAGTTCGAGGCCAGCCATGTCTGACGCGGCCGGCGGGTTCGCGGTGCTGGTGCTCAACCAGATCAGCGCCAACGGCCTGAAGCGCCTGCCCGCCGACCGCTACACCGTCGGCAACGACATCGCCGCGCCCGATGCGGTGCTGGTGCGCTCGGCCGACATGCACACGCTCGCCATCGCGCCCAGCGTGTGCGCCATCGGCCGCGCCGGTGCCGGCACCGACAACATCCCCGTGAAGGCGATGAGCGAACGCGGCGTGCCGGTCTTCAACGCGCCGGGCGCCAATGCCAACGCGGTGAAGGAACTGGTGCTGGCCGGCATGCTGATCGCCGCCCGCAACCTCGCACCGGCGCTGCGGTTCGTCGCCGCACTCGACAAGAACGCGGCCGACATGGAAAGGACCGTCGAAGCCGGCAAGAAGGCCTTCGCCGGCTTCGAACTCGCCGGCCACACACTGGGCATCGTGGGGCTCGGCAAGGTGGGTTGCCTGGTGGCCGATGCAGCCATCAGGCTCGGCATGGAAGTCTGGGGCTACGACCCGCACATCACCGTCGAAGCCGCATGGAGTTTGCCCGCTCAGGTGAGGCGCGCCGCGAGCGTGGCCGATGTGCTCAAGAACGCCGATTTCGTGACGCTGCACGTGCCCTTGATCGACGCCACGCGCGACATGGTCGGCGCCGAAAACATCGGCCTGATGCGGCCGGGCGCGGTGCTGATGAACTTCTCGCGCGAAGGCGTCGTGAACGAAGCGGCGGTGCTCGCAGCGCTGGCCGCCAAGCAGCTCGGCTGGTATGTGTGCGACTTTCCGAGCGCGGCGATCGTCGGCCACGAGCGCGTGGTGGCGCTGCCGCACCTCGGTGCCTCCACAGCCGAAGCCGAAGAGAACTGCGCCATCATGGTCGCGGATCAACTGCGTGATTTTCTCGAGCACGGCGCGGTCGCCAACGCGGTCAACTTCCCGAGCGTGGCGATGGCGCGCGAGTCGGCCTACCGCATTGCCATTGCGAACGCCAACGTGCCCAACATGCTTGGCCAGATCTCCACCGCCATGGCGCGCGCCGGCCTCAACATCCACAACATGGTCAACAAGTCGCGCGGCGACATGGCCTACACGCTGGTCGATGTGGACAGCCCGGTGCTGCCCGAAGTGCTGGCCGACATCCGGGCGATCGGCGGCGTGCTCTCGGTGCGCTACCTGCCGGATCTGACGTTTACCTCCCGCTCCGCCTGAGCAACACATTCCCGCTCAGGCCGAGCGTGGCGTGCCCGCTCAGGCTGACCACCACCGCTCAGGCTGAGCCTGTCGAAGCCCTCGCCACACTGCGCCGACGCAGCCAGATCGCGAACAGCCCCGTGAACGTCAGCGCCCAGATGCTCGGCTCCGGCACCGGCACGGAGACCACCGCGAAGCTCCCCGGGTTGTCGCCCGAAAGATCGAGCTTGGTCACGTCGTAGGCAGTCGAAGTGGCTGCGAAGGTCGCGGTCTGCAGCACGTCGGTCCACTTCTCGCCCGCCGTGAACACGGTGGACAAACCGGTGTCGGTCGTCGTGCCGGTGGCGCGCGATTGAACGAAGTTGTCGAGGGTGAAGCCGCCGCTCGCGGCGAACGCCGTCGGGTCGGTGCTGCCGAGAAAGTTGAAGGTGACCTTGACGTTGCTGAAGTCGAAGGTCGAGCCTTGTGTGAGCACCAGGTGGTCGACATCGAAACCGCCAGTCGAGTTGGCGGCCACGTCGAGCAGCAGTTGGCCGCCGCCCAGGTTCTTGAAGCCGCCGTTGACGACCAGCCGGCCCGGCGATTCGCCCGGGGCGACGATGCCGCTGTTGAGCACCGTCCCGTTGATCACACCTTCGTTGCCGCCCAGAAAGCCCTTGCTGCCGATTTGCACCGTGGCCGCGGTGACAGTGCTGTGGCTGACGATGAGCGTGCCCGTGCCCCCGTCCGTGCCAGCGCCATCGGCGATGCCCACGCCCACATAGGCGGCGTTGAGCGTCGAAGCGCCGGTCAGGGCCAAGGTGCCGGTGCCGGTGGTTTCGCGGCCGACGAAGGCGCGCCCCGACCCCAGATCGATCGCACTCGCGCCGCTGGCGGTCAAGGTGCCGCTGCCATCACGGCCGACGTTCAGCGTCGCGTTGCCCGCCGTCGCGGTGATGTGGATCTGCGAGCCGCCCGACAACACCATGCTGCCGGTGCCGAGCGGGTTGGGGTTGGTGCCGCCGAGGCTCAGGCTCGCGCCGGCCGTGCCCATGTTGGTAATGTCTATGCGGCTGTTGTTGGTGACGACGGCGGCGCCGGTGCCCCCGAGCACGCCGATCGACAGTGACGCGCCGCTGAGGTTGCTGCCGGTCTGCTGGCCGCTCATGGCGAGGCTGGCGTTGTTCATGCTGAGCACGCCGGTGCCGCCGCCGCGGCCCACGTTCATGTTGGTCGCGCTCACCGAACCCTGGTTGGCAATCGTCAACTGGCCGACGCCGCCCGAGCCGCGCCCGACGCCGATGAACGCATCGCTGCCCGAGACGCGGATTTCCGACCCCGCGCCGGTCACCGTGGCAGTGCCGGTGCCACTGACCGCCGGATCACCAGCCACGCTGTCGACCGAGCCGCCGATGTTCAAAGAGGTGACGTGCGAGTTGGCCACCGTCGAGACCGCGTTGCCCGTCATCAGCAGCTTGCCGCCGCTGTTGACCACCAGTTCGCCGGAAGCACCGGTGAAGCGACCGACCGCCGCGAACGGGTTGAAGTTGTCGTTCACGCCAGGTGCCAGGCCAAGCGAGGTCGAGACGATCTGCACCGTGGAGCCGGCACCGGCGATGGTCAACTTGCCGCTGCCGCCCGCGTCCCGGCCGACGTTCATGCCGAGGCTGCCGTTGCCCAGGCGTGTATCGCCGCCGTTG
>JAMFRW010000489.1 GCA_026224975.1 Rhodoferax sp. | reverse complement strand
GTGGAGTTGAGGAAGTTGCGCGCCGGCGGCGAGATCATCGCCAGCGGAAAGCGCGCACCCAGCTCGGGGCTGCTTACCAGCGACTCGTAGTTGGGCACGTAGTCGGGCACGCCGTACACCGGCGAATCGATGATGCACTTCCCGTCCGGCGTCGGGAATCCGCCTTCGGCAAACGGCGCTTCCGGCAAGGGCAGCTTCACCCAGCCATGCTCGCGCACATCGTCGAATTCCACGCCGCCCCGGAAGGCGACGCGCGCCATCGCCTCGTCACTGTCGGCAAAACACGGCTCGGTAAAGCCCATGTGCGCGGCCAGTTCGCGAAAGATCTGCGTGTTGGCCTTGGCCTCGCCGAGCGGCTTCACCGCCGCCTCGTTGATCAGCGCATAGGTGTGGCCGTAGGAGGTGTGCAGGTCCAGGTGTTCGAGCTGCGTGGTGGCCGGCAACACGTAGTCGGCGTGGTCGGCCGTGTCGGTCATGAAGTGTTCGAGCACCACCGTGAAAACATCTTCCCGCGCGAAGCCACGCACGACCTTGGGCGACTCCGGCGCCACCGCCACCGGGTTGCTGTTGTAGACGATCAGCGCTTCGATCTTCGGCCCGAAGGCGGGCGACGTTTCGCTCAGCAACGCATCACCGATGGCGCTCATGTTGATGGTGCGCGGCTGGCGCATGCGGCCATCGGCGCCTTTGAGCAGGTCGGGCCGCTGCAGCGCGGCCGCGTCGACGAAGTTGCGAAACCAGCCCGAAGCCGAGAGCAACACGCCGCCCGCACGATGCCGCCACGCGCCCACCAGACAAGGCAGGATCGCGATCAGCCGCACCGCATTGCCGCCGCCACGCACCCGCTGCATGCCGTAGTTGAGTCGGATGGCCGCGGGCTTCGTCGTGCCGTAGTCACGCGCCAGGCCGCGCACTTCATCGGGCGTGATGCCGCAGACCTCGGCCGTGCGCCCCGGCGGCCACTGCAAAGCGCGCTCACGCAGCTTCGGCCAGCCTTGCACATGGCGCTCGATGTAGTCGTGGTCCAGCCAGTCGTTGGCGATCAGTTCGTGCATCAGGCCGAGCGCCAGCGCGCCATCGGTGCCGGGCAGGAGGCCGATGTGCTGGTGGCACTTGTCGGCGGTTTCGGTCTTGCGCGGGTCGATGCAGATGAGCTTGGCGCCGTCGCGCTTGGCGGCCTGCGCAAAGGTCCAGAAATGCAGGTTCGACGCGATCGAATTGCTGCCCCAGATCAGGATCAATTTGCTCTCTACATAGTGCTCGGTGTGCATGCCGATCTTGCCGCCGTAGGTCGCCGCCAGCGCCTCGCCGCCGGCGGAAGAGCAGATGGTGCGGTCGAGCAGCGAGGCGCCGAGCTTGTTGAAGAAGCGCGCCGCCATGCTCTCGCTTTGCAGCAGGCCCATGGTGCCGGCGTAGCTGTACGGGACGATGGCTTCGGGGTCGCGCGCGGCAATGGCCTTGAACTTCGAAGCGATGTCGGCCAGCGCCTCTTCCCAGGTCGTCTGCACGAACTGGCCGCTGCCCTTGGGGCCGGCGCGCTTCATCGGGTGCAGCACGCGCTCTGCGTGGTAGGTGCGCTCCGGGTAGCGCGAGACTTTGGTGCAGAGCGCACCGTGCGTGGGCGGGTGGTCCGGGTCGCCCTGCACCTTGATCGCCACGCCGTCCTGCACGGTGACGCGGATCGCGCAGGTGTCGGGGCAATCGTGCGGGCAGGCGGCGCGGGTGGTGATGGTCTGGCTCATCGCGCAACTATTGCACAGCGGGCCGCGCATGGCACGCGCACTGCCTTGGCGCCAAAGACCCCGCGGCGCCGTACGCCGGCCGCGCGGGGCTTTCATCCGACGAAGCCCCGGCAGTAAACTGGTTACACACCCCTCAACCGATTGGCCGGACGCGCCCGCAGCGAGCACCCGTGCCGTGGAGCAACCCGATGCGCATGATCGAATCCATCCTCGCCGACGCTGCGGCGATCGCCGCCGTCCGACGAGACATCCACGCCCATCCTGAGCTGTGCTTCGAAGAACAGCGCACCTCCGATGTGATCGCCAAGCAGCTCACCGACTGGGGCATTCCCATCCACCGCGGCATGGCCAAGACCGGCATCGTCGCCATCCTCAAGAACGGCACGAGCGACCGCGCCGTGGGCCTGCGCGCCGACATCGACGCGCTGCCGATGACCGAGAAAAACACCTTCGCCCATGCGAGCCAGCACGCCGGCAAGATGCACGCCTGCGGCCACGACGGCCACACCGCCATGTTGCTCGGCGCGGCCAAGTACCTGAGCAAGCACCGCAACTACGACGGCACCGTCTACCTCATCTTCCAGCCGGCCGAAGAGGGCGGCGGCGGCGCGCGCGAGATGATCAAGGAAGGCATCTTCGAGAAGTT
>JAMFRW010000064.1 GCA_026224975.1 Rhodoferax sp. | reverse complement strand
TCGCTGGTGGGCCGCGAGCGTCAGGATATCCTGGGCCGGCGCCTGTGCGAACTGGCGCCCTCGATGCGCAGCTTCGTGCCGCAGTTCGACCGCGTCATCCGCAAGCGGCAAAGTGCACAGGCGCAGGTGCCGGCGACCGAGCCGCATCTGCTCGGCCGGTGGCTGCACCATCAACTCGTGCCACTGGAAGACGGCATCGCGCTCATCACCCGCGACGTGACCGACCAGCGCGCCGCCGAAGAAGCGCTCGCCGCCCTCGCCCGCTGCGACGCCCTCACCCAGCTCTCCAACCGCCGGCACTTCGAAGAGGTGCTGTGCGCAGCCCACGCACGCGCGCTGCGCAGCCGCGAGACGCTGGCGCTGATGTACATCGACCTCGACGGGTTCAAGGCCATCAACGACAGGCTCGGCCACGCCGCCGGTGACGCCGTGCTGGTCGAAGTGGCCCGGCGCCTCGAGGCCGCCGTCCGCACGACCGACACGGTCGGCCGTTTGGGCGGCGACGAATTCGTGGTCCTCGCCGAACGCGCCGGCTCGCTGCAGGACGTGCGCGAACTCAGCGCCCGCATCGTCGAGGCACTGCGCGCGCCTCACGCTTTGGCAGGCCAACAGGCCAGCGCCACACCGAGCGTGGGCGTGGCAATCTTCGATGCTCTCGAAGCACCCGCCGCCCTGTGCGAGCGCGCGGACGCCGCGATGTACCGGGCCAAAAACTCCGGCAAGTCGCGGTATGTGTTGGCCGATGTGGTGGCCGATGCGACGGCGCGGGTGGGGGTGAGGCTGGCCTCGGTGCGCTGAGGGCGGCGCGGGCCGCAGCTGGTGGCTGCGCCGGTGACGAAGATCTTCATGCGGGAATCCCTGTCGTTGACAATGAATGGCGCGCTGACCATGATCGCCCGAGATGGACATCAAACAACTTCAGTTGCTCGTCGATCTGGCCGACGCGGGCAGCCTGAGCAAGGTATGCGCAACGCGCGGCATCGTGCAATCCGCGCTCAGCAAGCAGATCGCGGGGCTCGAAACCGATCTTGGCGCAAAGCTCTTCTACCGCACCGGCCGAGGGGTGGTGCTGACCGAACTCGGGCAGTCGATGCTGCCACGCGTGCGCACGCTGCTGGCCGATTGCGACCAGCTGCGCACCGACATCCGCGCCCGCGCCGGCGTGCCCAGCGGGCCGGTGCGGCTGGCAATCCAGGCATCGATCACGCAGTTCCTCGTCGGTGCGCTGTTCCAGCAGGTGCGGCGCGACTTTCCGCAGATCGAATTGCGGCTGATGGAAGGGTTTTCCGGCAGCATCGAGGAATGGCTCGCGAACGGCCGCGCCGACGTGGGCGTGCTCGCGCGCTACGGCGCGCAGTCGTCACGCACGGACGAAGCGCTCACCACCGACGAGCTCTACCTCGTCGGCCCGGCCGGTGACCGGCTCACCGCCGCGCGCAGCGTGCACTTCGACGATCTGGCCGGCGTGCCGCTGGTGCTGCCCGGCGTGCCCGACGGCCTGCGCCTGATGCTGGCCGAGGCGGCCCGCAAGAACGGCATCGCGCTGGCGGTGGCGGTGGAGGTGGATTCGCTGACGGCGATGAAGGCGATCGTGGCCGGCGGCTCGGGCTACACCATCCTCACGCGCCAGGCGGTGCTGGCCGAGCTGCAGCTCAAGCGCCTGCAGACGGCGTTGATCGTCGAGCCCACGCTCACCCGCACGCTCGTGCTAGCCACGAGTGTGCAGCGGCCGTTGACGCCGGCCTGCCGCACCGTCGCCGGGATGATCCGGCAACTGGCCGGGCAACACGGCAAGGGCGACCGCCTGGCGCAGGGCGTGGACGAGGTTCAAGCGGCTTGATCCGGTTCGCGCCGCGTCAGGCCGTGGCTGCCTGCGCCGCGTGCACTGGCTGCGGCTCGCGCTGGCCCCGCTGGAGCAGATCCAGCGCCACGTCCACGATCATGTCTTCCTGCCCGCCCACCATGCGCCGCTTGCCGAGTTCGATCAGGATGTCCACCGCCGGCACGCCGTACTTCGCGGCGGCCACTTCCGAGTGCCGCAGGAAGCTCGAATACACCCCCGCGTAACCGAGCGCCAGCGTCTCGCGGTCCACGCGCACCGGCCGGTCTTGCAGCGGCCGCACGATGTCGTCGGCGGCGTCCATCAGCCCGCGCAGGTCGCAGCCGTGGTGCCAGCCCATGCGGTCGGCTGCGGCAATGAACACTTCGAGCGGCGCGTTGCCGGCCCCCGCGCCCATGCCGGCCAGGCTCGCGTCGATGCGGTCGCAGCCCTCTTCCACCGCGACGATCGAGTTCGCCACGCCCAGGCTCAGGTTGTGGTGCGCGTGCATGCCCGTCTGTGTTTCGGGCTTGAGCACGCGCTTGAAGGCGCGGAAGCGCTCGCGCACGTCGTTCATGCTCAGCGCGCCGCCGGAATCCACCACGTAGCAGCAGGTGGCGCCATAACTCTCCATGAGCTTGGCCTGCTCGGCGAGTTTGTCGGGTGTGGTCATGTGGCTCATCATCAGGAAACCGGCCGCGTCCATGCCGAGTTCGCGGGCGTATTCGATGTGCTGGCGCGCGATGTCGGCCTCGGTGCAATGCGTGGCCACGCGCACCACGCGCACGCCGGCTTCGTAAGCGGCTTTCAGGTCATGCACGGTGCCGATGCCGGGCAGCAGCAGCGTGGCGATCTTCGCGTGTTTCACCACCGAGGCCACCGCCGCGATCCATTCCAGGTCGGTGTGCGCGCCGAAGCCGTAGTTGAAGCTGGAGCCTTGCAGGCCGTCGCCATGCGCCACTTCGATCGAATCGACCCTGGCTTCATCGAGCGCCCGCGCGATGGCCGTGACCTGCGCGATGCTGTACTGGTGGCGGATGGCGTGGCTGCCGTCGCGCAAGGTCACGTCGGAGATGTAGAGTTTCTTGTCCATGGTGATGTTTCCTTCAGGCGGACGCACGTGAGAGCGAACGCTCGGCCACGCTCGCGGCCACGCTCTGGGCCATCTTTTCGGCGGTGTGCAGCGCGGCGCTGGTCATGATGTCGAGGTTGCCGGCGTAGGCCGGCAGGTAGTGCGCCGCGCCTTCCACCTCGATGAAGATGCTGGTCTTCAGCCCGCTCACGCGGCCGACGCCGGGGATGTTCAGGCCTTCGACGCGGTCGAACTGCACTTGCTGCTTCAGCCGGTAGCCGGGCACGTAGCGCTGCACGTCGGCGGCCATGCGCGCCACCGATTCGGCGATGGCATCTTCATCGGCCAGATCGCTCAGCGTGTACACCGTGTCGCGCATCATCAGCGGCGGCTCGGCCGGGTTCAGCACGATGATGGCCTTGCCCTTCGTCGCGCCGCCCACCACCTCGATCGCCTTCGACGTGGTCTCGGTGAACTCGTCGATGTTGGCGCGTGTGCCCGGCCCGGCCGACTTGCTGGAGATGCTCGCAACGATCTCGCCGTAGTGCACCTTCGCCACGCGCGACACCGCCGCCACCATCGGGATCGTCGCCTGCCCGCCGCAGGTGACCATGTTGAGGTTCAGCGCGTCGAGGTGCCGCTCTCCATTGACCACCGGGATGCAGTACGGCCCGATGGCGGCCGGCGTCAGGTCGATCATGCGGATGCCGGGTTTCAGGCGTCGCAGGAAGGCGTCGTTGGCGATGTGCGCCGAGGCGCTGGTGGCATCGA
>JAMFRW010000063.1 GCA_026224975.1 Rhodoferax sp. | reverse complement strand
GTGGGCGAGGTGATGGCGGAACTCGTCGCGACGGGCAAGACCTCGACGCCGATCGAGTCGTTTTCGATTGAGCGGTTTGCGACGGTGGCCGAGGCATCGGCGCTGGCGGCATAGCGCGTTTTTGCGCTGTTGGATCGCCGGGTCGCAGTCCGTGAGGGCTGCGACCCGCGTCGCTTGATGACTCAGAGCGCCATCACGACATAAACCTTGCGCAGCGTCTCGGTGACATGCCAGACGCCGGTCGTGTGGGCCGGGAAGAACACCGTGTCCCCCGCACCGAACAGCAGCGGCTCGCCATCGGTCGGTGTGAAGCTGCAGGCGCCTGCGAGGATGTGCATCACTTCTGCATTGGCCAACTGCCGCTCGAAGCGGCCTGGCTCGCATTGCCAGAGGCCGCTTGCGTTCTCGCCGGCGCCGGGCAGCGTCACTTCGATGCCGCTGAGTCGGCAGGGCGGTTCGCTCAAGGGGCGCGCGGGAAAGCCCTGATCTTGCAGGCCGGTGAGGGTGGCCGATTGGCGGAGGATGGTGATGCTCATGAAGGGTCGCTTGAGGGGATGGAAGAAAGAGTCGGTGCCGCACGCGCGAGTTCGCGCTCGGCCACTTCGCAGAACCAGCGCACGCCGAGATGTAGCGCCTCGTCGTTGAAGTCGTAGCAGGGGTGGTGCAGCGGGCGTTCGCCGTCGGCCCCCGGGTTGGCGCGGCCCTGGCCCAGCCAGAGGTAGGCGCCGGGCCGCTGCTGCAGCAGGAAGGAGAAGTCTTCGGAGGTGAACGCCGGCCGTGGCGCGATGCTGGCCTGAAGGCCGATGGCGTCTGCCGCGGCAAGCGCCAATGCGGCCTCGGCGGCGCTGTTGATCGTGGCCGGGTAGTAGCGCACGTAACTCACCTCGGCCGTGGTGCCGCTGGCGAGCGCGATGCCTTGCACGGTGTCGCGCAAGGCTGCTTCGATGCGATCTTGGGAGGTGGCATCGAAGCTGCGCACGGTGCCGGTGATGGAGACCTCCGCCGGCAACACGTTGTGGCTGTGGCCGCCCTCGATGCGCGTCACCGAAAGCACCGCCGATTCACCGGGGTCGATGCGCCGCGAGACGATGGTGTTGAGCGCCGTGACCACTTGGCTCGCGGCGAGGATCGCATCGGGGGTGTAGTGAGGCTGCGCCGCATGGCCACCCCGCCCGCGCAAGGTGATGTCGAACCGGTCGGCCGCAGCCATGATGGCGCCGGGCCGCGTTTGCGCCTGGCCGAGCGGCAGGTCGGGCCAGTTGTGCAGCGCGTAGACGGCATCGCACGGGAAGCGTTCGAACAGCCCATCCTTCAGCATCGCCCGCCCACCGCCTTGGCCTTCTTCGGCCGGCTGAAAAATGAAATGCACCGTGCCATCGAAGGAACGCGTGCGCGCCAGTTGCTGCGCTGCGCCGATCAGCATGCTGGTGTGGCCATCGTGCCCGCAGCCATGGTGTGCGCCGCTCGTGCGACTTTTGTAGCTCGATTGACCCAACTCGATCATGGGCAGTGCATCCATGTCGGCCCGCAGGCCGACGCTTCTTGCGCTCGATCCACAACGGAGCGTGCCGACGACACCGGTCCCGCCGATGCCCTCGTGCACTTCCAGGCCGAGCAAGCGCAAGGCATTGGCGACGATGCCGGCGGTGCGGTGTTCGTTGAACGCGAGTTCCGGGTTGGCGTGGAGGTCGCGGCGGATGGCGATGAGGTCTGGGATCAGGTCGGCGATGTTGTTGTGTGCGGCTGTCATGTGTGATGCTCCTCGTGTGTCTCGGGTGAGTGAGCGGCTACGGCGCGCCCAGGCAGGCGTCGGTGCTTCGCTTCGACGGTCGGCGGGGACGCCGACTCCCCTGCGGTGCTCGGTCTTGTGGCCCCGTCGCTCAACTCATTACGCT
>JAMFRW010000488.1 GCA_026224975.1 Rhodoferax sp. | reverse complement strand
TCCGATGCCCCGGCCAGCGCTTCGGCACCGCTGTTGACTTCGGCCACCACTTGCGAGAGCTTCTCGACAGTGTTGTTGACGAACTGCTTCATCTCACCGAAGGCGCCCTGGTAGGGCTTGTCGATAGCCTGCGTGAGGTCGCCATCGGAGAGTGCTTCCATCACACGCACCACGTCCTTGATGCTGTCACCGGTCGTCGAGACGAGCTGGTTCAGGCCATCGCCCATTTCCTTCTGGAAGCCCTGCAGGCCGTTGATGTCGATGCGCGCTTCGAAGTCGCCCCGGTTGGCCGCTTCCACGACCTTGCGCTGGCCTTCGATCACTTGCGTGAGGCGTTCGACCATCTGGCGGGCCGCGTACAACATGCTGCTGTCGTCACCGGCACGCAGCGTGATGGCGGTCGAGAGATCGCCATCGGCCACGCGCTTGAGCAACTCGGCCGCATACACCGGCTCGCCGCCGAGCTGGCGCGAGATCACGCGCGTCACCAGCAGGCCGAGCAGGATCGCCAGCACCACCGAGCCACCCACCACGCCTAGCAGCACGATGCGCGCATGGTCCACCGCCTGCGTGCCCGCTTCGCTGCTCGCCTTCGATTGCGAGGCCAGCTCTTCGATCAGGCTGGCAAAGATGGTTTCGACGCTGTTGATCGACTTGCGCGCTTCACCGTTGCTCCACTCTGCCGCCGCATCGGCCTTGCCGGCAGCGGCCAGTTCGGCCACCTTGTCGTTTTGAGCCAGGTAGTTGGGCAACTGCGCTTCGAGCTGCTTGAGCAAACCCTTTTCCTTCTCCGACATGTCGGTCACGCGGTAGGTGTCGATCGCCTTGCGGAACTTCTCCAGGTGCACCTGCGCGCGGCTCACGGCATCCTTCACCTCGGCCGGGTCCTTGAGGGCCGGCAGGCGCACATAGGCGCGGCCATGCGCACTCAGGCGCGAGGCGGCTTCCGAGACCTGCTGCGCCGGCAGCACGCTGCCGGTGTAGTTGTTCTCCAGCATGCGGCCCAGGTCGGACACGCGCCACAGCCCGTAAGCACCGACCACAGCGGTCAGCGCGGAGCAGATGAGGAAAGTGAGCAGCAGCTTGTGGGCCAGCTTCATGCGAAGAAACCAGTTCATGATGAATCTCGAAAAGTCAATGGGAAGTTACTGAAAGACAAGGAGCCGGCCATCGCGGGCGTGGGGCTATGGAAAACATGGGCCGGGGATGCTCAGAAGCGTGCGAACTGCGATTCGTCGGGCGCATCCGCCGCCAGCCCGGCGAACGCCATGGCGCCGATGCCACCGACGATCGGAGCATGGCGGCGAGTGGCCGCAGGCTTCTTGGCAACGGCCCCCTTGCCATGCGACCGGGTATGCGCCGCGACGGGTGGGACCACGCCGCCGAGCTTGAAGAACGACATGGTCTGCTGGAGTTGTTCGGCCTGGCTGCTCATCTCTTCTGCCGTGGCGGCGAGTTCCTCTGAGCTGGATGCGTTTTGCTGCGTGGTCTGGCTGAGCTGCGTCACCGCGGCGTTGATCTGGCCGACGCCCGATGACTGTTCTTCGGACGCGGCCGTGATCTCCTGCACCAGGTCAGAGGTCTTGCGGATGTTGGGCACGATGGTCGCGAGCAATGCACCGGCTTTCTCGGCCAGTTCGACGCTGGAGCTGGCCACAGTGCCGATCTCTTGAGCGGCGATCTGGCTGCGTTCGGCAAGCTTGCGCACTTCGGCGGCAACCACCGCGAAGCCCTTGCCGTGTTCACCGGCACGCGCCGCTTCGATGGCTGCATTGAGCGCCAGCAGGTTCGTCTGATACGCGATGTCGTCGATGATGCCGATCTTGTGGGCGATCTGCTTCATCGCCGCCACCGTCGCGCGCACCGCCTCACCGCCTTCGGAGGCTTCGGTCGCGGCTCTCGTTGCCATGCCGTCGGTCAACTTGGCGTTGTCGGTGTTCTGCGAGATGGAAGCGGTCATCTGCTCCATCGACGCGCTGGTTTCTTCCACGCCCGCGGCCTGCTCGCTCGCCGCCTGGCTCAAGGCCTGTGCGGTGGCGCTGACTTCTTCGGACGCACCAGCCAGCGCTTCGGCACCGCTGTTGACTTCGGCCACCACTTGCGAGAGCTGCGCGATGGTGTTGTTCACATGGACCTTGATCTCGTCGAAAGCGCCCTGGTAGTTGCCCACCATGGTCTGCCGTAGATTGCCCTGCGCCACGCCACCCATGACGACGCCGACTTCCTCGATCACCTGCTTGAGCTGCTCCACCGTCTGCTTGACGGCAAACAGCATGCTGGTCTGGTCGCCCAGATTCGTGCGCACCTCGACCGACATGTCGCCGACCGCCATCTGTTTGAGCACGCCCGCCGCATAGTCGGGCTCACCGCCCAGCAGCTTGAGCAGGCCGCGGGTGATGAACAGCGCGACAAGTGCAGCGGCCACCACGGCGGCCAGCGACAAACCGATCACTTGCGAGCGGGTCTGCATGAAGGTTTCTTCGGCCTCGCGCGCGCCTTGCTCCATCAGCTCGGTCTGAAAGACGGAGAGGTTGCGCAGCGATTGCTCGAACGCGGTGTTGGCCGGCAGGAACTCGGCCCGAACCATGTCGCCCGCCCTGGCCTTGTCGGCCTTGATCATCGCGTACAGCGGTTCGTACTTCTGGTCGAGCGCAGCCTGCTTGTCGATGATCACCTTGAACAGATCACGACCCTTGTCGCTGGTGATGAGCTTTTCGATCTTGGCCAGCGCTTCCTTGTTGCGAGCGCGGTTGTCCTCGATCTTTTGCCGTGTTTCGACGACTTCCGCCTCGGAGGCGGCCAACAGCATCGCGCGCACCTTGCGGCCGTTGTCGACGGTGTTGAGCATGGTCTCGTTCGCCAGCATGACCTTTGGCACCCGGTCGCCCACGATCAGCCGCGTGGCATCGTTGACCGCCGCCAGCCTGAACACACTCATGACGGAGATCACGAGCAGCAGCAGCGTGACCACGCCGAATCCGAGGGCGAGACGGGTGGCGACTTTCAAGTTCTTGAACATGTACTGCTTTCGGTGACTATTCGTTGACTATTCGGCAACTGCTGCTGAATTCGGCTTCGGTCGCCTGGCTCGGGAAAATCAGGCAGCCACGAGTTCGTTGACCCGATCGGACGGCGCCGACGCCAAACCACCGACATCGGCGATCTCGTCGATCGACAAGACATGGTTCACGTCCAGCAGGATCACGAACTTGGCCCTGACCTTGCCCATGCCGTGGATGAAGTCGCTGCGGATGCGCGAGCCGAAGGCGGGCGCGGGTTCGATGTCGGCCGGCGCGATGTCGAGCACCTCGTTGACGGCATCGACCACCACGCCGATGACCTGGCGTTCCTGGCGATCTTCGACCATCGCTTCGACCTCCACGATGACGATGCAGGTCTTCTTGGTGATCTCGCTCGACTTGCGGCCGAAGCGCGCGAGCAGGTCCATCACCGGCACCACTGCACCGCGCAGGTTGATCACGCCGCGCACGCTCGCGGGCATCATCGGCACCTCGGTGAGGCTGTGGTATTCGATGATCTCCTTGATCGCCAGGATGCCGATGGCGAAGATTTCGCCGGCGAGCATGAAGGTCAGGTATTGGGCAGGCTCCTGGCTGGCGAAACCGGCCGGCGCCAGCGCCGTGGCGCTGGAATGATGGGTCTGGATCGATGTGCTCATGTCGTGTGGACTCTTCGAAGGCGCTGATCAGAAGCGGGGAATTCAGAAACGCGAGAACTGGGACTCGTCCGGTGCATCGGCACCGGCGCCGGCAAATGCCATCGCACCGGTCATGCCGAAGCCGCCGCTGCCGCGCTTCGAGGCCGCGACCAACTTCTTCGCGCCGGCCGATTTGCTGGGCGGCTTGCGGGTGACGGGCGCAGCACCGGCGCTCCCGCCGTGGCCCAGCTTGAAGAAGGCCATGCTTTGCTGAAGCTGCTCGGCCTGGCTGCTCATCTCTTCGGCGGTGGCCGCCAGCTCTTCGGAGCTGGACGCGTTTTGCTGCGTCGTCTGGCTGAGCTGCGTCACCGCGGCGTTGATCTGGCCGACG
>JAMFRW010000487.1 GCA_026224975.1 Rhodoferax sp. | reverse complement strand
CGTCAATGAAGCACGTCCGCGCGAAGAGCGTCCGGGCGGCTTCGGCGGCGGCGGTGGCCGGTCGGGTGGCGGCGGCGGCTTCGGTGGCGGCGCTGGCCGCTCCGGTGGTGGTGGCGGCGGCTTTGGCGGCGGCGGTGGTGGCGGCTACGGCGGTGGTGGCGGTGGCCGCTCCGGTGGTGGTGGCGGCTACGGCGGCGGCGGTGGTGGCCGTTCGGGTGGCGGCGGCGGCGGTGGCCGTGGCGGCTACTGAGCCCTGAGCTGAACGAGAGACGCATCGGCCCCGGCCGGTGCCAAAAGAAGGCGGTGGCGCGAAGGCTCACCGCCTTTTTTCATGGGCGCTCGCTTGTGGGCAGCCCGTGGCATGCGGCCCGTTGTGGTCAGCGCTTGCGGGGTGCGCCGCGCAAGCCCATCACGCGCAAGGCCATCCGCGTCAGCTCGCGGGTGATCGCCTCGGGTGGTAGCCGGCCGTCGGGCCGGTACCAGGTGTACATGAAGCCAGGCAGGCTGCAGGCTGCCAGCGCAGTGAGCTTGGTCTCTGTGAATTGCAGTTTTCCGCCACGCCTGCCTTCTTCGAGCAGCGCGCAAAGGCGATCGTAAAAATGCCCGGCGAGTTTCTTCTCGGCCGCCCGGTATTCGGGCCGAAATGACTGCGGATCCTTGTATGCGAGAAAGGCCGCAGGGTAATGCTCGACGGTCGCCCCGATCAGTTTGGCCACGCCCTCCTGCACTTTGATATGGGCCGGGCGCAAATCATCGTCGGCGAAATCCATGGCCGTGAAACACGCCACCGTGGGCCGCCACGCGAGTGTTTCGAAAATCTGTTGCTTGTCGTGGAAGTAGTAATAGACAAAGGGCTTGGTCACGCCCAGCTCGCGCACGATCTGCTCGATGCTCGTGCGCGCGTAACCCTGTTCGAAGAACAGCCGCTCGGCCACCTCGAGGATGTGCTCGCGCTTGAGATCGGTGCCGGGCGTAGCGACGCGCTGGCGCGGCCGCGCGGCTACCGTTTTGACTGGCGTCGAGGCGGGCTTGGAAGAGCGTTTGGATGCAGGCATGGAACGAAGGCGACAGCAGGTTCTACCGGGTGGTAGTAATGTGCTACCGGCCAGTATATTGTGGCAACCCCCAGGAGACGAACTTGGCTGCTACCGAAACGCCCGCTTCTTTGCCGAGTCTTCCCCTGCACGAACACCTGCGCCATCACGCGCGCACGCAGCCTGCCAGGACGGCCATCCACTGGTACGGCACCGCCATCTCCTATGCCGAGCTCGACCGCGCAAGCGATGCCTTCGCGGCGCGCCTGGCCGCGCTCGGCGTTCAGCGAGGCGAACCGGTGGCGCTCTTCATGAACAACTGCCCGCAGTACGTGATGGCGCACTACGGCATCCAGAAGCTCGGTGCGATCGTCTGCCCTTGCGGGTCGCTCAACAGGGAGCACGAGCTGGCCTACCAGCTCGGTGACTTGCAGGCGCGCGTGATCGTCGCGGCCGACGTGCTCGTGCCCATCGTCGACCAGGTGCGGGCGCAAACCGCGATCGAGCATGTGTTTGTCGTGCGCTATGCCGAACTGCTGCCCGAAGCGCCCTCGCTCGATGTGCCGGCCGAGTTGCTGCAGATGAAAGCCGCCCTTCTCGCTTCTCCCCTGGCAACGCTTGCGAACACCGAAGACTTCCTCACCGCCACGCGCAGCGGCGCCGCCTGCCCAGCGGTCGAAATCGGCATGGACGACGTGGCGCTGATGACCTACACCTCCGGCAGCACCGGCCTGCCCAAGGGCGCGATGCTGAGCTACGACACTGCGCTCTACAAGACCGCCGCGGCGGCCGACTGCAACGGCGTGGCGGGCGACGACGTGCTGCTCTCCATTGCGCCGCTGTATCACATCGCCGGCATGGTGATGGGCATCAACGTGCCGGTCTACACCGGCGCGACCAGCGTGCTGCTCTACCGCTTCGACCCGCTCGCCGCGCTGCAGGCCATCGCGCGTTATCGCGTGACCTGGTGGTACAGCATCGCGCCGATGAACGTGGCGGTGATGAACGTGCCCGGCGCCAAAAACTTCGACCTGAGCAGCCTGCGCATGAACCCGGTGACGAGCTTCGGCATCACCTTCACGCAAGGGCTGGCCGAGCAGTGGCGCACTTACGCGCCCAATGTGCATTCGTTCGAAGCCTCTTACGGCCTTTCGGAAACGCACACGGTCGACACCTACATGCCCTTCGATGCGATCCGCTGGGGCGCCCACGGCAAGGCTGTGCCGGGCAACCAGATCCGCATCCTCGACCCCGACACCGGCGCAGAGAAAGCCCCGGGTGAAGTCGGCGAGATCGTGGTCCAGGGCCGCGGCAACTTCAAGGGCTACTGGAACAAGCCCGAGGCCACCGCGACCACGCTGCGCAAGGGCTGGGTCCACACCGGCGACATGGGCCATATCGATGCAGACGGCTACCTGACCTTCATCGGCCGCTTCAAGGAGATGATCAAGGTCTCGGGCTACAGCGTGTTCCCCGAAGAGGTCGAGACGCTGCTGATCAAGCACCCGGCCGTGGCGCAGGCAGCCGTGCTGGGCGTGGCCGACGCGAGCAAGGGCGAGGTCGTCAAGGCCTTCGTCGTTTGCAAGCCGGGCCACGCGGTCAGCGAGGCCGAGCTGATCGCCTGGTCGCGCGAACACATGGCCACCTACAAGGCGCCACGCGCAGTCAAGTTCATCGATGCGCTGCCGGCCACAGGCGCCGGCAAGGTGCTGCGCCGCTTGCTGCGCGACGTGGCCTGAGCCCGCCGGGCCGTCCCAAGGGCGAATTCCGGAGTGCGCAGCACGAAGGTTGCCTGCTGAAGCGCAGCGCCATTCATCACACCATTCGACCAGCGCACACCACGACATGTTCACCAAGATCCTGATCGCCAACCGTGGCGAGATCGCCATCCGCCTGATTCGCGCCGCGCGCGACCTCGGCGTTGCCACCGTCTCCGTCTACGCACGCGACGACGCGCAGGCCATGCATGTGCGGCTCGCAGACGAAGCCGTGGCGCTCACCGCCACCGGCCCGGCTGCCTACCTCGATGGCGCTGCCATCATCGCCATCGCGCAGCGCACTGGCTGCGAGGCCGTGCACCCGGGCTACGGCTTTCTGAGCGAACGGGCCGACTTTGCGCAAGCCTGCACCGCCGCCAGCATCGTCTTCATCGGGCCTGAGGCAGACCACCTCGCACTCTTCGGCGACAAGGCCCGCGCGCGTGCCCTGGCGGAAGCCCACGATGTGCCGCTGATGCCCGGCACCGGCGCGGCCACGCTGGCACAAGTGCAGGCCTTCTTCGCCGAACAGCGCGCTATCGACCCGGTTTGCGGCGTGATGATCAAGGCGATCGGTGGCGGTGGCGGTCGCGGCATGCGCGCGGTGTTCGATGCGGCCGAACTGCCCGAGGCCTACGCGCGTTGCACCTCGGAAGCGCAAGCCGCGTTCGGCGTGGGCGCGGTGTACGCAGAGCGGTTGATCGCCCGCGCGCGCCACATCGAAATCCAGGTGATCGGCGATGGCACGCAGGTGATGGCGCTCGGCGAGCGCGAATGCAGCCTGCAGCGGCGCTTTCAGAAGCTGGTGGAGATCGCGCCCAGCCCCACGCTGGGTGCCAAGCTGCGCGAGCAGATCACCGCCTGCGCGCTGCGGCTGGCTCAGGCGGTGAGCTACCGCAGCCTGGGCACCTTTGAGTTCCTGGTCGACGATGGCGCTGCCTCTTCCGGTGGCACCTCTCCCTTCGTTTTCATCGAGGTCAACCCGCGCCTGCAGGTCGAACATACGGTGACCGAAGAAGTCACCGGCGTGGACCTGGTGCAAGCGCAGATCGAGATCGCCGCTGGCGCCACGCTGGCATCGCTCGGGCTCGACCCGGCCGCGCCGCCCAAGCCGCGCGGCTTTGCGGTGCAGTGGCGCATCAATGCCGAGACGCTCGATACACAAGGGCAGGCCAAGCCAGCCTCCGGCCGCATCACGCGGCTCGAACTTCCGAGCGGCCCCGGCGTGCGCGTCGACAGCCATGCCGAAGCCGGCGCCAGCCCCTCGCCACACTACGACACGCTGCTCGCCAAGCTCATCGTGAGCAGCCGCGGCGGTGCCTTCGCCGATGTGATGCGCCGCTCGCAACGCGCGCTGGCCGAATGCCGCATCGCCGGCTTCGCGAGCAACCTGCCGCTGCTGAAGCTTCTGGCCGCACAACCCGACGTGGCCGCGAACACCGTGCACACGCGCTGGCTCGAAGAACACTGGCCGTCGCTCTTCGACGCCTTGGCCAAGGTCGCACCCGACATCGAAGTTGCGACGCCTGCCGATGCGGCGCCCGAAACGAACAACGACGCCGTCACCTTGCAGCCCGGCATGCTCGCCCTCAGCACTCCCATGGCCTGCAAGTTGATCGAGCTCTCGGTTGCCGAAGGCGATGTGGTCGCCGCCGGCCAGGGCGTGGCGGTGCTCGAAGCGATGAAGATGGAGCACTTGCTGCACGCGCCGTTCGCCGCACGCGTGAGCGCCATCCGCGCGCAGACCGGTGACTTCCTCGCCGAAGCCTTTGTGCTCTTGGTGCTGGAGCCGATCGATGCGGCCGAGCGGCGCGAGCTGGTGCAGGCCGAGCTCGACCCGGCGACCATCCGCCCCGACCTGCAGCGCGTGATCGACCGCCTGGCTTTCACCGACGATGCCAACCGCGCCGAAGCCGTCGAGCGCCGCCACAAGACCGGCGGACGCACCGCGCGCGAGAACCTGGCCGACCTGTGCGATGCCGGCTCGCTGATCGAATACGGCGCCATGGCCATTGCCGCGCAAACGCGCCGCCGCGCCGTCGATGATCTGATTCGCAACACGCCGGCCGATGGCATGGTGACCGGGCTGGCCACCATCAACGCCGCGCACTTCGGCCCCGAGCGCTCGCGCTGCGCCGTGCTGGCCTACGACTACACCGTGCTCGCCGGCACGCAGGGCATGCGCAACCACCACAAGACCGACAGGCTGCTGGCGCTCGCGCACCAGTTGGAGCTGCCAGTCGTGCTGTTTGCCGAAGGCGGCGGCGGCCGGCCGGGCGATACCGACATGCCCATCGTCGCCGGCCTGAACAACCACACCTTCAGCCAGTTCGCCGCGCTCTCGGGCAAGGTCCCGGTGGTCGGCATCGTGCACGGCCGCTGTTTCGCCGGCAACGCGGCGCTGCTGGGCTGCGTGGATGTGATCATCGCGACCAAGGCCAGCAACATCGGCATGGGCGGGCCAGCGATGGTCGAAGGTGGTGGCATCGGCACCTTTCGCCCGGAAGACATCGGCCCCAGCCATGTGCAGCACGCCAACGGTGTGATCGATGTGCTGGTCGAGAACGAAGCAGAGGCGGTGGACGCGGCGCGCCGCTACCTCTCGTACTTCCAGGGCCGGCTGCCCACCTGGCAAGCCGGCGACCCACGCCGCCTGCGCCATGCGATCCCCGAAAACCGGCTGCGTGTGTACGACGTGCGCAAGGTGATGAACGAGCTGTTCGACGACGGCTCGGTGCTGGAACTGCGGCGCGGCTTCGGCACCGGCATCCTGACGGTGCTGGCACGCATCGAGGGACGGCCGGTGGGAGTGCTCGCCAACAACCCCATGCACCTGGGCGGCGCGATCGATGCCGACGCCGCCGACAAGGCTGCGCGTTTCATGCAGCTCTGCAACGCGCACGGCCTGCCGATGATCTCGCTCTGCGACACGCCGGGCTTCATGGTCGGGCCCGACATCGAACGCGAAGCGCAGGTGCGCCATGTGTGCCGCATGTTCATCGTCGCCGCGCATTTGCAGGTGCCGTTCTTCACTGTCGTGCTGCGCAAGGGCTACGGGCTGGGCGCGCAGGCGATGGCCGCCGGCGGGCTCGATGCGCCCGTCTTCACCGTCGCCTGGCCGACCGGCGAGTTCGGCGCGATGGGTTTGGAAGGCGCGGTGAAACTCGGCTATCGCAAGGAGCTGGGGGCCGTGCCAGAAGGCCCGGAGCGCGAGGCGCTGTACCGCCAACTCGTCGATCAGCAATACGAAAACGGCTCGGCCATCAACATGGCCACCACGCTCGAGATCGACGCCGTGATCGACCCGGCGGATACAAGAAGCTGGCTGGTGCGCGGGCTGGACAGCGCGGCGGCGATGCCGGCGTCGGTGGCCAGTGCATCGCGGTTTGTGGATGCGTGGTAGCGCCACTCCACCATTTGCGAGCCGCCTAACTTCCGCCGGCAGAAAGATGGCCTCGGAGCTTCTGGCTGAGTAGATAGCAAGGCTGCGCTTTGGGCTACCGAGGATTCTTTGATCGAAGCGACCGACAGCCCGGTGTTCCCATACCTGCTCTCAGATGGACTGCTTTGGGGTACCCGCTCCGCCAAAGAAAAAGTAGGCAGCCACCGCAACCGCTGAAAGGCTCAACAGTGCAACTATGAGATCGGCTCCGGTTGCGAGCCAAGGCACCAAAGCGCTCACGCTGCGCCATTCGAAGAACGATCTGGGGTACGACCGTTCGGGTGATGACTCTTCGATACTTGCGCACCGGTTTCCCAACCCTTCGGCGACCTGCTGGCGTTGCGCG
>JAMFRW010000486.1 GCA_026224975.1 Rhodoferax sp. | reverse complement strand
GCTGGGCGTGCGTGGCCGCGTTCCAGAACTCGCGCGCCAGGAAGCCGTGCTCGTCGACGGTGCCGGGCGGCGACCCCAGCAGCGGAACGCCGAGCGAGGCGCACAGCTCCGTGAGGATGTCGAGATAGAGGCGGTAGATCTTCAGGCGCACCCAGCGGTCCTCGAGCGGCTGGGCCTCGAAATCGAAGGCCTCCGGTGTGCCGAGCACATGCTCTCCCGACGGGATCGGCGGTGGGGGTGCGACCACAGCCCGGCGCGTGCGCGCCAACGAGGCCAATGCCAGCTTCAACGGCACGCTGCTCTGATCGATGGCGCCTCGCAGATGCTCTTGCACGACTTGCGCGGGGATGATCTGGCGGCCGGCCAGCAAGGGCGCGCTCGATCGCTCGTCATGGAAGTCGAACGGCACGGGGTGGCGGCACATGAACAAGGAGTTGTGTTCGTTGCCACCGAGGAGGAAGAACGACCGGTGGTGTGCGTTGTCGAGTGCCACCAGCCGGCTGGCGTAGTGCGGGACGATGCGCGGCGTGAGCTGGCCATCGACACCGGCAAGCTCGAACAACGCGGCGCGGGGCGACGCGAGCACGAGATGCCCCACCTCGCTGCCGTCGCCCGCGATCACCGGCAGCGGGCCATCGATCACGTCGTTCCAGTCGCCCGAGAACGAGCCCGCGCACTGCGCCATGAAGAACGCATGGCTGGCGCCGAAGAAGATAAGTTTCATGCAGCCTGGGCCTTCTTTTTCACCGCGTCGTGGGCCGCGACAGACGCTCGATGACGCTCTGGCGGATCGCGGAGAACTGCGCCAGATACGCCTCGCGAGGCTGCACGCCGTGGGCGATCTTCAGCGCATCCAGCGTGCACAGCTCGGCAGCGTAGGCCTCCATCGCCGGCAGCGCCATCGGCATGCCGATCGGGTCATGGGCCCGCACATGAAAGTCCCGCCGCGTCGTCAACAACAGCGACGCCACCCGTTCGAGCACGAACACTTTTGCGGGCGCTGCGCCGCCGAGGTGATCGGTGGAGGCGTTCAATGCGCGCGCCAAATCGGAAGTACCCGCCTCCGCGACCGTGAACAGGCGTTCGCACAGCGTGAGCCACAGCCGCCAGAAGCGCGGCTTCGCGACGATGTAATTGCAGAAGACAGTGTTGGTGGAGTTCATCAACAACTGTTTCGCCGGCACCGAGGGCTCGATCAGCGCGGTAGCTGCGGCCAGCACGGGCGCGATGTCCGGGTGCTGCACGCCGGCCTGCTCGAACACGTTCATGAACAACGCCGACTGGTCGAAGAAGGGCGAGAACAGGAACACGTCGGCATCGGCCTGGGCGATGAAGCGGTGCACGTCGTCTGCGCCGAGATTCGTCTTCTGCGCGAGCTTGGGCGAGAGGAAGCCGTATGCCGTGTGCTCGTCGAGTTCGGTACTCAAGAGGAAGCGGCGCATCGGCCAGTATTCGCGCCAATCCGGCCGGTCGTTGGAGAGGTAATCCAACGGAACGAACCCCGGGTCGTTCTCGGCGCGCGTCTTCTCCGAATAGAAGATCTGGTGGACCTGGTGCTTCATGCGGCCATCGCCAACGCAGGCATCCGCGAGGTCCAGAACTCGGGCTCGTACTTCCACCATGCATGCCCGCCCATGGGTTCGCGGCCGCCATTGATCGCGAAGTAATACGAAGGCTGCAACTCCATGGCGAAGCGCGAGGCGGTCACCTCATTGGGCAGCACGAAGTCCGACGACAGGGTGCCGAGCAATGAGAAATACAGGTCCTCGCTGGAGCCGGATTGAAGGAAATAGTCGATCGCCTGCGGAAACTCCGCCAGCAGTTGCACGCATTTCGATTGCCGGCGCAAGCTGAGCCCGCCGTTGCCCACAGTGGCCCGCACATGCCGGCCGTTGGCGCCGCTGAACTGGTCGAGGTTGACGAAGAGTTCGACCGGCTTGGGCCAGGGCGCGCCAACGTAATCGAAGGGCTGGGCGCACCAATGGTCCAGCTCGTCGCGCAACACCACCGCATCGGTCTGCAGGATCAGCATGAACTCGTGCGGCGCGAAGCTCGTATAGAAGCCGGGCGAGAGCAGCAGCCGGTTGTAGCCGGGGATGGAGGCGAAATGCGCCGGGTCGCAGGCGACGAAATCGATGCCGGGGTAGCGGCCGGTGTAGAAGCCGGTGTCCAGCCCCGCCGGCCCGATAAATACGATGCGGCGGCCGGCGAGTGCTGCGAAGGACACGTCCATGGACTGCACCTCCAGCGCATCGGGCCGAGGTTTGTAGATGGGCACGACGACGATGACGGTCATGTCAGTGCAGCCTCTTCTTCGCGGACCACCATGGTCTCGAAAACCGCTTCGAGATCGCGGCAAAAACGCGGCGTGTCGAACAAGGCATGGGTGCTGCGGTTCATGGCAATGCGCGCCCTCATGTCGACCAATCTCGCGGGGTCGTGGGCCAGGGCGACCGCGAGCGATTCATACGCATCGAGCGATTCGGTGATCAGTTCGGGCATGCCGATCGCCTGCAGCAGGCTGCCCGCCACGCGCGAGGGGAACGACTGCCCGCTGCAGGTGAGCACCGGCAGGCCGGCCATCAAGGCATCGGCGGCGGTGGTGTGCGCGTTGTAGGGATGAGTGTCGAGGAAGAGGTCGGCTTGGCGATACCTCGCCATGTGGTCTTCCACGCGGGGCACACGTTCGGCGAAGACCAGTCGCGCCGGGTTGATGCCAGCGGCAGCGGCCTCGCGGCGCAGGTTCTCGCGCGTGGCCTCGCTGCGGCTCATCAACCACAGCACACTGCCGGGCACGCGGGCGAGGATGCGCATCCACGCCCCGAACATCGGCGGGGAGATCTTGTAGTCGTGGCTGAACGAGCAGAACACCGTGCCGGTGTCGGGCAGCCCGCATTCGGCGCGCGTGGGCATGCGCGGCGAGATGCACACGCCTGCATCGGTCGGCAAATAGGTGTGCGGCAGGTAGGCGACCTTCTCGGCATAGTGATGCTGCTGGGCGGGCGGAATCACATGGCGGTCGGCCACGATGTAGTCGAAATAATCGACTCCCATCGTGCCCGGGTAGCCGAGGAAATTGACCTGCACCGGCGCGGGCCGCCAGGCGAATATCTCGGTGCGGGTGTCCGAGGTGTAGCCGCCCAGGTCGACTGCAATGTCGACTTCGAGCTCGCGCATCAGCCGGGCGATCTGCTCCGAGCCGAGGTCGCGTGCATCGATGAACCTGTCGAACGATTTCAGCATGCGCGCGCGCAGGCGGCTCTGGTCGTCGCTGCCGAGCGAGATGGCGATGGTCTCGAAACGCGATTTGTCGTGCGCCTCGAAGATGCCGGCCATCAGGTGCCCGACCGGGTGCTCGCGCAGGTCGGGCGACACATAGGCCACGCGGATCTTCGAGTGACGATAGGGCTCGCCGTTCCACAGCGAGAGCGGCTGCTTCGGGCAATAGCGGCTGGCAAACGTGCGTGCTGCCACGAGGTGCTCGCTGGCCTGGTCGGAGACCGACATGAACGCCAGCGACTTGATGACGCGCCGGCCCGCCAGCACGCCTTCGGTGATGCGTGCGCGCAGCGCGTCGAAGCCGGCCCAGTCGCACAGATGCGCCCGCTCATAGAACAGCAGGCCGAGCGCGTAGTCGTAATCGGGGTCGATCGCCAGCAGGCGCTCGAACATCAGAACAGCCCGCGCGCTCTGCTTGAACTCGGTGAGCAGAACGCCGCCGTTGGCGAGCGCGATCACATGGTTGGGGTCGAGCGCGAGCACCTGCTCGAAGCGGTCCAGCGCATCCTTGTGGCGGAACATCGAACGCAGCAGCACGCCGCTGTTGACCAGCGGCTCGATGAAGTCGGGCTTGAGCCGGATGGCGGTCTCGAAGCTCGCCAGCGCCGCCTCGTTGCGCCCGAGCTTCTGCAGGCAGGTGCCGTGCAGAAAGTGCAGCGGCGCGAACGCGATGCCGGCGGCAACGCCACGCTCGGCGTACCGAAACGCGCGTGCGGTGTCGGGCTTTTGCAAGGCGATCACGCCGAGCGAATACAACGCGGCGGCGTTCAGCGGGTCGAGCGCCAGCACGCTCTCGAAGAGCAGCGCTGCTTCGTCTGCCCGGCCCTGGCCTTGCAGCTCGATGGCGGCGATGAGTGTGTCGTTGATGGGCATGTCGCAATGGTTCGGATTACGGTCGGGCGATGGCCGCCGAGGTGCTGGCGGCGATCGCGGCAACAGCGACAGCGCGCGGTTCCACATCGACGCCACCGCCCAGCACCTTGTAGAGCGTGGCGGCTGCATCCTGCCCGGCGCGTCGCAGCTCGATGGTGGTCTGGCGGGCGGTGAGCATGCCGCGTTGGGCTTCGAGCACATCGCGGTAGCTGGTGTAGCCGATCTGGTAGCGGCCGGTGGCCATCTTCAGCCTGTTGGCCTGTGCGCGCTGGCCGGCGAGCGCGGATTCGAGTTGCGCCGCGATCGAGACCTGCGCCGAGAGCTGATCGGACACCTCGCGAAACGCCAGCTGCATCGTCTTCTCGTATTCGGCCACGGCGATCACCTGGCGGGCGCGGGCCATGTCGGCATTGCCCGCGGTGCGGCCACCATCGAAGAGCGGCATCGAGACCACCGGCTGAAAAGACCAGGCGCCGCCGCTGAAGAGGGCACCCAGCGCCGGGCTGGCAAAGCCGAGCGCGGTGGTCAGCATGACGCGCGGAAAGAATGCGGCACGGGCCGCGTCGACATCGGCATTGGCGGCGGCAAGGCGCTGCTCTGCCGCCAGCACATCGGGCCGGTTCAGCAAGACGCTGCTGGGCAGCCCCGCCGCCAAGGCCACGCCGGGCTTCTGCGCCGCGAGCGAGTTGCCGGGCGGCAAGTCATCGGCCACGCGCCCCACCAGAAAGTTGAGCTGGTTGACGGCCACGCTGTGCTGGTGATCGAGCTGGGCCAGCGCCGCCTTGGCGGATTCGAGCTGGGCCAGCGCGTTCTGGCGCTCTTCTTCGTCGGCCCCGCCGATGTCGCGGCCATCTGTCGCGATCTGGAGCGACTGTTCGCGCAGTTGCAGCGTGGTGTGGGCGAGCGCGATGAGCTCGTCTTTCTCGAGCACCGAGAAGTACGCACTGGCCACGTCGGTGATCAAGGTCAGGTAGACCTGGCGCCTCGCTTCCTCGGTCGCGAGAAAGGTGGCGCGGGCGGATTCGGAGAGCGCTGCCACACGGCCCCAGAAGTCGATCTCGTAGCTCAGCAGACCTTGCAGATCGAAGCGCTGCGTCGACGCGCCCGTCTGCAGATCGGATGGCGTGGAGGTGCGGGCCATCGAGCCATGAGCGTCCAGCGTCGGCAGGCGATCGGCGCGAGCGATGCGATATTGCGACCGGTCCTGCTCGACCTTGGCGGCGGCGATGCGCAGGTCACGGTTGTTGGCGAGCGAAAGACCGATGAGCGCCTGCAAGCGCGGATCGGTGAAATAGACCTGCCACTGCACCTTGCCGGCATCGACGCCGTTCATGGCGCCGGGAGTCGGGAGCGCCACGGGCCAGGCGGCCGGCAGGTTGGCATCGGGCTTGCGCGCGGGAGGGGCGGTCGAGCAGCCCGCCATCACGATCGCGACGATCGGCGCGAGCTTCCAGGCTCCGCGGCAGACGACTGTTCTTGCTGGTTTCATCGGTTCCATCCGGCGCCACACGGCCGGCATCGATGCCGGTCCACGAAGAGGAAGTGTCGAGCACCAGAGGCGCCGGCTATGCGGCGAGATGCGTGCCGTTTCAAGCCCTTTTCGACCACCGTGCGACGCGTTGCCGCGGCCGAAGCAAACGCCCACGCTACCGGCGAAAGCGACGAACAGGCGGGCAATCCGCCCTGCTTTTTCGAGATACGCGAGTCGGACGCTGCGGTCTACTGGCCGGCAAGCTGCACAGCACACGCCACGAACAGGGACATGAAACGATGAACACCAGCGCAGGATACGAAGCGGCGGAGCTCACGCCATGGCGCTGATCACCGAGACCGAACACGCCTCCGTCAGCGCAACCGCCGCTGCCGCAAATACCTCGATGGCGACTGCGGCGAGCCACCGCTTCAGCGTGATCGAACCCGGAGCGCAGGTCGGCTTCGGCACGAGCATCGGTGCTCATGTGTGCATCGAGGCGACTGCGGTCGTGGGCGAACATTGCGTGATCGAAAGCGGCGTGCATGTGTGCCGCGGCACCGTGATCGAAGACGAGGCGCACGTCGGCGCCAACGTGGCATTCGCGACTGCGCCGCGTGGCGCGTCGGGGCCATCGCCCTCACCGGCTGTCGTCGGGCGAGGCGCCTGGATCGGCGCCAATTCCAGTATCGGCGCCAACGTGGTGATCGGCGCGAAGGCGCTGGTGCGGCCAGGCTCGGTGGTGACGCGCTCGGTGCCGCCCGGCGCGATTGTCGAAGGCAACCCGGCGAGCATCGTCGGGTATGTCGACACTTTGCAAGGCCCCGCGGCGACGCTGCAGATTTCGGCATCGCAGAGCCGCGCCAGGGTCGAAGCGATGCCAGTCGACGGTGTCACCCTGCATCACTTCCCGGTGATCCCGGACTTGCGCGGCAACCTGACGGTCGGCGAATTCGATCGACAGATCCCGTTCCTGCCGAAGCGCTACTTCATGGTCTTCGGCGTGCCGAGCCGCGAGGTGCGCGGCGAGCATGCCCACCATGCCTGCCACCAGTTCCTGATCTGCCTGCGCGGAAGCTGCGCGGTGGTGGCCGACGATGGCACGCACAAGGTGGAGATCGCGCTCGATTCGCCTGACCGCGGCCTCTACCTGCCACCGATGACCTGGGGCATCCAATACAAGTATTCGAGCGACGCGATGCTGCTGGTCTTCGCATCGGACTATTACGATGCCGCCGACTACATCCGCGACTATGCCGAGTTCATCCGGCACATCGCGCCCGATAACGGCGGCTCGACGACGGCGGCCCGATGATGGCCGTGAGCACGCTTGCACCCCGCATACGCAAAGCCGCGCGGGTGATCGGCAAGACGCTGACCTTGCGCAATGCCGGCGCAGACGACGCCGAGTTCATCCTGGCCTTGCGCTGCGATGCTCACAAGGCCGCTCATCTCTCGCCCACCTCGCCCAGCCTGAGCGATCAGCGCGCCTGGCTCGAGCGCTACGGCAGTTCTCACGACCAGGCCTACTTCATCATCGACGGGCCGAACCACGAACCGCTCGGCACCGTGCGGCTCTACGATGCGCGCGGCGATAGCTTCTGCTGGGGCAGCTGGATCTTGCGAGACGCGGCGCCGGCATCGGCCGCGATCGAATCGGCATTGATCGTCTACGCATACGCGGTCGGCACGCTCGGGTTCGGGGCGGCGCACTTTCAGGTGCAGCGCGGCAACGTGCGCGTGCGGGCCTTTCACGAACGCTTCGGCGCGGTGGTCACCGCATCGACCGACGACGAATTCGAATACGCATTGAACGGCGACGCGATACGCGCATCGATGCAGCGCTACAGCCGCTACTTGCCGGCCGGCGCGACGACCGAAGGCTTGCTGTGATCCCGTTCCTCGACCTGAAATCGATCCAGCTCGCACAGCGCGACGAACTTGCCGCCGCCTTCGAACGCGTGCTCGAATCGGGCTGGTACATCCTCGGTGCCGAGGTCACGCAGTTCGAGCAGGAGTACGCCGACTATTGTGGCGCGCGCCACGCCGTCGGCGTGGCCAACGGCCTCGATGCGCTCAGCCTCGCCCTGCGCGCGATGGGCATCGGGCCGGGAGACGAAGTGATCGTGCCCTCGAACACCTACATCGCGACTTGGCTCGCGGTGAGCCATGCCGGCGCCACGCCGGTTCCGGTCGAGCCCGACGCGCGCACCTGCAATCTCGATCCCACGCGCATCGAAGCGGCGATCACACCGCACACCCGGGCGATCATGCCGGTGCATCTGTATGGCCAGCCGGCCGACATGCAGGCCATTCTCGAGATTGCCCGGCATCACCACCTGCGCGTGCTCGAAGACGGCGCACAGGCCCACGGCGCACGCGTCCGCGGCGAACGCCTGGGCGCCCACGGCGACGCGGTCGCCTGGAGCTTCTACCCCGGCAAGAACCTCGGCGCGTTGGGCGATGGCGGCGCGGTGACGACCAACGACCCCGAGCTCGCAAGCCGCCTGCGCGAGCTGCGCAACTACGGCTCGAAGAGGAAATACCACAACGAGGTGATCGGCTACAACTCGCGGCTCGACGAGTTGCAGGCGGCCCTGCTGCGCGTGAAGCTGCCGCAACTCGATGCCGCAAACCGCCGCCGCACGCACATCGCGCAGCGCTATCTGAGCGCCTTCGCCGGCCTCGGGCTGACGCTGCCGCACGTGCCCGACTTCGCCGAGCCGGCATGGCATCTTTTCGTGGTGCAGCACCCGCGTCGCGACGCACTCGCCGCGCGCCTGGCCGAGTTGGGTGTCGCCACGATGATCCACTACCCGGTGGCGCCGCACCTGCAGCCCGCTTACGCCACGCTCGGGCTCGGCGCCGGCAGCTTTCCCATCTCGGAGGCGATGCATGCGCGGGTGCTCAGCCTGCCTATCGGCCCGACCCAGGGCGACGACGCCACGGATCAGGTCATCGCGGCCGTCCAGCGTGCCGTGGCCGAACTCGCCTGAGCCGATCGACATGAACATCACGACCCTGATCCCGGCCTACAAAACGAAGTACATCGTCGATCTGTTGAACTCGCTTCGACTGCAGACCGTTGCGGCGCAGCAGATCATCATTTCCGACGACAGCCCGCACGGCGAATTTCGCGAGGTGCTGTACTCCGAACCTTACCGGCCGCTGCTCGCGGGCCTGAACATCGAGTTCGTCGAGGGCCCGCGCAACGGCCCGTACGAGAACCTCAAGCAACTCGTGCGCATGGGCGCCGGCCGCTCGGAAATCGTCCACGTGCTGCTCGACGACGACGTGATCTACCCCGAGTTCTACGAGCGTCACCTGGTCGCTCATGCTTCCGGAGATTTTTCATGCGCTGTGAGCCGGCGCTGGTCCGCGAACGAGACCGGCCAGCCGACCCGCGGCCAACCCGTGCCGCAGGCGATCGCCAGCCACGCGAGCCGCCTCGTGTCGCTCACCGACGAGTTGATCTTCCTCACCGCCGTCGCTCCCTGCAACAACTGGTTCGGCGAGTTCTCGAACGCGACGTTTCGCGACGACTGTTGCGAGCTCCTGTTGACACCGTCGCTGGGCGATGTCTCGTACGCCGGGCTGTGGGACCTGGGCGCCTTCGTCGCCGCGAGCATGCGCCGCCCGTTGTGCCACATCCAGGACCACCTCGGATTCTTCCGCATCGGCCCGGGCCAGAACTCGTCGAACCTGAACAGCCCGATGATGAAAGGCGCGCATCTCGGTTACGTGGCACTGGCCCTCGGCGGATGCCGCACCGGCCGGCTCGACGAAGCGCTCGTGCGCAAGTGCAGCGCCACCGTGCTCCAGGCACTCGATGCGCGTTACGCGGCCGAGCCCGACATGGTGCCGTTCCGCACCGTGCTGTCCGCGCTCGTTGCAGGCCAAGCAGGCGCCGAAACGCAGTTCATCGAAACCTGGCAGGCATTCCTGGCGCTGCACGGGTTCTGAAGGTACAGAAAGCCGAAGCCAAAATGCTCTGACCGTGCTCTGCCGATGCACGGGGAGCGCGTACTTGCGGCGTTGGAAGGTTACCGAGACCCAAATCGGTTCTGAGAGGCTGTCCTGCCGCGCCCGACGCCTCCGTCCGGAACGACATCAGCGGCCCGGTCCACTTGGCGCGCGCGTGCATGTGCGCGCCGCACCAAAGCGATCGCTGGCGCGGCCGGTATGCCCTACCATCGCCATGGACTCTCCAACGCCGGGACCATGAGCACGCCCGATCTTCCCGTCACGCCGCTTGCCGCACCGCCGAGCCCGCCACTGGCCTCGCCGGCGGCCGCCGATGCGCAGCCATACGACTTGCGGCACGGCCTGGCCTGTGCCGGCGTGTCCTTGCTGGTCGGCCTGACCCAGGGGCTCGGCATCTTCCTCGTCAACAACAACCTGACCGGCATCCAGGGGCCGCTCGGCGCGACTGCGGCAGAGGCCAGTTGGCTCACCACCGCCTACTTCGCGACCGCGCTGTCGGCGGCCGTGCTGCTCACCAAGATGCGGCTGCAGTTCGGGCTGCGGCGCTTCGCCGAGTGGGGCATCGTCGTCTATCTGCTGATCAGCGTCGTGCACCTGGTCGCGCAAGACTTGTCGTCGGCCATCGCCGCGCGGGCCGCGCTCGGCTTCGCGGCCTCACCGCTGACCACACTCGCGATCCTCTACATGCTCGAAGCAGTGCCGAAGCGGCTGGCGCCGGTTGGTTTGCTCTTCGGCTTCGCGACCTTGCAGTTCGGCGCGCCGCTGTCGCGCATCCTCTCGGAGAGCCTGCTGCAGAACGCATCGTGGCAAGGTCTGCAATTGCTCGACGTGGCCTTGGCGTGCGCCTGTCTGGCCGCGATCGTTTCGGTGCGCCTGACGCCGCCGCCGTTGATGAAAGTGCTCAACCGCGGTGACGCCGTGAGCTTCCTGTTCTACGCCACCGGGCTCGCGCTGTTGTGCGTCGTCTGCACCCAGGGCCGGGTGAACTGGTGGACCGACACGGCCTGGCTCGGCGTCTGCCTCGCAGGCGGCATCGGCAGTCTCGGCTTGTACGTGCTGATCGAACTGCGGCGCGCGCGCCCGCTGCTCGACCTGCGCTGGCTCTGCAGCCCGTACATGCTGCGCCTGACCTTCGCGGTGCTGCTGTTTCGCATCGTGCTCTCCGAACAACCCACGGGCGCGATCACGCTGATGAACACGCTGGGTTTCAACAATGACCAGATGCACCCGCTGTTCGGCAGGGTCGCGTTCGGCACGGCGGCCGGGTTCCTGCTTTCGCTGCTGGTGCTGCCCACACGGAGCTTTCGCCTGCCGGGGCTGACGGCGTTGGTGCTGATCTTCGCTGCGGCGCTGCTCGACGGCGACTCCACCTCGCTGACGCGCCCGAACGACCTCTACTTCAGCCAGACCCTGCTGGCGATCGGCACCGCGATGTTCCTGTCGTCGTCGCTGCTGCTCGGCTTCATCCCGGTGATCCTGGACGGCATGAAGAACCTCGTGAGCTTTCTCGCGGTCTTCAGCGCGTCGCAGCAGCTCGGGAGTTTGATCGGCTCGGCATGGCTCAGCACCTTTCTCGCCGACCGGCAGAAGCTGCACTATGCGCAGTTGCTCGAGCCGCTGATCCTGGCCGATCCGCAAGCGGCTGCACGCATCGCCCAAGGGGCGGCGGCCTATGCCGGTGTGGTGGGCGATCCCGTGCAGCGCGGCGCACTCGGCGTCGCGTCGCTCGCGCAGCAAGCCACGCGGGAATCTTTCGTGCTGGCGTACAACGACCTGTTCCAGCTCGTCGCGCTGCTCTCGGCCAGCACCTTCGTGTGGCTGGCCTACCTCGCGGTGCGAAATCATCTGCGCACGACCGCGGCGGCCAAGGCCGTCACCGACGCTGCAGTCCGGGCCGACGCGGATGCCGTGAGCAGAGTCACCGCCACCCCATCGACCGCTGCCACCTGAGCCGACACACCCATGCCCGATACGCCCAAGACCCCACTTCGAGTCCTGCTGCTGGTGGCTTGCGCGGTCATCGCCGCGGTGCTGCTGGTGCTGTATGTCTGGCGCCTGCCGCCGTTTCGCACGGCGATCGAGATGACCGAAAACGCCTACGTGCGCGGCAGCGTGACCATCATCGCGCCGAAGGTCGATGGGTATGTTGCCGAGGTCAAGGTGCAGGACTTCGTAGCCGTCACCCAAGGCCAGGTGCTCGTGCGGTTGGACGACCGCATCTACCGGCAAAAACTCGAACAGGTGCGCGGCAGCCTCGCCGCACAAGAAGCCAACCTCGCCAATCTGGCGCAAACGCGGCTGGTGCGCGAAGCTGGCCTCGGCAGTGCCGGCGCGCAGATCGCCAACGCCAAGGCCCAGGTGATCAACGCCAAGGCACAACTGGAGCGCGCGCGCGCGGACATGCGCCGCGTCGAAGCCCTGATCGCCAATGACTCGCTCTCGCAGCGCGAGCGCGATCAGACGGTCGCGGCGCTGCGCCAGGCCGAAGCCGCGGTTCAGCAAACCGAAGCCGCCGCGCGCATCGCGACCTCAGGGCAGGCTGTGGCAACGCAAGACCTGCGCTCGGTCGCCGTCAACCGCTCTGCGCTCGAAGGCGCGGTCGAGGCGGCACGTGCAGCGGTCAAGCTGGCCGAGATCGATCTCGAAAACACGCAGATTCGCGCGCCCCGCGATGGCCATGTCGGCGAGGTCGGTGTCAAGCTCGGCCAGTACGTCACGCCCGGCACGCAGTTGATGGCGGTGGTGCCGGCGCAGGTCTGGGTGGTGGCGAATTACAAGGAAGCGCAGACCGCGCACATGGTCGAAGGCCAGCCGGTGCGCTTGTCGGTCGATGCGCTGGGCGATGCGGAATTGCGCGGACACGTCGAGCGGCTCTCGCCGGCCACCGGCTCCGAGTTCAGCGTCATCAAGCAAGACAACGCGACCGGCAACTTCACGAAGATTCCGCAACGCCTGCAAGTTCGCATCAGCGTCGATGGCGAGCAGCCGCTGGCGGCGCGGCTGCGGCCCGGCATGTCGGTCGTCGCGCGGGTCGACACAGCCGAGCGCGGTGCGTCGGCGCCGCGGCCATGAGCCGGCGTAACGCAGTCCCCGTGTGGACCTGCGGCCTCGGCGCCTGCTTGCTGGCGGCGGCACTGCAAGGCTGCGCGACAAAGACCGAACCCGTCGCGCGCACCGTCGAGC
>JAMFRW010000485.1 GCA_026224975.1 Rhodoferax sp. | reverse complement strand
GGCGGGTAGCCATTTCGTTTGCTGCCGTGAATTTCGCCCCCTCGACACCCCGTGAGCAGTTGGAACCGATAGTAGTCAGACGCGACCTTTGATGGCGCAGTAACAGCGGCTTGCCACCAGCGGCCGAGCAGCTCCGGTGGAATGGGCGCAGGGTTCCCCTTCGATTGGGTAAGGACGATGCGGTCACGGCCTGCGGTGTCACGCCCCAACGGGTTGTCGGGAACGACAACGCCGTGCCAGCGAAATACCGCACGAAGCACCTGCATCGCGTAAGTGGCCTGTCGCAGGGATCGTTTCAACACCGCCGCGTAGACGCCACGAATGTCATCGCCGGTGATCTTCGACATCAACTTTTCGGCGATTGGGTACAGCTCACCATCGGCGAACTTCTTGCCGGACGAGGATGTCTTGCCGGGCTCGAGCATCGCGAGATAGTCCGCACGCGTGCGCGCCTTCAGCGGCAGGCCATCCTTCGCCCGCCGCTTCTTCTCCACGTACTCACGCAACGCCTTCGCGAGCGTCAAGCCATCCTCGCGCTCCGTCACTTCGCGTGCTGCAGCTTCGGCGCGCAGCCGAGCCTCTTCTTGAGCGGGCCAGTCCACACCGTCACGCGCAAGCGCCCGGATGCACGCGGCCTCGGCGCAGGCCGCTGCAAGCCTGATCTGGCCCGGACCCTCGCCGTACTCCTGCGAGAGCCGGTGCTGGCGCTCTCCGGTTGTGCCCTTGACGGTGTAGCGAACCAGGAGCGTGCGCGCCCCATCGGGGGCGATGCGCAACTGCAAACCGCGATCCAACGTGAGCTTGTAAGGCTCCGCCTTCGGCTTGTGAGCATCGATGGCTCTGACGGTCAGAAGAGGCATGTGGCGGTTTCCGTGTCCGACTCGTGTCCGAAAAATCCTGAGATCGGATGCTATCGGTCGGAACCGCCTGGAGCAAACTTTCTCTGTAACCTGTTGATTTACCTGTACTTTTTATCGTCCCAAGAAATACCAAGACGTCCCGCAAAATGCCTAAAAGCCCGACTGTTAATCCGTAGGTCCCTGGTTCGAGCCCAGGTCGGGGAGCCACTTAATGGCTTAAAAATCAAGCACTTATCGCGTTCAAGCGGCAAGTGCTTTTTCTTTGCTGGATCGATGTACGCGCTGCCGCCGTAGATAACTGCGCCGAGCCGCCAGGCTAATCGCAGCCCCGTTTTCGTGATGACAACATGAACATGCGGAGGGCGGCAGACCAAGACGCGCTGATCGCTGATCCCTGGTCGCGCCGACGCTACCTGGCGATGCCCGAAAAGCCACTCGCACTCAAGCAGCGATCGGTGTGCGGTTGCCCAACTTGAAGACCGCCACCGCTTCGACGAGCCGCTGGGCTTGAGACTTCAGGCTTTCCGCCGCCGCCGCGCTCTCTTCGACGAGCGCCGAGTTCTGTTGCGTTGCGCGATCCATCTGTGCCACGGCCTCGCCCACTTGGGCAACGCCGGTGCTTTGTTCCGACGTGGCAGCGCTGATTTCACCCATGATGTCGGTCACGCGCCGCACCGAGGCGACGATGTCGGTCATCGTCGCGCCCGCCTGGTCGACCAGCGAAGTGCCCCGCTCGACCCGTTCCACACTGGCCGAGATGAGCGTCTTGATTTGCTTGGCGGCCTCGGCACTGCGCTGTGCCAGGCTGCGCACCTCGCTCGCGACGACCGCAAAGCCTCGGCCCTGTTCACCGGCGCGCGCCGCTTCAACGGCTGCGTTGAGTGCCAGGATGTTGGTCTGGAACGCAATGCCATCGATGACGCCGATGATTTCCACGATCTGCTGTGAACTGGCGTTGATGCCCTTCATGGTCTCGACGACCCGGCCGACGGTTTCGCCACCTTCACTGGCCACGCTGCTGGCGCCCAGCGCGAGCCGATTGGCCTGGCGAGCGTTGTCGGCGTTCTGGCGCACGGTCGAACTCAGTTCTTCCATGGATGCCGCGGCTTCTTGCAAGGCACTCGCCTGTTGCTCGGTGCGCGCGCTCAGATCGTTGTTGCCCGATGCGATTTGCGCCGAGGCACTGGCGACGCTCTCGGAGTTCTGCCGCACGGCATAAACCACTTTCGCCAAGCCATCCTGCATGTGTCCAAGGGCTTGCAAAAGCTCTGCGATCTCGTCCTTGCCGCGGCTGTCGATCTCGACCGCGAGATCGCCTGCAGCCACGGCGCGCGTGGTCGCCACCGCCCGGATCAACGGAACGGTGATCGTGCGGCTGAACTGGAAACCGCCCGCAATGCCGACCACGCACACGACAGCCATCAACACAACGCTGGTGAGCGTGGCCTGTCGACCTGCCGCGGCTGCTTCGCTGGCGACGGATGCGCTGACCGACGCGATCTTTTCACCGGCCGCCTCCAGCAGTTTGACCGGTTCGCGGTCGATC
>JAMFRW010000484.1 GCA_026224975.1 Rhodoferax sp. | reverse complement strand
GTGCGAACGGCCGTTCGCACCATCAGGCGTATGCGTACCTGATGGTGCCTGATGTCGAAGGGCTCACCAAGGCGGCGGCGCAGCGCCTCGACGCGATCCAGAGCATGGAAGAACTCGGCTCCGGCTTCTATCTCGCGATGCACGATCTGGAGATTCGTGGCGCCGGCGAAGTGCTGGGCGACAACCAGAGCGGCAACATGATGGAGGTCGGCTTCCAGCTCTACAACGAGATGCTGGCCGAAGCCGTGCGCTCGCTCAAGATGGGCATCGAGCCCGATCTGCTGTCGCCCCTGAGCGCGACGACCGAGATCAACCTGCACGCGCCCGCGCTGCTGCCGGACACGTATTGCGGCGACGTGCACACGCGGCTGTCGCTCTACAAACGCCTCGCGTCCGCGAACACCTCGGAGCAGATCGACGGCATGCTCGAAGAAGTCACCGACCGCTTCGGCAAGCTGCCGCCGCAGGGCCAGACCCTCTTTGACGTGCACCGGCTGCGTGTGCTCGCCAAGCCCTACGGCGTCACGAAGATCGATGGCGGACCGAAGCTGATGGTCATCAGCTTCCGCGCGAACCCGCCGGTCGACGCGATGCGCATCATCGAGCTCGTACAGAAGAACCGGCACATCAAGCTGGCGGGCAACGACAAGCTGAGGATCGAGCGGGAGACGCCGGAGCCGAAGGATAGAGCGCAGTTGATTCGGGATGTGTTGCGGGCGTTGGGCGCGCCCAAGGTTGCGGCGGCGGCGGGCTGAAGCGACCCGCTTCCCTTTTGCCAGCATTCTTTATCAACAGCCACTCATGGAGCGCACAACCATGACAGCCCTGGTCATCAAGAATCTTCCCGACGATGTTCTGGTCCGCTTGAAAGAGCGCGCAAAGGCCAACCACCGCTCGCTGACCAAGGAAGTCATCGTGCTGCTCACGTCGGGGGTTGTCCCGCCTGCCCCCCGCGCGCGCGCGCCGCTGCCGCCAGCCTGCGTGCTACCGAGCGGCCCCCTGAGCCTCGAGGACATCGAAGACGCCATCGACGCCCGCACCGGCGAACCATTGCAGGCGGCTGATGGCATGGCGGCATTGCGCGCGGCACTCGTCGAGCAAGCTGACGGCAGCTACGTCAACCTGCTCGGCATCGAAGACGAAGGGTTCTTCGAAACGCTGGACAAGATGCGCGGCGAATTCGGCTTGCCCGATCCGATCGATTTCGGAGTAGGCAAGCCCTGATGCGACTGTTGGACACCGACATCCTGAGCGAACTGACCAAGCCCGCGCCGAACCCGGTCGTTTCGCGACGCCTGCTCGCGGCCACCTCATTGGAGGCGCGGTTGCCGCTGGTCACTCGCAACGTCCGGCATTTCGAGAACATCGAAGGCCTCGACCTCGAAAACTGGTTCGAGCAAACCTGATGCGAACAACATGACCTCGCAAGAAATTCAACCCGGCCTCTTCATCCGCGGCTTCACGCCGCCGTTGAAACTTGCCGACTTCAAGCTGGTGGCGTTCGACATGGACTCGACGCTGATCGACATCGAATGCGTCGACGAGATCGCCGCTGCGGCCGGCCGCAAGGACGAGGTGGCAGCGATCACAGAGGCTGCCATGCGCGGTGAGATCACCGACTACAAGGAGAGCCTGCGCCGCCGTGTGGCGCTGCTCGTGGGCGTGCCGGAGGCGGCGCTTCACGAGGTCTACGAACATCGCCTGCAACTCAACCCTGGCGTCGAAACCTTCGTGCAGGCCTGCCGTGCGCAGGGGCTGAAGACGCTGCTGGTTTCGGGCGGCTTCACCTTCTTCAGCGAACGAATTCGCCACCGGCTGGGGCTCGACTTCGCCCGCGCCAACATGCTGGAGATCGAGGACGGGCGGCTCACCGGCCGCATGGTCGACCGGCCTTGGGGCGACATTTGCGATGGGGCCGAGAAGCGGCGCGTGGTGCTCGAAGTCTGCGAACTGATGGGCATCGATCCGGCACAAGCCATTGCCGTCGGCGACGGCGCGAACGACCTGCCGATGATGGGTGTGGCGGGCCTGAGCATCGCCTACCACCCCAAGCCTGCCGTGCGCGAGCGGGCGATGCTCTCGATCACGCAGGGCGGGATGGAACGGGCGTTGGAGGTGTTGACGGTTTGACCGATCGGGGCTGAGACAGCTTCTTCGCCTTGGCTTTTTTCGAGCGGCTAGCAGGTTCGCTGCTGGCGCTCACGGTGTCTGGGCGGCCGAGCTTGGCAGCCGATGTTCGACGGGCTTTGGCTGTGGCCGCGCGGGTCTCGGCGGCAGTCGCCTTGGCACTCGCAGTTCTTGTTTTGCGGCTTGCCGAAGTCGCGGCCGCTGCAGTCTTCTTCTGCGCGCGTGCCGAGGCTCGTGGGCTGTCGGCAGCGGCCACTGCGCGCGCCTTGTGCGATGCCTTCCTGGCCTGGTTGCTGTGCGCGGCGGGGCGAACGGCGGGCGACGAGGTCGCCGGCGTTGTCGTAGTGGCTCGCGTGTTCGCGTTGTCTGCGGTAGCTGCAGTAGCTGCAGCCAGGGCCAATACGGCGGCTGGCCCGGCCGCGGTTGGCGCGCTGTCGATCAGTGCCGCGGGGGTGGAAGCCATCGGCGCGGGAACAGATGCGGTCGATGTCGTGCCAGCAGCCGGCATCGACTCTGGCACCGGTACGGAAGGCAACACGGCCGAAGCCGCCACATAAGACGAAGCCCATGCCGGGTCGGCCGTGATCGCACGGGGCGCCGATTGCGCGGTGGCCGTGATCGGCGCCGTGCCCGGCCGCAAGCCCCACCAGCCGGCCGCACACGCGAGCAGCGCGACCATGGCAGCGCCAGCCCAGGCGGCGGCGCGCTGCGGCAGCTTCGGGGGACGCAGGTGGCCAGGCATCTCAGGCTCCGGTTCGTGCCATGCCGATGCCACCATGCCGGGCTCGCGCGCTGGCGGTGGCGCAGCGGCGTCTCGTGCGACCACCGGCGGCGCCGGCGCGATCGTCGGATCGCTCTGGTGCTTCGCATGCGGCGCGAGATGCTGCAGCTGAACCGGCATCGATTCCCCGCTCGATGAAGCGCTCGCTGCCTCATCGGCATGCGAAACCACCAACGACACGCTGCCATCCCGCTCGAAGTGAACACTGAACGGCCGGGGCTCGCGCGCCGCGGCAGATGGCGGTGCATCTTCTGCTTCGGCGAGAACGGGCTGGGTCGAAGACTTTGGAGCAGACGCTGCGTCGATCTCACCGACATCCAGCTCGAACAAGTCGCCCGACACCGGCGCCGCAGCTTCCAGCCCCGCACCACATTCATTGCAAAACCGCGAACCCGGCGGATTGCCGTTCTTGCAGCGCGGGCAGATCGAATTCAGCGACATCGGCGGCACAGGCACGGCGGAAGGCGCGCGGGTCAAGCCGGTGCGTCCATCACGACGATGCCGTCTTCATCGGCATACAGCCAATCGCCGGGCCGCACCCACACGCCCTGGATGTGCACCGCCACGTCGCGCAAGCCGGGCTGGCGGCGGTCGGTGGGCAATGGGATCAGCGCCAACGCGCGGATGCCGACTTCGCACTCGGCCAGCTCGGCCTTGTCACGCACACACCCATCGACGACGACGCCGGCCCAGCCGTTCTTCGCGGCCGAAGCGCCGATGTTGCCGCCGACCAGCGCACGCCGCAATGAGCCGCCACCATCGACCACCAGCACGCGGCCCAGGCCCGGTTCTTCGAGCGCCGCCTTGACGGGCGTGTTGTCCTCGAAGCACTTCACGGTCGCGATCTGCCCGCCGAAGCGCGAGTGCTTGCCATAGTTCTGAAACACCGGCGGCAACACGCGAAAGCCACCCTCGGTGTCGTTCTTGTGGGCGTCGCAAAGATCACAAGTAGCCACGATGGGAGCGTTCATGCGTTGATCACTTTCTTGATCGGTGGTTTGACATCGGCGCGCTGCGGCGGAAGCATGGGCTGGTGTTCGCGCGCCGGGTTGAGGATGATGTGCGTGGCCGTTTCGGTCAGCATGCAAAACTTGGTGACAACCGCATCGAGATGGCTCACGTCGATCACCGCGATCTCGAGCATCCAGCTGTCTTCGCCGGTCACGTTATAGGCATTGATGCACTCGGGCGTTTGCGCCAGCAGCTTGATGACCTTGGCATAGTCGGCCCGGCCGATGCGGATCAGCGCGCGGATGCCGTAGCCGAGCTTGGCCAGGTTCACCGTCGCGCGGTAGCCGCTGATGACGCCGGCTGCTTCGAGCTTGCGCACACGCTCGGTGACTGCCGGTTGGCTCAGGTGCACGCGCCGGCCCAGCTCGGCCATCGTCAGCCGGGCATCGGCCTGCAGTTCGCCGAGGATGCGTGTGTCGTGGTGGTCCAGGTCGGGATTCAAGGCCGATGCCCCTGAAATCAGTTGAATCGACGGGATTGTGCGCCCACAACCATGATTGCACCATGGCCGTGGGCGCTTCGCCTTCGTAGCATGGGCGCCGTGCCTTGCGTTTTCGAAGCCCCGCCCATGACCAGCATCGCCTCTCGCCCCAGCCCTTCTGCAACGGCATCGTCGCCCGCCCCTCGCGCCGCCCTGCCCGCGTGGCTGCTGCTCTGCCTCGCCGCCACCTGGCTGGTCTGGGGATCGACCTACCTCGCCATCAAATATGCGCTGCTGAGCTTTCCGCCGTTCTTCCTGATGGGCACGCGCTTTCTCTTTGCGGGTGTGGTGCTGATGGCGTGGATGCGTTGGCGAGGGGCGCCC
>JAMFRW010000483.1 GCA_026224975.1 Rhodoferax sp. | reverse complement strand
GCTGGTCGAGCGCGACGACGAGGGCGCGCCGCCGCGCGGCGTGCAAGTCGCGCAGGAGCTGATCAACAAGGAAAAAGTCGTCGCCACGGTCGGTTTCATCAACACCGGCGTCTCGCTCGCCGCCCAGCGCTTCTACCAGGAAGCGAAGATCCCTGTGATGAACAACGTCGCGACCGGTTCCATCATCACGCACCAGTTCGACAAGGAGCCGGACAACTATGTCTTCCGCAACGCCGCGCACGACAGCATCCAGGCACCGATGATCGTCGAGGAGGCGATCACGCGCCGTGGCTTCAAGAAGGTCGCCATCCTGGCCGACTCCACCAACTACGGCCAACTCGGTCGTGAGGATCTGGAGAAGGCGCTCAAGGCCAAGGGTGTCACGCCGGTCGCGGTCGAGAAGTTCAACATCAAGGATGTGGACATGACCGCCCAGTTGCTCAAGGCCAAGGAAGCCGGCGCCGAAGCCGTGCTCACCTACGGCATCGGCCCCGAGCTGGCGCAGATCGCCAACGGCATGACGAAGCTGGGCTGGAAGGTGCCGATCGTCGGTTCGTGGACGCTCTCAATGGCCAACTACATCGACAACGCCGGCCCCGGCGGCGAAGGCGCGCGCATGCCGCAGACCTTCATCCAGGAGCCGACCAACCCGAAGCGCCAGGCCTTCATCATCAGCTACCTGAAGACCTTCAACCCCAAGAACGCGCGCATGGATTCGCCGGTCTCGGCAGCGCAAGGCTACGACTCGATCTACCTGTTGGCCGCGGCCATCAAGCAGGCCAACAGCACCGAAGGCCCGAAGATCAAGGCCGCGCTGGAAGACCTGAAGACGCCGGTCGAAGGCGTGGTCACGACCTACAGCAAGCCTTTCAGCAAGACCGACCACGACGCGATCACCGCGAACATTCCGGTGTTCGGCGAGGTCAAGGGCGGCAAGGTGGTCTACGCTTACCCGGACGACCAGAAGAAGGCGTCGGTGGTGCAAGTCAAGAAGTAAGCTTCGCCCGTACAAACGCCGCCCCGGGCTGCCCGCGGCGGCGTTTTTCTTGGGTTTACCTCCAGCGGCCGAGCAACCAGAGAATGCCATGCAAATCCTGACCCAACTCATCTTCAGCGGTATCGCGCTGGGCATGATCTACGCCGTCATCGCGTTCGGCTACCAGCTGACCTTTGCGACGAGCGACACCTTGAACTTCGGCCAGGGCGATGCGCTGATGCTCGGCGCGCTGGTCGGCCTCACGCTCGTGGGGCTCGGCGTCAACTACTGGCTGATGATCCCGATCGTGTGCCTCTTCGGCGCGTTCCAGGGCGCGGTGGTCGAGCGCATCGGCGTGCGGCCGGCCATCAAGATCAAGAGCGAGTTCGGCTGGATCATGTCGACGATCGCGCTCGGCATCATCTTCAAGAACGTGGCCGAAAACGTGTGGGGTCGGGACGACCTGAAGTTCCCTTCGCCGCTGCCAGAATCGCCGATGAAGTTCCTCAACGCGAACGTGCTGCCGATGGAAATTCTCGTCGTCGTCGGCGCCATCCTGATGATGCTGGCGGTCGAGTTCTTCAACCGCAAGACCATCTACGGCAAGGCCGTGGTCGCGACCTTCAACGACCGGGATGCCGCCAAGCTCATGGGCATCAACACCGGCCTGGTGATCACGTTCAGCTACGCGCTGTCGTCCCTCACCGCCGCATTTGCCGGCGTGCTGATCGCGCCGCTCACGCTCACCGGCGCCACCATGGGCGCAGTGCTGGGCCTGAAGGCCTTCGCGGTCGCCATCATCGGCGGCTTGACCAGCGGCATGGGCATCATCGTCGGCGGCATCATCCTCGGCATCGCCGAGACCACCACCGGCTTCTACATCAGCACCGGCTACAAGGATGTGCCCGGCCTGGTGCTGCTGCTGATCGTGCTCGCGGTGCGACCGCAAGGCCTGTTCGGCAAATCGGCCATCAAGAAAGTCTGACCGATGAAGCGCTCCCACCTACTTCTCTCCATCGTCGGCGTCGCGCTGCTGCTGCTGTTCCCGGTCGGCATCACCAACGCGTATTACATCCACCTGTTAGAGACCATCATGATCTACGCGATCGTGCTGTTCGGGCTCGACATCGTGGTCGGCTATACGGGCCAAGTCTCGCTCGGCCATGCGGGCCTCTTCGGCGTGGGCGCGTACACCTCGGCGTGCTGGTGATGAAGCTCAGTGCGCCGCTCTGGATCACACTGCCGGCCGCCGTGTTCGTGACCGCCGGGTTCGGTGCGCTGCTGGCACTGCCGGCGCTGCGCGTCTCGGGGCCGTACCTCGCGATGGTGACGCTGGCCTTCGGCACCATCATCCAGATCCTGATCAACGAGATGACCTTCCTGACCGAAGGTCCGATGGGCATCACGCTGAAGAAGCCCTCGCTCTTCGGCCATGTGCTGGACGAGCGTGAGTACTACTGGGTCGTGGCGGTGCTGATGGTGCTCTCGCTGATCGTCGTGCACCGCATCCTGCGTTCGCACCTTGGGCGCGCCTTCGAGGCGCTGCGCGGCAGCCCTGTCGCTTCCGACTGCATGGGCGTTTCGGTCTACCGCTACAAGGTCTATGCCTTCGTGATCAGCGCCGGTTTCGCCGGCCTGGCTGGCAGCCTCTACGCCTACTCCGAGCAGTACATCTCGCCCAACTCCTACAACTTCGAGCTGACGGTGCTGTTCCTGCTCGCGGTCATCATGGGCGGGCGCAAGAGCCGCATCGGCGCGATGCTCGGCGCGGCCATCATCGTGCTGCTGCCCAAGCTGCTCGACGATGTGGAGATG
>JAMFRW010000062.1 GCA_026224975.1 Rhodoferax sp. | reverse complement strand
TCACGAGCACGGCCTTGCCCTTGAAGCGGTTCAGCGCCTGCGCGAGCTGGAAGTCGTCGGCACTGCCGAACTCCGGCGGCGGCTTGAGGGTGGCGGCCTTCTTGCTGTCGTCTTCGAGCTTCTTGCGCGCTTCATCGCGGGCCTTCTCGCGCGCTTCGTCCTTCTGCTCGGCGCCTTGGCCGCTTTGCAGATGCTTCTCGAGATCGGCTTCGCGAACACGCAGCGCGGCGAACAGGTTGCCATCGGCGGTTTCGTCCAGCATCACGTCGGGCACGATACCCTTGGCCTGGATCGATGCGCCGCTCGGCGTGTAGTAGCGCGCGGTTGTGATCTTCAGCGCCGTGTCGGGCGACAACTGGCGCACGGTTTGCACGGAGCCCTTGCCGAAGGTCTGCGCACCCATGATGGTCGCGCGCTTGGAGTCCTGCAGCGCACCGGCGACGATCTCGCTCGCCGAGGCCGAGCCTTCGTTCACCAGCACGATCAGCGGCACCTTCTTCAGCGCTTCCGGGAGCTTGCGCAACGGGTCACTGCCGCCGCGGCGCAGGTAGTACTCGGGCGATGCCTTGAAGGTGGCCTTCGAATCGGCGACCTGGCCGTTGGTCGTGACGACGACCGATTCGGCGGGCAGGAAAGCCGCCGAAATGGCCACAGCCCCTTCGAGCAGACCGCCCGGGTCGTTGCGCAGGTCAAGCACGAGGCCCTTGAGGTTGGGCTCCTGCTTGTAGATTTCTTCGAGCTTCTTGGCGAAGTCGTCGACAGTGCGGTCCTGGAACTGACTCACGCGCAGCCACGCATAACCCGGCTCGATGATCTTCGAGCGAACGCTTTGCAGGCGAATTTCTTCGCGCACGATGGTCACCGGGAAGGTGCGGCTCTCGCTCTTGCGGAAGACGGTGAGCAGCACCTTGGTGTTGGGCTCGCCGCGCATCTTCTTCACGGCCTGGTCGACCGTCAGGCCCTTCACGACGGTGTCGTCGATCTTGGTGATCAGGTCACCGCTCTTCATGCCGGCGCGGAAAGCGGGTGAGCCTTCGATCGGGCTCACCACTTTGACCAAGCCGTCTTCCATGCCCATTTCGATGCCGATACCGACGAACCGGCCGGTCGTGGCTTCACGGAATTCCTTGAAGCTTTTCTTGTCGAAATACTGCGAATGCGGGTCGAGCCCGGCGACCATGCCGCCAATGGCATCGCTGATCAACTTTTTCTCGTCGACCGGCTCCACATAATCGGTTTTCACCATGCCGAATACGGCGGCGAGTTGCTGCAGCTCTTCGAGCGGAAGCTGCGACACACCATTGCGGGCGGTGGCCTGCAATTGCATCGTGGTGAGGGCCCCGGCGACTGCGCCGACTGCGAGCCATCCCGCGACCTTGAGTTTGGCACCCATGTACGACCCCTTGTGCTTCCAGTTGGCTGCTGAATCTTGATCCAAATGACGCTCCCAGTATATTCCTGCGACCCGAATACAGAGTCGCAAAGTACCGCGTAAGTTGCACGGGCATTGCTCGATCTGGGGCCGAATTACCGTCTAAACAGGGGTTTGTCGCGTTTCGTTTTGTTTCCCTGGCAGGTTTCTCGCGTCAGCCGGCGTAGGGCTTCCACGATTCCGGCCGCTGCGCCAGGCGGTCGCCCACCACGCGCAGCACTGCAGGGTTCCAGCCCATGCCGATGTGGCTGCCGTCGATTTCGATGTCTTGCACCGAAGCAGAAGCCGAAGCCGAATGCGCATCGTGGCGGCAGGTTTGCCATGCGACGACGCCGTCGGTGCGGCTGTAGATCGAGGTCGTCGGCACGGGCGGCGGGTTCCGCAGGCGGCGGCTGGTCGCTGGGTCGATGTGCGGTGAACTGCCGCTCAGCAGCCGAAACAGCCAGCCCACGTTCGTGTGATCGGCCTCGGCGTTGAACGGCGTGCCGATGGTGATCACTTGCCGCACCTTCGGCGCCAGCAGCTTGCCCAACTCGCGGGCATAGATGCCGCCCAGGCTCCAGCCGATCAGCGTGGCAGGCTGCTCGAATTCGTCGATGCGCGCCGAGACATGCCCGGCCAGATCGGCCAACCACTGTTCGATGTCGCCCTTGGGGCCGGTGTTGAAGCCGCGGCCCCAATCGAAAGCGGTATAGCCGAGGGCTTGGCAATGCGCGCGCAGCGGCGCCACGGCATGCCCGTCGGACGCCAGGCCCGGGAAGATGATCACCGGGTGGCCATCGCCGGTCGGCGAGGGGTGAGCCCGCGTGAGCTTGTGCGAGACGAACTCCATCGCCGCACGCCACGGTTCGATGCCGAGCAGCGCAAAAGACGGGCTGGCGATGGGAAGGGCGGAAGTGGAATTCATCGTGCGGCCCGGGCTGGTGGAGTGAGGGTGAGCGATGGTCTCCGACCACCCTTGCCACCAACACAAGCGCCAGCCGCGACGTACCGTAGGAGAAAGGCGCGGCGCCCTTCGCCATCGAACCGCCCGTGGCCTTTCGCCTACAGCGCAACGCGCTCGCGCCCGACGCTTGCTGCGAATCCCGCCCCCTACTGTGCGTTCACTCGACAAATCCGCCGTCGAACACCCACAACAGGAGACGCCCGATGCTCGCCGTAGTAGTTCCCGCCCATGATGAACAAGACCACATCGGCGCCTGCCTGAAAGCGATCACCGTCGCCGCCCGCTGCCCGTCGCTGGAGGGCGAACAGGTGCTGGTGATCGTGGTGCTCGATGCCTGCTCCGACGACACCGGCGAGATCGCCCGTTCCAACGGCGTGCCCACACTCGCGATCCACGCTCGAAATGTCGGGGTGGCCCGCGCCGAGGGTGCGAAAGTGGCGTTGGCCGGTGGCGCGCGCTGGCTGGCTTTCACCGATGCCGACAGCATCGTTGCGCCCGACTGGCTTTCCAAGCAGCTCGCGCTGCGCAGCGACGCCGTCTGCGGCACCGTCGAAGTCCGCGACTGGGGCTCGTACGGCGAGCCGATGCGCCAGCACTACGCCGCGACCTACACCGATGCCGATGGCCACAGCCACGTCCACGGGGCCAACCTCGGCGTGAGCGCTGCGGCCTATCTGGGCGCAGGGGGCTTTCCGCCGCTGGCGTGCAGCGAAGACGTGGCGCTGGTCGATGCGCTGCGCCAGAGCGGCGCGTCGATCGCCTGGTCCGCAGCGCCTCGGGTGGTGACCAGCGCCCGCCGCAACTTCCGCGCGGCCGGCGGTTTCGGCGAGACCTTGATGCGTGTCGAGCGAGACAGCGCGCAGCAAGCTCCGAGGATGGCCGCTTGAGCCCGCCGGGCCGTCCCAAGGGCGAATGCCGGAGTGCGCAGCACGAAGGCTCCCGAATCACCGCCGATTTGCTTTGGCCGCGAATCGACGACCTGCATCGAGCGCTCGACGAGGCCGACCCGAAAGCGCATGCCGGCGCCTTGCTCGAACAACTGGTGCGACGCGGCTTCGATCGCCTGCCGCTGCCCGGCCAAGGGGCCACGCTGCAGCGCTGGCAAGCGCTCGCTGCAGTAGCTCAGCACGATCTGTCGCTGGCCAAACTCTACGAAGGCCACACCGATGCGCTGGCGATCATGGCGGAGCTGGGTGAGCAGCTTCCCAACGACACAGCGACGCAAACCTGGGGCACCTGGGCCGCCGAAGCGCCGAGCGGCCGCACGGTGATCGAATCAATCGCCGCCGACGGCAGCGCCACCCTCAGCGGCGCCAAGTGCTGGTGCTCCGGCGCGGCCAGCGCCAGCCATGCACTGCTCACCGCCTGGTTCGCCGATGGCCGTGGACCGCAGCTCGTGCGGGTGGCCATTTCGCACCCTGCGATCGAGGTCTCGGCTGCAGCCTGGCAAGCCGTGGGCATGGCCGGCAGCGCGAGCCTCGACGTGGGCTTCGACGGCGCCGATGCGCACTTGGTCGGCAAGGTCGGCGATTACCTCTCGCGCCCCGGTTTCTGGCAAGGTGGCGCCGGCATTGCGGCCTGCTGGTACGGCGGCTCGCTCGCGATCGCGTCGGCGCTGCGCCAATCGGTGATGCAGGCGCCAGCGGCTGCGCGCAGTGGCTTCAAGCTGGCAGCGCTCGGCAAGGTCGATCTGGCGTTGCGTTCGACAGCCGCTGTTCTGCGCGAGGCCGCCGAATGGATCGATGCGAATCCGCAGGCCGATGCCAGCGACATCGCCCTGCGCGCACGCCTCGCCGCCGAGCGCAGCGCCACGCTGGCGCTGGACGAAGCCGGCCGCTCGCTGGGCGCCACGCCGTTTTGCCGCGACGCCAGATTTGCGCGCGCTGCCGCCGACCTGCCGGTTTTCATTCGCCAAAGCCATGCCGAACGCGATTTCGCGGCGCTGGGCGAAGGCTTGCTGGACGAAGGAGCCGAGCCGTGGACGCTCTGATTCATGAGGACGTGATCCAGAAGCGCGTCATCGAAGGCGACGGCATGCCGGAATCGGTATGGCAAGCCTGGTCGGGCCTCGGACAGGTGCCGCGCTTGGGGCTCGACGACTGGGTAAGCCCGCGTGGCCGCATCGTCGTGGTGGCGCCGCATCCGGACGATGAAGTGCTGGCCTGTGGCGCATTGATCGGCATGCACGTCGCACGCGGCGGCGATTGCCTGGTCGTCGGCGTGACCGATGGCGAAGCCAGCCACCCCGGCTCTTCCGAATGGCATGTCGATCGGCTCGGCCCGGCGCGGCGCATCGAGCGCATGCGCGGCCTTTCCGAACTCGGTCTGCACGGCACGGAAGTGCTTCGCTTCGCGCTGCCCGACGGCGGCGTCGAAGCCCACGCCGAGCAGCTCGCCCTCGGCCTGCGGCGCCTGTTGCGGCCGACCGATCTGGTGATCGCCACCTGGCGGCTCGATGGCCACCCCGACCATGAAGCGACCGGCCGCGCCGCGGCGCGCGCTTGCGCTGCCGTTGGCTGCAAGCTTGCCGAATCGCCGGTGTGGATGTGGCACTGGAGTAGCCCGGAAGACGCGCGCGTCCCGTGGCATCGCCTGCGTGGCCTTTCGCTCACGCCGCTCGCCGTCGACGCCAAGCGCCGTGCCATCCAGCACCACCTGACGCAGCTCGCGCCACGCGACACGGGCGACGGCCCGGTGCTCGGCGCCGGCATCCTCGGCCGGGTCGGCCGCGACACCGAATACTTCTTCGTCTGACAGAAAGACCCCCATGCCGCAGCCTCACAGCCAAGCCTTCTTCGAGTCGCTCTTCACCCAGAGCAAAGACCCGTGGCACTTCGAGTCGCGCTGGTACGAAGCCCGCAAACGCGCCTTGACGCTCGCCTGCCTGCCCGAGGCCCGCTATGCCAGCGCCTACGAACCCGGCTGCGCGAACGGTGAACTCTCGGCCGCGCTGGCCGAGCGCTGCGACAGCCTGCTGATTTCCGATGGCGCCGCCGCCGCCGTCGAAATAGCCCGCGAGCGCGTTTCGCACCTGCCGCATGTGCGCGTTCGCCAGGCTTGGTTGCCGGAGCAGTGGCCCGAAGAGTTGTTCGATCTGGTGGTCATCAGCGAGATCGGCTACTACCTCGATGCCGATGCGCTCGATGCGCTGGCCGCAAAAACACTCGCGTTTCTGCGGCCTTCAGGGACGGTGCTCGCCTGCCACTGGCGCCGTCAGATCGACGGTTGCGAGTTCGATGGCGACGAGGTGAACCGCCGGCTCGGCGAACGCCTGGCCTTGCCGCGGCTGTGCCAGGTAGTCGAGCCCGACCTGCGCATCGACGTGTGGTGTGCCGACGACCGCTCGGTGGGCGAACGCGAAGGTCTGGCTTGAAGTGAGCTCGCGAGTACACGCGACGGGCTAACGCGGTGTGAGCTTCAGCACATGCCGATCGTGCGCCGCGCGCACCCGGCGTTCGGAAGCGCCGCGCTCCACGAACGGCGCCACCAGTGCATCGAGCCAGAGCCGCACGCCTTCCAGCGGCTCGGCCTTGCGGTAGTTCAGCACCAGCTCCAGGCCCGCGTCTTCCACATCGACACCGCGGCTGCGCAGCTCCAGCCCGACCTGGCGCAACGCGTCCCGGCAAGCCTGAAGTTGCGCCGCGTCGCTCATGCCTTCATCGCTCCATCGAGGCCCGCGAGCACCTTGTCCAAGGTCAGCGGGAATTCGCGGATGCGCACGCCGCAGGCGTTGAACACCGCATTGGCCACCGCCGCGCCCGCGCCGCAAATGCCCAACTCGCCCACGCCCTTGATCTTCAGCGGGTTGGTCTTGTCGTCGACTTCGGGGAGGAAGACCGCTTCGATCGCCGGGATGTCGGCATGCGCCGGCACGTGGTAGTTGGCCAGGTCGCCGTTGGCGAAGCTGCCGTAGCGCGCATCGATCACGCCCTCTTCGAACAACGCCGAGCCCACGCCCCAGATCATGGCGCCCACGGCCTGGCTCCTCGCCGTCTTCTCGTTGAGGATGCGGCCGGCGGCGAACACGCCCAGCATGCGGCGCAGGTGGACTTCGCCGGTGTCCATGTCGACAGCGACTTCGGCAAAGTGAGCGCCATAGGCTTGCTGCGAAAACTTGCTTGCCATGTCGCCCGGCTTGATCTCGCCGGTGGCGTCCAGGCCCAGCGTGCCTGCCAACGCGCCGATGCGATCGGAGCGGCCATTTCCCGAGATGCGGCCCTCGGCAAAGGTGGCTTGCACGACCTCGATGCCCAGCTTGCGTGCGAGCTTTTCGCGCAACTGCGCGCAGGCATCGAAGAGGCCCGAACCCGCGCTCGCCGCACCCCAAGAGCCGCCAGAACCCGGCGTCTGCGGGAAGTCGCTGTCACCCAGTTCCATGCGCACGCGCTCGGTCGGAATGCCCAGCATTTCGGCGGCGATCTGCGTGAAGACGGTGTAGCTGCCGGTGCCGATGTCGGTCATCGCCATGCGCACGGTGAGCACGCCCTGTTTGTCGAGCATCACCTTGCAGGTCGAACCTTGCAGCAGGTTGCTGCGGATCGCGGCGGCCATGCCCATGCCGACCCACCAGCGGCCTTCGATCTTCTTGGCGGGCTCGGCATTGCGCTGCGCCCAGCCGAAGCGTTTGGCGCCTTCCTGCATGCAGGCGATGAGCTGGCGGCTCGAATAAGGGATCTGCTTTTCCGGGTCCATCGCCGGCTCGTTGCGGATGCGCAGCTCGATCGGGTCGAGCTTCAACTTGACGGCCAACTCGTCCATGGCCTGCTCCAGCGCGAGCATGCCAACGGCCTCGCCCGGCGCGCGGGTCGAATCGGCGATGGGCAGATCGAGCGCGACGGATCGATGCGTCGTCAGCCGGTCAGGTGCCGCATACAGCGTGCGCGTCTGCTGGCTGGCGGTTTCGAAGAAATTGTCGAAGCGCGCGCTGTGCGACCAGGTTTCGTGGCCGATCGCATTGAGCTTGCCATCGGCCGTGGCACCGAGCCGCACCCGCTGGATGGTCTCGCTGCGGTGCGTGGTGAAGTGGAACATCTGCTGACGCGTCAGCGCGGTTTTCACCGGCCGGTCGAGTTCGCGCGCGGCCATCGCCGAGAGCATCACATCGCCGTAGATCGGCAGCTTGCCGCCGAAGCCGCCGCCGATGTAGCGGCTCACGATGCGCACCTTGTCGGGCGCGATCTGCAGCGTGGCGGCCACGGCTTGTTGCGCGCTCTTGAGCAACTGCGAAGCGCAGTGGATGTGTACGCGGCCGTTCTTCCAGTACGCGACGGTCGCATGCGGCTCCATCTGCGCATGGATATGCATCGGCGTGGTGTAGCGCGAATCGATCTGCACCGGCGATGAGCCGAACGAATCCTCGAAGTTGCCGACCGCGCTGTCGGCCTTCTGGTCTCCCTTGCCTTCGGGCGTGATGGCCTTGGCGAGGTTGGGCGCCATGGCGTAGTCGCCGGCTTCGGCTTCGTAGCGGATGGCGATCAGGCGCGATGCCGAGCGCGCCTGCTCGAAGCTTTGCGCCACGACGAAAGCCACCGCCTCACCGTAGTAGCGCACGCGGTCGTCGCCGAGTTGTGGTGATGCGCGGCCATAACGATCCTTGGCGTCGATCGGGCCCCAGGGGCCTTGCTTGGGCGCGTTCTTGTGCGTCATCACCATCAGCACGCCCGGCTGGCGTTCCGCGGCCATGGTATCGATGGCGGCGATGCGGCCCTTGGCGATCGTCGCTTCCACGATGAAGCCGTAGACGGCGCGGCCACCTTCCTGCACTTCGTGCGCATAGGGCGCCTGGCCCATCACCTTGAGGCGGCCTTCGACGCGGTCGATCGGCTTGCCGATGAGGCCCTGGCGGTTGTCGTCGATCGCGTTGCGCGCGGCCGGTGCGGTCATCTCCATGGTCGTGTGTTCTCCGTCAAGCTTGGGTCAGCACAGCGCGCAGGGTGCGGCGCAGCAGCGGGATCTTGAAATCGTTGTGGCCGTAGCCGCGGGCATCCACCAGCACCTGGTCGGCCGCGGCGTTGGCGCTGGCCTCTCCGGCGGTGGAATCGACCAGCGCGGCTTCGGCCCCGGGCACGCGCCACGGCTTGTGCGCCAGGCCACCGAAGGCCAGTCGCGCCGAGCGGATTCGCCCGCCGCTGTCATCCACGATCGCGGCGACCGAAATCAATGCGAAGGCATAGGACGCGCGGTCGCGCACCTTGCGGTAGACGTGCCGACCGGGCAGTGGCGGCGGCAGGCTCACGGCGGTGATCATCTCGCCGGCTTGCAGGCTGGTCTCGATGTGTGGCGTGTTGCCGGGCAGGCGGTGAAAGTCGGCGATGGGGATGATGCGACGCGTGCCGTTGGGCAGCACGGTCTCGACCTTGGCATCGAGCACCCGCATCGCCACCGCCATGTCGGATGGATGAACCGCGATGCACTGCTCGCTCGCGCCCACCACGGCGTGCATGCGGTTGTAGCCGCCGATCGCCGAACAGCCCGAGCCGGGCACGCGCTTGTTGCAGGGCTTGGCGGTGTCGTAGAAATAGGAGCAGCGCGTGCGCTGCAGCAGGTTTCCGCCGGTCGTCGCCTTGTTGCGCAACTGGCCGGAAGCGCCGCTCAGCAGCGCGCGCGACAGCACCGCGTAACTCTTGCGCACACGCGGGTCGGCCGCAAGATCGGCATTCCGCACCAGCGCGCCGATGCGCAAGCCGCCTTCGGCCGTGGGCTCGATCTGGTCGAAGCCGATGCGGTTGATGTCGATCAGGCGCGAAGGCGTTTCGACCTGCAGCTTCATCAGGTCGAGCAGGTTGGTGCCACCGGCGATGAAGCGTGTGCCGGCCTGCGCGGCCGATGCGCTCGCGCCTTCTGCCGTGCGCGCGCGTTCGTAGGCGAAGGCCTTCATGAGCGCGCTCCCGCCACGTCGCGAATGGCCGCGACGATGTTGGGGTAGGCGCTACATCGGCAGAGGTTGCCACTCATGCGCTCGCGGATTTCTTCGTCGGTGAGCGCCACGTTGGTCGCTAGCAGATCGGCGGTCACGTGGCTGGGGGCGCCGCGTCTGGCTTCGTCCAGCATGCCGACCGACGAGCAGATCTGCCCGGGCGTGCAGTAGCCGCACTGGAAGCCATCGTGCGCCAGAAACGCCGCCTGCATGGGGTGCAGTTTTTCGTTGGGCGATGACCCTTGAGCAAGGCCTTCGATGGTGGTGATTGCATCGCCGTCGTGCATCACCGCGAGGGTCAAGCATGAGTTGGTGCGGCGGCCATCGATCAGCACCGTGCAGGCGCCGCACTGGCCGTGATCACAACCTTTCTTCGAGCCCTTGAGCAGCAAGTGTTCGCGCAGGGCGTCGAGCAGCGTGGTGCGGGTGTCGACGGTGATGGCGTGGCTGCGGTCGTTCACGTTCAGGCGTACCGACATCATGCTGGGCGCGGTATCGGCAGTGCCGCCGCGAGTCGCTGCCGGCGCATCGAGTGCGGCCAGTTGCTGGGCAGCGGCGCTGTGGGCGAGGGTTGCCGTGGCGGTCGCGACGCCGGCTTTCACGACGGTGCGGCGCGTGGCCGGCCACCGGATGGGCCAGAACGCGGGTTGCGCGGTGGCGTTGCGGGTATCGATGGTCATCAGGACTCCTTCGGCGCTTGCCGAGCACAAAACACTGCAACCGATGTTGGAAGCGCGCTTGCCGCGCCGCAACACGCCAGCCACTCGTTTGCACGTGGGACGCTGCCTACAGGCCGTTAGGGGGTCCGATGCCCGGCGAAGCTAGGGATGCGGCGCACCGGCGCTTGGTGCCAGACTGCGCGCGCATGAAGATCGACCGACCGGTGCGAATATTCGTCAGCTACGCCCATGAAGACGAGGCATGGCGCAACGCGCTCTTCGGCCAGAGCTTCAGCGTGCCCGACGGCATACGCTGCGCCTGGACCGATGACCACATCCAGCCCGGCGCGGCCTGGGACGACGCGATCGCCGAACAACTGGAAGCCGCGACAGTCGCGATCCTCCTGGTCAGCAAATACTTCCTCGGCTCGGTCTACATCGGCCGCAAGGAATTGCCGCTGCTGCTCAAGCGCCGCATGTCCGATGGCCTGAAGGTGCTGTGGATTCCCATCGGCAACCAGGAGCCGGTGACGCAGGGCGACCTCGCGGCCATCCAGGCGCTGTGTTCGCCGAAGAAGCCGCTGGCGGCACGGCCCAATGGCGAGCCCTCGGCGGTCGAGAAGGCGGTGCGCGAGATCCGCTCCAACATCGAGGCGGCCATCGACCCGGTGGGCGTGCCGCTGATGCGCGCGCTCAGCGCCAAGTACGAGCCCTTCGAACTGCTGGGCCAGACCGATGTGGCCATGGTCTACAAGTCGCGTGACCGCGAGCTCGACCGCCCCGTCGTCATCAAGACGCCGACCGATGCCGCACTCGCCGACCCGCGCGGGCTCGACCTCTTCGTGCAGAACGTGCGCGACGCCGCCCGCATCGCCGACGAGCGCAACTTCGTGGCGCTTTACGCCGCCGCGCTGACCGAGCGGCGGCCGTATTGCACGATGCAATACATCGAAGGCCAGAACCTGCGCAAATGGATCACGCAGGACAACCGCCGGCCGCTCGCGATCGTCATTCGCATCCTGGTAAAAGTGGCGCGGGCGCTGCTGGCGGCGCACCGCATCAGCGGCGGTTACGGCAACCTGAAGCCATCCAACGTGATGCTCTCGGTGCGCAACGAGCCCTTCATCCTGCCGGTGGGCCGGCGCGTGGCCGATTGCCGCGGTGCGTGCGCGCTCGATGCGCTGGAGCGTCGCGCGCCCGATGCCGAAGAGATCGCCTACCTGCCGCCGGAGCAGTTCGACGACGAGGCCGAGAGCGTGTCGCCAGAACTTTCGGATCAATACATGCTGGGCCTGCTGGCCTATGAACTTGTGAGCGGCGCGCTGCCGCCGACGCTCACCAGCCCATGCCTCGATGTGCCGCAAAGCCTGGCGCTGATCCGCAGTCGGGGCAGCGATGCGTTTGCGGCGCTGCCGCTGGTCTCGACCGCGCGGCCGGATTGTTCCGAAGCGATGGCCAGGATCATCCAGCGCATGGCGGCCAAATCACCCGACGCGCGCTACCCGAATCTGGCGGAACTGCTGGCCGATGTGCGTAGGCAGGAAGACGTGGCCCTGGCGCGCGTGCGCGAGAGCTACAACCGCTGCCTGGCCGAACAGGCGGCGAGCGGCAAGGGCTTTTTCGAGGCGGTGTACAGAGAGTTCTTTGCGCGTCGTCCCGACGCGCAGGCGATGTTCCAGAACCTCGGCGCGCGCCAGTACGAGATCCTGCAAAGCGCCGTGATCGGCCTCTTCGCCTTCTACGAACAGGAGCGCGCCGGCGAGCCGAACGAGCCCAACATGCTGAGCCAGGTGGCGCAGCACCACGACCGCAGCCACCAGAAGATCGGCATGGTTTTCTACGCGCCGTTCAGCGAGGCGCTGGTCGATACCGCCTGTGGCACCGTGGCCGACCCCGTGGCCGCGTTCGACCCCAAATGCCGCGGCGACGATGCGACGCAGAACCGCATGCGCAAGAGCTGGCAGGAGGTGCTGCGTCCGGGGGTGGCCTACATGGTCAGCCGGTATTGAGTCGCCTGCGCTGCCCCGTTTCACAGGGGCTTCGCTTCGGCGACTCAGTCGCCCAGGCGATTCCCGCGCTGTTCGCTGTCGCCACGCAGGTTGTCGATCTTCGATGCGAAGACCACGCCGTACACAGCCACAGCGCCGACGAGGCCGAGGATGGGGAGCAGGGATGAAAACATGGCGGACTCCTAAGAATGTTGCGTTGCAGCAATTATAGGGTAAACCCTTAATCAAAGCTGACGCGCGGGTTGCGGGCGGTCGTTCATGGGCGCCCGGGCCGACGTGTGATGACGATCATTCGAATCGCAGTATGATGATCGTCATTCAATCGCAAACCCTCACCAGGAGCCCCCATGAAAGCCGTGATTGCCGCTTACGCCCGTTCGCCGTTTCACTTTGCCAAGAAGGGAGCGCTGGCAGGCGTGCGTCCCGACACGCTCGCCGCCGAAGTCGTCAAGGGTTTGCTCGCCCGCACCGATCTGGACCCGGCCCTGCTCGAAGACGTGATCCTCGGCTGCGCCTACCCCGAGGCCTCGCAGGGCAACAACCTGGCGCGCATCGTCGGGCTGCTGGCCGGGCTGCCGCACCATGTGGGTGGCATGACGGTCAACCGCTTTTGCGGATCGTCGATGCAGGCGATCCACATCGCTGCGGCGCAGATCGAGGCCGGCATGGGCGACGCCTTCCTGTGCGTCGGTGTCGAGTCGATGAGCATGGTGCCGCAGGGCGGCTTCAACTTCTCGCCCAGCCCCACGCTGCTCGCGACCACCGATGCTTACATCTCGATGGGCGAGACGGCGGAGAACGTGGCCCAGCGCTGGCACGTGAGCCGTGCCGACCAGGAGCAGTTGGCCGTCGAGTCGCACCAGAAAGCCGCCGCCGCGCGTGAGCAAGGCCGGCTCGCCGCCGAGATCATCCCCATCACGCCGGAAGGCAGCGACAAGGTGAGCGTCGATGGCTGCATCCGCCCGACCACCAACCTGGAGGCGCTCGCCGGCCTGCGCCCCGCCTTCCGGCCCGATGGCGTGGTGACGGCCGGCACGGCGTCGCCCTTGACCGATGGCGCTGCGGCGGTGCTCGTCACCAGCGATGAATTCGCCGCCAAGCACGGCCTCACGGTGCTGGCGCGCATCAAGTCGTTCGCGAGCGTGGGCGTCGACCCGGCGGTCATGGGCATCGGCCCGATTCCGGCGACGCGCAAGGCGTTGGCCCGCGCCGGGCTCACCGTGGCCGATCTCGATGTGGTCGAGATCAACGAAGCCTTCTCGTCTCAGGCGCTGGCCTGCATCCGTGATCTGGGGCTGAACCCTGCCACGGTGAACATCGACGGTGGCGGCTTGGCCATCGGCCACCCGCTGGGCGCGACCGGCGCCCGCATCACCGGCAAGGCCGCATCGCTGTTGCAGCGCGAGGGCGGGCGCTATGCGCTGGCCACGCAATGCATAGGCGGCGGGCAAGGCATCGCAACGATTCTCGAACGCTTCTGAACACCATTCACTTCACTCACCCCACAAGGAAATCACCATGAAACTCGAAAACGCAGTCGTGCTCGTCACCGGTGCCAACCGCGGCCTGGGCCAGGCTTTTGTCGCTGAACTGCTCGCAGCCGGCGTCAAGAAGATCTACGCCGCCGCGCGCGACCCGGCGAGCATCACCACCGCCGGCGTCGAACGCGTGAAGCTCGACGTGACCCGCCCCGAAGACATCGCCGGCGCCGCCGAGAGCTGCCCCGACGTGACGCTGCTGATCAACAACGCTGGCATCACCCGTGGCTCGTCGTTCCTCGCGGCCGGCAGCGTGGACGCCGCGCGCGCCGAGTTCGAGACCAACTTCTTCGGCCCGCTCGCGCTCAGCCAGGCCTTCGCGCCGGTGCTCGCGAAGAACGGCGGCGGCGCCATCGTCAACGTGCTCTCGGCACTCGCCTGGCTCAACATCGCCGGCGCCGCGACCTACAGCGCCTCCAAGTCGGCCGCCTGGTCGCTCACCAACGGTCTGCGCAACGAGCTGCGCGCGCAGGGCACGCAAGTGGTCGCGCTGCATGTGGGCTTCATGGACACCGACATGACCAAGGGCATCGAGCTGCCCAAGTCCAAGCCCGCCGATGTGGTCAAGCAGACGCTGGCCGTGCTCGTGGCCGGTGGCGACGAAGTGCTGGCCGACGAAGTTTCGCGCCAGATCAAGCAGGGACTTTCGGCCGTGCCGGGCAGCTACATGGGCACCGGTTCCGCCTGATCGCGTTTCGACCGACTCTTGTTGGGTCGATCTTCGGCTCGCCATCCGGACCAAAGCTTGCTACGCTTTTCCTGCACCCATCGACACACGCACGCCGATGGGGCAGAGGTGCCGCCGCCGATGCTTCGTGAAGGCCGGCGTGCCGGCGAATTCCGCTGAGGGTCTCCTCACGAGCGGCGTCGACAACGGGAGAGAGCAACATGTTCGGACTGACAACACTGGGCGCCATCCACACTGCCATCAGCATCGTCGCCGTGGTGGCAGGCGTGATCGCCCTGGCGCGCGACAAGACCATCCTGCCCGGCACGACAGTCGGCCAGGTCTACATCTGGACCACCGTCTTCACCTGCCTCACCGGCTTCGGCATCTTCCAGCACGGCGGCTTCGGCAAGCCGCACATGCTCGGCATCCTGACGCTGCTGGTACTCGCCCTCGCGGCGGTGGCCGGACGCACGCAGCTCTTCGGCCGTGCCTCGAAGTACGTCGAGACCATCGCCTACTCGACGACCTTCTTCTTCCACATGATCCCCGGTTTCACCGAGTCGCTCACCCGACTGCCCGCCGGCGCCCCGGTCTTTTCCGGCCCCGACGACCCGGGCCTGCAAAAAGTCATCGGCGTGGTCTTCGCGCTGTTCCTGATCGGTGTAGCGCTTCAGGTGCGGCGCCTGCGGGCAGCGACGTCGATGACGCGGATGGCGGGGTTGGCTTGACGATCACAGCCGTCTGCTGACGCACTCGCCCGAGTTCGTCGGCGGCGGGTGGTGCGCCCGCTTTTCGCGCCCGCCGGCTTGGCAGGAAGGCACGGGCTTCGAGCGGCAGGTCTTCGCTCAGCGGCATCCCGTCTCCTGGCCGCCGCGCGCCGCGGTGCATGCGCCGCACGCGCGCGTGCAATCTCGGTGGCGAGCGCGGCAGCGTCGCTGGCCGCATCGGCCACTTCGCCCAGCGCCTGGTGGCGGCCCATCAGGTACAGCGCGGGGGTGTCGACGCCGATGCCGACAGCGGGGTCGCCTTTTTCAATGCGCACCAGCGTCGGCACCAAGACATCCATTCGCTCGGCCCAGACGCGCAGCGATTCACCACGCCGCTGCCGCGCGATGCGCAAGTCGGCGCCAAACGCACGCAGTGCTGCGGCGGCCGAAGCGGGCAAGGAATGAACGCCTGACGAGGCGGTGGGCACAACACAAAGTTTTTCGTCAGACCGTGTTTTGTGCAATCTTGTGTTTACAAGAGACGCCGCCCGTGATCGAGGTCAGCCCGGTGGCGGGGCCACCTCCTTCGCCGCGACCTCCGCCGCCATCCCCGCGATGAACGCATGCAGCGCCGGCACCACTTGCGCGCCTTCGCCGATCGCGCCGCCCACGCGCTTGACGGAGCCGGCGCGCACGTCGCCCACGGCGAAGACACCGGGCACGCTCGATTCGAGCGGTGAGGCTGCGGACGAAGCGCAGCCCAGGGAACCACCCGCCGTGGTGACGAAGCCGGCGCGGTCGAGGGTGACGCCACAATCGATGAGCCAATCTGTCGCCGGGTCGGCGCCGACGAAGAGGAAGACATTGCGGATCGCGAGCGTCTGTTCGGCGCCCGTGCTGCGGTTTCGCCAGCGCACGCACTCCAGGCTGCCGTCGGCGCCGGCTTCGAGTGCGACGATCTCGGTGCGGGTGACCAACTCGATGTTGGGCGCCGCGGCGATGCGGTCGATCAAATAGCGCGACATGCTGGCCGCGAGCGATTCGCCGCGCACGACTACATGGACCTTGGCTGCCTGCGTCGAAAGGAACACCGCCGCCTGCCCCGCCGAGTTGCCGCCGCCGACGAGGATCACTTCCTCACCTGCGCACAAGCGCGCCTCGATCGGCGAGGCCCAGTACCAGACGCCTCGGCCTTCGAAGGCGGCGAGGTTCTCGATGGGCGGGCGCCGATAACGCGCGCCGGTGGCGATCACCACGGTGCGGGCTTGCACGCGCTCGCCATCGACGGTGTCGAGGGCCAGATGGCCGTTGCTGCGCGCGCAGTCGAGCGTTTTCACCGCGGCCGGGATCAGCATGCGCGCGCCGAACTTCTGCGCCTGCACGAAAGCGCGGCCGGCCAGCGCCTGGCCCGAGATGCCGGTGGGAAAGCCCAGGTAGTTCTCGATGCGCGCACTGGCGCCGGCCTGGCCGCCGAACGCGCGCGAATCGAGCACGATGACCGAGAGCCCTTCCGAGGCGGCATACACCGCAGTCGCCAAACCGGCCGGCCCGGCGCCGACGATGGCCACGTCGTGCACCGTGCCGTCTTGCGGCGCACCCAGCATGCCGAGCTGGCGCGCGAGCACCGTCTCGCCGGGGTTGCAGAGTACGGTGCCGTCGGGGCAGACGACGACGGGGTAATCCTCCGGCCCGTGTGCATGGCGCTCGGCCAGCTCGCGTGCTTCGGCATCGAGCGCCGGGTCGAGCATGTGATGGGGCAGTGCGTTGCGCGTGAGAAAGCCGCGCAGCAGGATCATCGCGGCCGTGCTGGCCGCACCGATCAACACCGGGCCGCCGGCTTCCGAACCCAGCAGCATCACGCGGCGCAGTATCAGCGCACGCATGATGCGCTCGCCCAAGTCGGCCTGTGCGACCACGAGTGCGCGCAAGTCCTTGGGCGGGATCAGCAGGGCTTCGACATCGCCGATCGCCACCGCATCGGCCAAGGCCGTTGCGCCCGAGAGCTGGCCGATCTCACCCAGAAACTGACCCGGTCCGGATTGGACGATGTAGGTCGTGCGGCCCAGGCCATCGCGCTGCTGCAGGACGACCTCGCCGGCCAGCACCACGAACATGCCAAGCCCCGGGCGCCCGGCTTCGAAGAGCCGCTCGTCGACGGTGTAGCGCTTGACACTGCCGAACCGCCGCAAGCGGTCGATCTCGGCAGTGGTCAGTTCGGGAAAGGCTTGGTCGTGTCGTGGATGCATCGTGGGCGGCTCGGCTCGTGGCTGAAGCCGGAGTCTGCCCGCGCAGGGACGATCGCGCTATCGGCGATTCGGCAAACGCAAACCTCACCGGCTCAGAGTTTGTGCCAGTTGGCGTCCACCCAGGCCTGCGCGGCTTGCACGGCGCGCTCGTTCGCGGCTGCTTCGGAAGGGAAAGCGTCGAGGTCCAGGAAGTGTTGGGAGCGGGTTTTTTCGCCGCCGAGGTACGTGATCGCGACGCGTGCCTGGTACTGGCCATCGTCCAGCAGCATGGGGCGGCAGCTGAGCAGGTGGTCGCGGTAGATGCTGCGTGCGTGGTCCGCGGCGGGCGCTCGGCTCGTCGGATGTGTCGCCGCGGCCATGGTTGGCGCCGCCTTCTGTCTGTTGCCGAACATGGCCTTGTCTCCAAAATGAATCAGTGCGTGGAGGCTACCGACGAAGGCAGGCGCGCGCCTGTCGGACGCCACCCCAAGCGCTTGTCGGCCGACAGGGCGCTGGCCCCCGCCAAGTGAGCTTCCCTGGCCGGGGCTTTCAGGCGGCGTTGTCGAGAAAGTCGGTTCGAAAGTAGCCCGACTCCGGGGATGGCCACCGGTTGGATTGCGGATGCGCAAGCCCTGGCAAACCCGCACATCGACGCGCCAGCGTGGAATGTCTGATATCTCGGTTCATGCCTACCTCCTTCGAGGCGGCCTCCCTATCCTTTGCTCACCTGTTCGAGACAAGACGCACGAACAGGCCCCCGCGGCGCTTCGCTGCCGCACCCGCAAAAAAGGCCGACCGGGCCGCGCGAGCACCCGGCCCGCATCGATGGGAATCAACATGCCACTGTTCCTGAACGAAGTCTGGCTGGGCGACGTGACGCCGGCCATGATGAATGAAGCCGTCACCTTCTTCGGCAACCTGAGCGTTGGCACCAAGCCCGACAATCTGCCGAACGACCTGCGCATGCTCGCCGGCCCGTGGCTCTCCGCCGAGGAGGCCAAGGTGATGTTCGTGTTCGAGATCAATGATCCGTCGACCATGTTCGACGCCTACGCCGAACGCATGGTCAGCGGCCTCTTTGCACGCCGCAAGCTCACGCTGCTGTCGAGCTGGGAAGGCATGAAAGCCTATTCCGACCGCATCAACGCGCCCTGATCCGCACGCACAAACCCAACCACCGGAGATTCACATGCCCATCTTTTTCAACGAAGTCTGGCTCAAGGACATGAGCGCGCCGGTCATGAAAGGCGTGGTCGATTTTCTCGGCAAGCTGCGCCAGGGCGTCAAGCCGCACAACCTGCCCGAAGACCTCAAGCTGCTCGGCGGCCCGTGGCTGTCGAACGAGGAAGCGAAGGTCTACTTCGTGTTCGAGATCGACGACCCGACCAAGACTTTCGAGGCCTTTGCCGAGCGCATCGCCAGCGGCCTGTTCCTCAAACGCAAGCTCACGCTGGTGCAGAACTGGGACGGCGCGCGTTCGTTCTCTGCCTACCTGAACAGCCGCTAGCGGCCGAGCCGCCCCGGGCAACGCACCCAGCCACCATCGGCAGGAGACAACACCATGCACAACGACACTTCCTCGACGCCCGCGAACCCGTCGCGCCGCCAGTCGATCCAGCGGATCGCGACCACAGCGGCCGCCACCGCCGCGGCCATCGCGGTGCCCGGCCTGCTGCTGCGCCCCGGCGGCGCCTGGGCCGCCGCACCCGAGTTCTCGTACAAGCTCGGTATCGCGCTGGCGCCCACGCATCCCACCACGGCCGGGCTGCAGGCGGCCTGCGCGGCGATCCTGAAAGAGTCGAACGGGCGCCTGTCGATCGAGGTGTTTCCGAGCAGCCAGCTCGGCAGCGACACCGACATGATCTCGCAGGTGCGCTCCGGCGCGATCGATTTCGTCAGCACCGCCGGGCTCATCTGGGGCACGCTGGTGCCGGTGGCGTCGATCAGCGGCGTCGGCTTCGCGTTCCCCGGCTACGACGCGGTCTGGAACGCGATGGACGGTGACCTGGGCGCGCACATCCGCGGCGCGTTCGCCAAGGCCAACCTGTTCCCGCAGTCGAAGATCTGGGACCACGGCTTCCGCCAGGTGACCAGCGGCGCACGCCAGATCAAGACGCCACAAGACCTGGCGGGCTTCAAGATCCGTGTGCCGCTGAGCCCGGCGCTCACGTCGCTGTTCAAGGCCTTCGGCGCGGCGCCCACCGGCATCAACATGGCCGAGGTCTACACCGCGCTGCAGACGAAGATCGTCGATGGGCAGGAGAACCCGCTGACGATTCTGGAAACGCAGAAGCTCTACGAGGTGCAGAAGTTCTGCTCGCTCACCTCGCATGTGTGGGATGGCTTCTGGCTCGTGGCCAACCTGCGCACCTGGAACGCGTTGCCCGAGGACCTGCGCCAGCTTGCCTCCAAGACCTTCGACGCACACGCGCTGATGCAGCGCAAGGCCATCGACTCGCTGAACACCCGCCTGCGCGAGGAGCTGAAGGCCAAGGGCATGACCTTCAACGCGCCCGAGCTCGCACCTTTCCGCGAGACGTTGCGCAAGGCCGGCTTCTACACCGACTGGCAGAAGAAGTTCGGCCCGGAGGCCTGGGCCAAGCTGGAGAAGTACGCCGGCTCACTGGCCTAGACCAGCTCGGTGCTGTACTCCACGTACAGCACTCCGTCAACAGCATCCAACCGCCGACACAGGCGGTGAGCCGCCGCATGCCCGCGCCCCGCGCTCGCCACGACCCCAACCATCCCGGAGACCAACCATGAAAACCAACCACTTTGCTTCAATCGCCCTGGCGCTGCTGGCCCTGGCGGCCGGCGCGCTGCACACCGCCCCGGCGCACGCGCAGGGCCTGCAAGGCAAGTACATCAAGACGCCCACCGGCTACCTGATGGTCTTGCGCAATGGCGACAAGGTGATCGCGCACCTTCAGCGCCTGGCCGTGGTCGAGAACATCCCCAGCGCCAGCTTCGTGGGCATCGGGTTCATGCGCGAAGCCACCTTCGGCTTCTACGACTTCGCCCGCAAGGAGTTCGACCCCAAGACCTTCGACAACGTGGAGATGGCCACCATGACCGGCACCATCGCCTGGAAGGAGGGCAAGCCTTCCGTCCACGCCCACGGCATGGTGACAGGCGCCTCGTTCGTCGCCAGCGGCGGCCACCTGCTCGACCTCACCGTGGGCACGGGATCGTCGGAGATCACGATCGTGCTGCATCCCGACAGGCTCGACCGCTTCGTCGACCCGGCGATCAGCGCCAACGTGCTCGGCCTGCCTGGCCACCAATGATCGGCGCGCCCGGCACGCCGATCCGACACTCCTTCGAACCCGAGGTGATCGCATGGAATTGCTGCATACCGCCGTCGTTGGCAAGCCCGAAGCTGGCGCCGTGAGCGTGCCGGCCGGGCCGCCCGGCTGGGTCGCCGCGGCCGACAAGGCGCTCGGCCACCTCACCGAGATCCCCGCCGCACTGCTCGTGCTGGCCGAGATCTGCGTGCTGTTCGCCGGCGTGACGAGACGCTACTTCTTCCACCAGCCGCTGATCTGGTCCGACGAGCTCGCGTCCATCCTGTTCCTGTGGCTGGCGATGCTCGGCGCCGCGGTGGCGTTCCGGCGCGGCGGGCACATGCGCATGACGGCGTTCGTGGACATCGCGTCGCCGCGCATGCGCACCTTCCTCGACCTGATCGCGATCGTGGCGGCCGGCGCCTGGCTGATGCTGATCGGCCACCCGGCGTTCGAGTTCGCGAGCGACGAGATGGTGGTCACGCTGCCCGCGCTCGACATCTCCAACGCCTGGCGCGCCGCCGCGCTGCCGGTGGGCCTGGCCTTGATCGGCGCCAGCGCACTGGTGCGGCTGCTGAGCTTTCGCGACTGGAAGCTGATGCTCGCGGCGGTGCTCACCGTGGCGCTGGTGCTGGGCGGGCTCGTGGCCCTGCAGCCGGTGCTCAAGGGCCTGGGCAACTGGAACCTGGTCATCTTCTTCGTCGGCATCGTGGGCGCGCTGGTGGTCGCCGGCGTGCCGATCGCGTTCGCCTTCGGCCTGGCCACCTTCGGCTACCTGGCGCTCACCACGTCCACGCCCACGGTGGTGGTTGTCGGCCGGATGGACGAGGGCATGTCGCATTTGATCCTGCTGTCGGTGCCGCTGTTCGTGTTCCTCGGGCTGCTGATCGAGATCACGTCGATGGCCAAGGCGATGGTGCAGTTCCTGGCGAGCCTGCTCGGCCACATCAAGGGCGGCCTGTCGTACGTGCTGATCGGCGCGATGTACCTCGTCTCCGGCATCTCGGGCTCCAAGGCGGCCGACATGGCGGCGGTGGCGCCGGTGCTGTTCCCCGAGATGAAGCGCCGCGGCGCCAAGGAGGGCGACATGGTGGCGCTGCTCTCGGCCACCGGCGCGCAGACCGAGACCATCCCGCCCAGCCTGGTGCTGATCACCATCGGCTCGGTCACCGGCATCTCCATTGCCGACCTGTTCGTCGGCGGGCTGCTGCCCGGCGTGGTGCTGGCGATCATGCTGTCGGTGGTGGTGTGGTGGCGCGCCCGCGCCGAAGGCACGGCCGACAAGCGCGCCACCTGGAAGCAGGTCGGCAAGACCTTGCTCGTCGCCGCCCCGGCGCTGGCGCTGCCGTTCGTGATCCGCGCGGCGGTGATCGAGGGCATCGCCACCGCCACCGAGGTGTCGACGATCGGCATCGTGTACTCGGTGCTGATGGGCCTGTTCGTCTACCGCCGCTTCGACTGGCGGCGCGTGGGCCCGGCGCTGGTGGAGACGGCGGCGCTGTCGGGCTCCATCCTGCTGATCATCGGCGCGGCCACCGGCATGGCCTGGGCACTGACGCAATCGGGCTTCTCGCGGCAACTGGCGATGGTGATGACGCAGTTGCCCGGCGGCACTGCCGGCTTCCTGGCGGTGTCGATCGTGATGTTCATCGTGCTCGGCAGCGTGCTCGAAGGCATCCCGGCCATCGTGCTGTTCGGCCCGCTGCTGTTCCCCATCGCCAAGCAGCTCGGCGTGCCCGACGTGCAGTACGCGATGGTGGTGGTGCTGGCCATGGGCATCGGCCTGTTCGCCCCGCCGTTCGGCGTGGGCTACTACGCGGCCTGCGCGATCAGCCGCGTGAGCCCGAGCCAGGGCATCCGGCCGATCGTCGGCTACATGCTGGCACTGCTCGCCGGCACGGTGCTGGTGGCGATGGTGCCGTGGATATCCATCGGCTTCCTGACCCGGCCAGGCACCTGATTCATCAACACAGACAAGGACTCTCCATGAAATTCGCAAGCCACATCGACTACGCGGCCGACGCCGCCAAGATAGCCGCGCTGCGGCCCGAGCACCGCGCCTATCTGTCCGAGCTGTTCAAGCAGGGCAAGCTGCTGGCGGCCGGCCCGTTCACCGACGACAGCGGCGCGCTGTTCGTCTACGAGGCTGCAAGCCTGGAGGAAGCGCTGAAGCTGGTGGCGGACGACCCGTTCGCCATCGGCGGCGTGTTCACCCGCGTGGTCACCAAGCCGTGGAAGCTGGTGTTCGTCAACGCCGAAGCGCTGGGCCAGGCATGAAGCGCGACGCCGACCTCATCGATGCGCTGGCGCTGCGCCTGCGCGAGGCTGACCGCACCGGCACCACCATCGCGCCGATCCGCGAAGCGCTGGCCCACGGCGGGCCCGACGCCGCCTACCGGGTGCAGGAAGTCAACACCCGCCATCACCTCGAACAAGGCCGGCGGCTGGTGGGCCGCAAGATCGGGCTCACGTCCAAATCGGTCCAGCAGCAACTCGGCGTGGACGCGCCCGACTTCGGCATGCTGTTCGCCGACATGGAGCTCGCGCCCGGCGAGACCGTGGCCACCGGCCGCGTCTTGCAGCCCAAGGTCGAAGCCGAGATTGCGATCGTGCTGAAGCGCGATCTGCTCGATGCCGACCTGACGCTGTCGCGCCTGATCTCGGCCGTGGCCTATGTGCTGCCGGCGGTGGAGATCGTCGGCAGCCGCATCCAGAACTGGGACATCAAGCTGCTCGACACCATCGCCGATAACGCGTCGTCGGGCCTGTACGCGCTGGGCACCGAGCCGCGCCGGCTCGACCAGGTGGACCTGCGCCTGTGCGGCATGGTGATGGAGCGGCGAGGCGAGATCGTCTCGGTGGGCGCGGGCGCGGCCTGCCTCGGCCACCCGCTGAACGCCGCGCTGTGGCTGGCGCGAAAGATGGTGCAGGTGGGCCGGCCGCTGCGCGAGGGCGACGTGATCATGAGCGGCGCCCTGGGCCCGATGGTCGCGGTGCAGCCCGGCGACGTGGTCGAGACGGCCATAGGCGGCCTCGGCTCGGTCACCACCGTGTTCGCGGCCTGAGCGCCGCGCCACCCGAATCCACATCCCTGAAAGACTCCCCATGACAGCATCAAGACTCAAGGCCGCGATCATCGGCAGCGGCAACATCGGCACCGATCTGATGATCAAGATCCTGCGCCACGGCCGGCACATCGAGATGGGCGCGATGGTCGGCATCGACCCGTCGTCCGACGGCCTGGCCCGCGCCGCGCGGCTCGGCGCGGCCACCACGCACGAAGGCGTGGAAGGGCTGGCGAAGCTGCCGGTGTTCGAACACATCGACATCGTGTTCGATGCCACCAGCGCCTCGGCGCACATCGCCAACGACGCCTTCCTGCGACGCCTGAAACCCGGCATCCGCATGATCGACCTGACGCCGGCCGCCATCGGGCCGTACTGCATCCCGGTGGTCAATGG
>JAMFRW010000482.1 GCA_026224975.1 Rhodoferax sp. | reverse complement strand
TTCTCCTTCAGGCCGCGCAGATCATCCTTGAGCCCCCGGACGGCCGCCTCGGTCAGTACCCGGGTGGTCTCCTGGAAGGAGGCCGCCGAGATGAAGGATTCGGTCGCCAGTGAAGCCTTGGTGATGCCCAGCAGCACATCACTGTGCGTGGCCGGCAGCTTGCCTTCGCTCATCGCCTTGTCGTTGCGGCCCAGAAGCTCCGAACGCTCGACCTGCTCGCCCAGGATGTAGCCGGTATCGCCCGGGTTGACGATCTGCACGCGGCGCAGCATCTGGCGAACGATCACCTCGATTTGCTTGTCGTTGATCTTCACACCCTGCAGGCGATACACGTCCTGCACCTCGTCGACGATGTAGCGCGCCAGCTCCTCGATGCCCAGCAGGCGCAGGATGTCCTGCGGATCGGCCGGCCCGTCGACGATGGACTCGCCCTTGTTGACCACCTGGCCTTCGTGGACCACGATGTTCTTTTCCTTGGGCACCAGCTCTTCGTAGACGGTGCCTTCCGGGTCGGTGATCTGCAGGCGAACCTTACCCTTGGTCTCCTTGCCGAACGACACCGTGCCGGTCATCTCGGCCAAGGTGCCCTTGTCCTTCGGCGTGCGGGCCTCGAACAGCTCGGCCACACGCGGCAGACCGCCGGTGATGTCACGCGTCTTCTGGCCTTCGACCGGAATACGCGCCATCACTTCGCCCGGCGCCAGGTCCTGGCCGTCGCGGATCTGCACCAGTGAGCCCACCGGGAAGGCGATGGTCACCGAGTGATCGGTGCCAGGGATCTTCACTTCGTTACCGTTCGCGTCGAGCAGCTTGACCTGCGGACGCACGACCTTGGTCGCGCCGCGGCGCTTCGGGTCGATCACGACGAGCGTGGAAAGCCCCGTCACTTCGTCGAGCTGCTTGGCCACCGTCACGCCGTCTTCGACGTTCTCGAACTTCGCCTGGCCGGCGAACTCGGTGATGATCGGGCGGGTCAACGGGTCCCAATTGGCCAGCACCGTCCCGGCCTTCAATTGCTGGTCGGGCTTGATGCTGAGCAGGGCACCGTAAGGCACCTTGTGGCGCTCGCGCTCGCGGCCGTGCTGGTCGGAGATGACGATCTCGCCGGAGCGGGAAATCACCACCAACTCGCCCTTGCCGTTGGTCACATAGCGCATCGTGGCGTTGAAGCCGATGCGGCCATCGCTCTTCGCATCGACGCTCGATGCCACCGCCGCACGCGACGCCGCACCACCGATGTGGAAGGTGCGCATCGTGAGCTGCGTGCCCGGCTCGCCGATCGACTGCGCAGCGATCACACCGATCGCCTCGCCGACGTTGATCAAGCCGCCGCGGCCCAGATCTCGGCCATAGCACTTGGCGCAGATGCCGAAGCGCGTGGCGCAGGTCAGCGCGGTGCGGACCTTCACCTCGTCGACGCCGGCGGCTTCGAGCATGTCGAGCACATCTTCGTCGAGCATTTCGCCGGCGCTCAGCAGTTGCTGCTGGGTTTCGGGGTGGTTGACCTCGATCGAGGTCACGCGGCCCAGAATGCGGTCGCGCAGCGATTCGATGACTTCACCACCTTCGACCAAGGCGCGCTGGTTCATGCCGTTTTGCGTGCCGCAGTCATCTTCGATCACGACCAGGTCTTGCGTCACGTCGACCAGGCGGCGCGTCAGGTAGCCGGAGTTCGCGGTCTTCAGCGCCGTGTCCGCCAGGCCCGTGCGAGCGCCGTGGGTGGAGATGAAGTACTGCAGAACGTTCAGGCCTTCGCGGAAGTTCGCGGTGATCGGCGTCTCGATGATCGAGCCATCGGGCTTGGCCATCAGGCCGCGCATGCCGGC
>JAMFRW010000481.1 GCA_026224975.1 Rhodoferax sp. | reverse complement strand
GCCGGTTGCGGTCCAGGAGTTCTGCAAGCTGTGTGCTCATGTCGGCCGTCCCAAGGTTGTGTTGCGCTGCATCATTCTCTGCCAAAAACGCGCAAAAAGCCTCCGTCGCACGGCCTTCACTGGATCTCGAAAGCCGGCAGTTTGGGCTTGACGGCGCGGTTCTTCAGCGTCACGTAGGCGGGCAGTCCATCTCGATAGGCCGGGTAGTCCTCGCCCTGGATCAGCGGCGAGAGATAGCGTTGGCATCGGGGCGTGATGCCGAAGCCATCGGCGCTGATGAAATCGCGCGGCATGAACTTCTCGGTGTTGGCAACCTTCGAAAGCGGCGCCACGCCTATTCTGTATTTGTAGGGCACGTCGGAGATGCGGTCGATCGTCGGCATCACCGCGTTGTGCCCGGCCAGCGCCAGTTGCACCGCCTTGCGGCCGAGCGCGTAGGCCTGCTTCACATCCGTCGCCGAAGCCACATGACGCGCGGCACGCTGCAGGTAATCGGCAACGGCCCAGTGGAACTTGTGGCCGAGCGCTTCCTTGATCATGTTGGCCACCACCGGCGCCGCGCCGCCGAGCTGTGCGTGGCCGAAGGCATCACGCGAGCCCTGCTCGGCGAGGAAGGTGCCATCGGCATGGTGGCAGCCCTCGGAAATGACGACCGAGCAATAGCCATGCTCCTTCACCAAGGCATCGACCCGCGCGAGGAACGCCGCCTGGTCGAACACGATCTCGGGGAACAGGATCACCACCGGGATGCCCTGCGCCGCCACCAGCCCACCCGCCGCGGCGATCCAGCCGGCGTGCCGGCCCATCACCTCCATCACGAAGACCTTGGTGGACGTGCGCGCCATCGAACGCACGTCGAACGAGGCTTCCAGCACCGAGACTGCCACGTACTTGGCGACCGAGCCGAAGCCGGGGCAGCAATCGGTGATCGGCAGATCGTTGTCGATCGTCTTGGGCACGTGGATCGCCTGCAGCTCGTAGCCCATGGCTTTCGAGAGCTGGCTGACCTTGAAGCAGGTATCGGCCGAATCACCGCCGCCGTTGTAGAAGAAGTAGCGGATGCCGTGGGCCGCGAACACGGCAATGAGCCGCTCGTATTCGCGCCGGTTGGCATCGAGCGACTTGAGCTTGTAGCGGCAGGAGCCGAACGCGCCCGATGGCGTGGAGCGCAATGCGGCAATCGCCTCGGCCGATTCGCGGCTGGTGTCGATCAGCTCTTCGGTCAGTGCACCGATGATGCCGTTGCGCCCGGCGTAGACCTTGCCGATGCGGTCGGCGTGCTTGCGCGCGGTTTCGATGACACCGCAGGCCGAGGCGTTGATCACCGCGGTGACGCCGCCGGATTGGGCGTAGAAGGCGTTGGGGAGTGCCATGGTGTGGTGCTCAGCGTTCCGGCTGCGCGCTTCGAGCGGGCCATTCTGCTGGCGGCGCGACCAACTCGATTGCCTGCAACGCGAAAGTCTTGCGTGCTGGCCGATGACGCATGCGAACCTCGCGCACCTTCATGTGGGCTAGCACATGGCGATGAAGCAGCACCAGCCCATCCTGACGCGATCGATCCATCGCCTCGCGCGACACCGAGCCGACCACCACGCTCGAATCCGCATGCAAGCGCAATTCGAATCGCGACGAATACTCAGCCCAGCCGATCACCTCGCCTTGCAGGGTTTCCTCTTTCTCGTGGATGGTCATGGCCTCGGCGCGTTGGCGCGCGCGTCGCACCGCGGGCACCGTCAGCTCGAAATCACGCTCACCTTCGACCACTCGAAGGCTTGCACCCTCGTCATCCAGCAATTTGAAGAACTCCTTGAGAGCGCCCAACTGACGGCTGTCGACACCTGCGGAGGCTTCGTCGAAGAGCGCGTCATCCGCCGCGGCCATCCGTGACAAGGTGTCGGCCACTTCATCTATCACATCCCCCAGCATGGCGTCGCCGTTGACGGGCTCGCTGGCTTGAAGCACGAAGCCGAAGGATCCACGCACGACATCGGTGACGAAAAGCTGCGTATCCTCGCTCATCGGCACCCGCCCCCGCGACGACAACGGTCCGGTCTCGGCAGCAGCGTAACGCTGGCTGACAAGCTTCTGGAACTGTCCCACTGCCTGGGTGCCAAAAGCCGCCTTGATTCCGTGCGAACCCACCACCGGCCGGCCACCGAAGAACAGCGCCAAACCCACCGGCGCCTTTGCGGCAGCTTCCGACAACTCGGCGAGTTCACGTTCGAGCCGCGCGACGCGCTGCCCGTACTGGTGCTGCGCGATCGGGTCGTCATAGCTGTTCCCGCCCGCCAGCAACTGGCGCGCTTGCTCCAGGTCGGCTTGCAGAAATTGCTTTTCAAGTTGGGCCAGCATTGGTATCTCCTTGCGGCATCAGTGGAGCAAGCATCGCACGCGCCTCGTCATCATTCGAATCCATGGGCAATTCCAGCAGGCCTTTCCACAGTGCGTCGCCTCGACGATGCGAGTAGAGGCCGTACCAATAACGTGTTTGCGTCACCAGCCATTCGGGTTGGGCCGACAGGTTGACAATGTTGGTGTCGCAAAGGAAATTCATTTTGCAGCGCTCTTGCACGAAAAGGTCGGGGCGGGCCGCCAGGAGTTGGCGGACGTTCGCTTTGTCCCTTCCTGCCGGTGCGTGCGCGAACGTCACCAGATCGATGTCTCTTGGTGGGCGATTCTCTCGCCCCTCGATGTCCTCGACGAAGCTGCCGTCGAGCCACTGAAACCCATGAAAGAAACCCAGCTCACGCAGCTCCGCGCGGTATCGCAGCAGGCCGTCGAGAATGACGCAGCGCTCGGGGTTCAGAGCGAACCGCTCGACCACTTCGGTGGCCTTCACAAGGTAAGGTGAACTGTGGGCGCTCACCATGCGCTCGCCCTCGTAGGGCGGCAAAGCATGCGAATGGTTGAAGGACGGAATCACACATCGCCTCACATCGTCTCGGCAAACAACTCCCGCCCGATCAGCATGCGGCGCACTTCACTCGTGCCCGCGCCGATCTCGTAGAGCTTGGCGTCGCGCCAGAGGCGGCCGAGCGGGTAGTCGTTGATGTAGCCGTTGCCGCCGAAAATCTGGATGCCTTCGCCGGCCATCCAGGTGGCTTTTTCGGCGCACCACAGGATGACGCTCGCGCAGTCTTTGCGCACCTGGCGCACGTGGTCGGTGCCCAGGAGGTCGAGGTTCTTCGCCACCGTGTAGGCAAACGAACGGCCGGCCTGCAGCACGGTGTACATGTCGGCCACCTTGCCCTGGATGAGCTGGAACTCGCCGATGCTCTGGCCGAACTGCTTGCGGTCGTGGATGTACGGGATCACGTTGTCCATCACCGACTGCATGATGCCCAGCGGCCCGCCGGTGAGCACGGCGCGCTCGTAGTCGAGCCCGCTCATCAGCACCTTGGCGCCGCCGTTGAGCGTGCCCAGCACGTTCTCGGCCGGCACTTCGACGTTATTGAAAACCAACTCGCCGGTGTGGCTGCCGCGCATGCCGAGCTTGTCGAGCTTTTGCGCGATGCTGAAACCCTTCATGCCTTTCTCGATGAGGAAGGCGGTGACACCGCGCGCGCCGAGTTCGGGTTCGGTCTTGGCGTAGACGACCAGCGTGTGTGCATCCGGCCCGTTGGTGATCCACATCTTGGTGCCGTTGAGAACGTAGAAGCCACCTTTGTCCTCCGCCTTCAGCTTCATGCTGATCACGTCGGAGCCGGCGCCCGGCTCGCTCATGGCAAGGGCGCCCACGTGCTCGCCGCTGATCAGCTTCGGCAGGTATTTGCGGCGCTGCGTTTCGTTGCCGTTGCGTTTGATCTGGTTCACGCACAGGTTGCTGTGCGCGCCGTAGGAGAGGCCCACCGAGGCGCTGGCGCGGTTGATCTCTTCCATCGCGATCATGTGCGCCAGGTAGCCCATGCCGGCGCCGCCGTACTCTTCGCCGACGGTGATGCCGAGCACGCCGAGGTCGCCCATGCGGCGCCACAAGTCCATCGGGAACTGGTCGCTGGCATCGATCTCGGCGGCGCGCGGCGCGATCTCGGCTTGCGCAAAGGCATGCACAGCGTCGCGCAGCGCATCGATGTCGTCGCCCAACTGGAAGTTGAGTCCGGGCAGGTTGTTCATGGTGTCTCCTCTTGGATGTTCTTGTCGGTGCTTCGTGAGCGCAGATCAGTTGTGAATGCCGTCGCGCCCGGTCACGGTCATGATGGTGGCCGTCATCGTGGCGATGAGCTTCTCACCGCTGCCATCGGCCGCGAACTGCAGCGCGCGGCCATCGACCACGCTGATGGTGCGGCCGGCCTTGGTCACGCGGCCCTCGAAGCGAAACTGCGGCCCCTTGGCGGGCGCCAGCAGGTTGATCTTGAACTCGATCGTCATCACCGCGGCATCGGCCGGCATCAGCGTGAAGGCCGCGTAGCCACAGGCCGAATCGAGGGCCGTGGCCACCATGCCGGCGTGCACGAAGCCATGTTGCTGAGTCAACTCGGCCCGGTGCGCCATGCCGATGGCGACGAAGCCGGGCTCGACGGCCACGAGCATGGCGCCCAGCGTGGTCATCGCGCCTTGCCGCACGAAGGAGTCGCGCACGCGCTGTTCGAAGAGGGAAGCGGCAGGTGTCATGCAAGATCCAGTTGACAGGCGCGGTTGACGTATACGTTAACTGCGATCATAGCGAAGCGGCTCGCAGAAGCCAAAACGGCGGCTCGGAAAACCGGCCGCCGTTCGATCTCTACAAGCGCCGACCGTCAAACAGTATCGCGCGTCGCCTCGAACAGGAACCAGGCGCGGCGCTCGGCCTCGTCGATCCAGTTTTCGAGCAGGCTGGTCGTCACCACGTCGTTCAGCTCGTCGGTGAGCGCGTGGGCTTCGCGCATGCGTTCGACCATGCTGCGGTTGTCGTCCTTCAGCTCGGCGAGCATGCCCTTGGGGTCGACAAAATCGGCGTCATTGTCGAGCACGCGCTGCAGGCGAGCGATGTGGCCGATCGAGCGGATCGTCTTGCCGCCGATCTTGCGCACGCGTTCGGCCAGGTCGTCGGTGACGGCGTAGATCTGCGTTGCCTGCTCGTCGAGCATCAGGTGATAGTCGCGAAAGTGCGGGCCGCTCATGTGCCAGTGGAAGTTCTTCGTCTTCAGGTAGAGCGCAAAGAAATCGGCGAGCAGCGCGTTCAGCGAGCCCGAGAGCTGGGTGGTCGCGTCGGGCGTCAGGTCGGTCGGTGTGTTGATGGGCGCCATGCGGCGCGTTTTGGCATCGGGTTTGCTCTTCGTCTTGGCCATGAGGACTCCTGTGTTGGGATGCAGCCAGCTTACTCCCGTTTTCCCTTGGTTTTGGTGACGGCGGGCGGCTTGGCCGCTGTGGCGGCCAGCAGGCGGTTGGCCTCTTTCTCGTGCGTGCGCACCTCGGCCAGCGTCACGTGCAGGTCGGCCAACTGCTGTTCGAGCTGGGCACGATGCGCGGCGAGCACGACCAGGTATTTTTCGAGCTGGGCCTGCGTGTCGCGCGGCGACTCGTACATGTCGACCAGATCCTTCACCTCGGCCAGCGTGAGGCCCAGCCGCTTGCCGCGGATCGTGAGCTTGAGGCGCGTGCGGTCACGTGCGGTGTAGACGCGGTTGCGCCCGCTGCGCTGCGGCGTGATGAGGCCGCAGTCTTCGTAGAAGCGGATGGCGCGGGTGGTCAGATCGAACTCGCGGGCCAGCTCACCGATGCCGAAGGTCTGAGCGACGGGAGGGACAGCACGCGCGTTGGCGACAGCGGACTTCGACATGGGGTCTTAAACTGCCCGGTTGACGTTTACGTAAAGTGTACCCAAGCACTTCATCACCATGGCCAAACCCATGAACGCGCAGGAAATGCTGCTCGGCTATCCGCTGGCCGAGACGCTTCCCGCCATCGGCAGAACGATCGAAGTGGCGCCCGGCGTGCGCTGGTTGCGCATGCTGCTGCCCTTCCAGCTCGACCACATCAACCTGTGGTTGCTGCGCGATTGCATGGATGGTGTGCAAGGCTGGAGCATCGTCGATTGCGGCATCAACAATGACGCCACACGCGCCGCCTGGGAGCAGATCTTCGAACGCGAACTGGGCGGCCTGCCGGTGCTGCGCGTGATCGTCACCCACATGCACCCTGACCACATGGGCCTGGCGCACTGGCTCACGGAGCGATGGGGCGTCAGACTCTGGATCAGCGCCACCGATTACAACGCCGCGCGCCTGGCCAGCAGCTCCAAGACCAGCTTCGGCGGCGAGGCGACCGCCCGCTTCATGGCCAGCCACGGCCTGACCGATCCCGATGCGCAAGCCCAGATCAAGGCGCGCACCAACTATTACGCCAGCATGGTGCCGCAGGTGCCGGAGCAATTTCACCGCCTGCTGGAGGGCGACGTGCTGCAGATCGGCGGCCGGTCGTGGACCTGCCACGCGGGTTACGGCCACGCTCCGGAGCACATGTCACTGCATTGCCAAGAGTCCAAGGTGCTGATCAGCGGTGACATGGTCTTGCCGCGCATCTCGACCAATGTGAGCGTGCACGAGATCGAGCCCGAATCCAACCCGCTGACGCTCTACCTCGATTCGCTCGCGCGCATGAAGGCGCTGCCGGCCGACACCCTGGTGCTGCCCTCGCACGGCCGGCCGTTCACGGGATTGCACACGCGCATCGACCAATTGGCCGCGCACCACGCCGAGCGCTTCGCCGACGTGATGCAAGCCTGCGCCGAAGCGCCGCAGCATGCGCAGGGCCTGCTGATGGTGCTGTTCCGCCGCGAGCTGGACCTGCACCAGACCACGTTCGCGATGGGCGAATCGGTGGCGCACCTGCACGCGCTGTGGCTCTCCGGAAAGCTCGTGCGGCGGCTGGATGCGGACGGGATCTATCGGTTCTCGACCACCTGAAAATCGAATCTCGTCGATCTCAGATCTCGTCGATCTCAGATCTCGTCGATCTGGTTGGCCTTCGCCTCGAACGAGAACCGCTCCCGCGTGTTGATGTAGAAGCTCGCGCCGAAACGCGCGACCGGAAAATACTCTTGCAGGCGAACGCGCCAGGCGTCGGTGTCGATCAGCCCATCGCGCGCATGGAGCCAGCGCACCTGGCCGATGAAGATCTGGCGGCTGGCCGTTTCCAGTGTTTCCCACAGCGTGCATTCGAAGGCCACCGGCGCTTGCGCGATGCGCGGCGGCGCGACCGCCTTGCACGGCAGCGTGGTCAGGCCCACGGCGGCAAGCTCGCTCACATCGGGCGGCAGGCGTTCGCCGCAGCGGTGCATCTGCTCGGCCATGGCTTCGTCGGCGATGTGCACCACGAATTCCTTGGTTCGCACGATGTTGGTCGCCGTGTCCTTGAGCGCACCATCTTGCAGGCGGTTGATGCTGATCATCACGATGGGCGGCTCTTCGCCCAGCATGTTGAACATGCTGAAGGGCGCGGCGTTGACGACGCCGGTTTCGCTCAGGGTGGTGACCAAGGCGATCGGTCGCGGCACGATCAGGCTGGCCATCAGTTTGTAGCGCTGGTATTCGGTGATGCTGGCGAAGTCGATGTCCATCACGTTCCTTCGGGTTGGCTCGCTGCGGCTCCCATCGCTACATCCATCGCATCGGCGATCGCCCCCGGTGTGGTGATCCACACCTCGCCCGGCGACGTGATGGCGGCATGGCCGACGATGTGCCGCAGCGCCCGCCGCAAGTGCCGCACGCGGTAGGGCTGGCCCACGATGTACGGGTGCAGCGCGATGCCCATCACCAGGCCGTGCGGCTCGTGGTCCTTCTGGCCCTGCTCCAGCATCTCGTCGAACTGGTCGATGATGATCTGCGCGAAGTCCTTGGCGTCCATCTGCCGGCCGATGATCATCGGGATGTCGTTCAGCTCCTGCGGGTAAGGGACCGACCAGATCGCACCGTGGCGCGTGTTCATGCGCGTCGGCTGGTCGTCATGGCACCAGTTGAGCGTGTAGCGGTAGCCGGCTTCCTGCAGCAGGTCGGGCGTGGTGGCGCTCTCCGATATCCACGGCGAAAGCCAGCCGTCGGGCGCCTTGCCGTGGGCGCGCGCCATGCGGTCGCGGCAGTGTTCGATCAGCGCGCGCTCCTCGGCCTCGGGCCAACCGCCCTGGCGCTGCGAGTTGGTGTGGCCATGGGCGATCAACTCGTCGCCGCGGGCAGCGAAGGCTTCGATCACTTCCGGGCAATGGTCGTAGAGCGACGTGTTGACGATGGCGCCGGTGGGCAGCTCGAGTTCGTCGAAGAGGTCGAGGCAGCGCCACACGCCGACGCGGTTGCCGTAGTCGCGCCACGCATGGTTGAGCACATCGGGCTGTGGCGACGCTGGCGCGATGCCGGCGCCCAGGCCGTCGCCGAACGCGAAGTGTTCGAGGTTGAAGCCGAGGTAAACCGCGAGCCGCGCGCCGTTGGGCCAGGCCATTGGCGGGCGTTTGCCGATGGCCGAGTACGGAAAGCGCCCGTGGCTCACCAGCGGGCCCGTCATGCGGCCACCTTGTAGCCCTTGAACACATCACGCAGTGGCGCTGCGGTGCGTTGCGCGGGCTGCGACAGCGAGCGTTCGATCTCGTTCAGGTGGCGGCGCATCTCGGTCGCGGCCGCCGAGCCGGTCGCGGCTTCCAGCGTGGCCAGCAACTGATGGTGGCTGTGGGCGACGCACATGGGCTCGCCGGGTGCCTTGTAGAGCGCCATCAGCAAGGAGGTGGTGGGCAGCAGCTCTTCGAGCAGGCGCACGAAGATGGGGTTGCCGCTCATGGTCGCCAACTGCAGATGGAACGCGCCGGAGAGGCGGATCGCCTCCTGCTTGTTCTGCGATCGTGTGGCGCGCGCTTCGGTCTCGACCAGCCGGCGCAGCGAGGCGAGCTGCTCGGCGGTGAGCTTGCCGGCGAGCCGGCGCGCGACTTCGCATTCGACCACGCGGCGCGCATCGAACACATGCTCGCCGTCACGCCGCGTCGGCTCCGGCACCATCGCGCCGCGGTTGTGGCGCAGCGTGATCACGCCGTCTTGCGCGAGCTTGTGCAGTGCCTGGCGAACGAGCGTGCGCGAGACGGCGAAGGTCTGCGCGAGTTCTTCTTCACGCAGGCGCGAGCCTGGCATCAGGCGATGGTCGAGCACGGCCGCGTAGATGGCTTCGTAGACACGGTCGGCCGCCGTTTCGGTCGATGCCGGTGCGGGGGGCGATGCGGGGCGCGATGCGGACGAAGGCGCCGCGGTCTTTCGGCGTGTGGGCATGCGGGGAGCGGGGTCGGCTGGCGTGACGGCTGGCTGGCGTGGTGGTATGCGGGTGGCGGGTGGCGGGCGCCTAGCTGCGCCGGCCGGCCTTGCGCCGCCCGAGGAAGCGCATCAAGGCCAGCGTACCACCCATCACCGCGAACGAGACGATCGTCGTCACCGTGCCCAACGCATAGATGGCGGGCGTGGTCACCGTGCTGGTCAGGCCCTGCAGTTCGAGCGGCAAGGTGTTCACATCGCCGATGGCCTGCGATGTGCGCGCGATCTCGTCCCAGCTCAGCGTGAAGCCGAACATGCCGACTCCTACCAGGCTGGGCGCGATCAGCGGCAGCACCACATGCTTGAAGCTTTGCCACGGCGTGGCGCCGAGGTCGGATGCTGCCTCTTCGAACGCCGGGTTGAAGCGGTTGAACACCGCCAGCATGATCAGGAGGCCAAAGGGCAACGTCCAGGTGAGGTGCGCGCCAAGGGCCGAGGTATAGAGTCCCATGGCCGTACCGTAGCCTTCGAGCAGGCTGCCCATGCCCCAGGATTCGAGCAGCGTTTTCACGGCGGTATCGATCAGGCGAAACTGCAGGCCGATGCCGAGCGAGACCACGATCGACGGCATGATGAGGCTCGCCACCGAGGTGTAGAACAGCAGGCCCGAGCCCGCGAACTTCTTGCGGAATGCCAGCCCTGCGCCGAGCGAGAGCAACACGGTGCAGGCCATCACGACCACGCCGAGCGCCACCGAGCGGCGGAAGGCCGCGGCGATGTCGACCACGCCCATGCCCTCCCACAGCTTGCCGAACCAGTGCAGCGAGACGCCGCGCATCGGAAAGGTGAGCCCACCTTCCGGCCCCTGAAAGCTCAACACGAAGATGGTGATCATCGGACCGTAGAGGAACAGCACGAACAGCGCGAAGACGATGGCGAGGGCGTAGAAGGAGCCGGGGCGGGCGTCGGCACGACGATCGTTCTTTAAGGTCGCAGCCATCAAAGTTCCTTGCGGATATCGACCACGCGCGTCAGGCCCCAGATCATCATCAGCGTGATGAGCAAAAGGATCACCGCGTTGGCTGCGGCCATCGGGAATTGCAGGTACGAGGTCTGCACCTGGATGATCTTGCCGACCGAGGCGATCTGCTGGCCACCCATGACGCCGATGGTGACGAAATCGCCCATGACGATGGTGATGACGAAGATCGAACCGATGATGATGCCGGTGCGGCTGAGCGGCACGACCACGTTCCACACCGTCTGCCAGCCGGAAGCGCCGGAGTCGACGGCGGCCTCGATCAGCGCGCGGTCGATGCGCATCATCGAATTGAAGATCGGCACGATCATGAACATCGTGTAGAGGTGGACGAAGGCGAGCACGACCGAGAAGTTGCTGAAGAGCAGCCACTCGATCGGCGAATCGATCAGGCCCATGCCCTGCAGCCCTTGGTTGATCACACCATTGCGCCCGAGCAGCGGCACCCAGGAGATCATGCGGATGACGTTGCTCGTCCAGAACGGCACGGTGCAGAGGATGAAGAGCAAGGTCTGCGCGCCCACCGACTTGATGTGGAAGGCCAGGAAGTAGGCGACGGCAAAGCCGATCAGCAGCGTGATCAGCCAGACGAGGAAGCAGAACTTGAAGGTCGAGAGATAGGTCTTGAGGGTGACGCACATCTCAGACGTGCTTCCGCAGCCGTTGAACACATCGATGTAGTTCTGGGCGGTGAACGCCGGGATCAGCTCGTAGTCCGTCGCCCGCCAAGTGCTGACCGCCGCGACGAGGATGAGCGGCAGGACGAGGAACAGGATGAAGACGAGGGTGAACGGCGTGGCTTGCCACCAGGCCGTGAGGTTGCGCTTCACGGGGGGGCCTTCGACAGGCTCAGTGCGAGCGGGCTCGACCACCCTTCGACAAGCTCAGGGCGAGCGGTATGGGCCGGTCGCGACGCCCACGCAGCCCGCTCAGGCGCCCCTACACCCCGATCCGGCTTCCACACCCTCCGCTCAGGCTGAGCCTGTCGAAGCCCCATGACCTGCGCTCTGGACCTCATACCGCGCTCCCATCAAGCCACGCCCGCGGAGCCGGCTTCGCCGGTCCGCCAGGCGGCGCCAAAGGGCCACAAGGGGGCCCTTTCAGGTCCGCGGGGCAAGAGCGAAGCGACAGGGGAGCCAACATCATGCTGCGACGAACTCATTCCACTTCTGGACCATGTACGCGTTCTCATCCATGATCGCGTTCCAGCATGCAATGCCGCCCATGCGCGCCTCATAGCTGCCGCCATCACGCACGCTGCCGGTCTTCGCCAGCAGATCACCATTCGGCGACTTGATGTCTTGGGACGCGGCCTTGCCTTCCATCCAGTAGGCCCATTCGTATGCTTCCATCTTGGACTTGGCGGTCTCCAGCACGGCGCTGTAGTAGCCCTGGCGGTTGAGGTAGGCGCCGGCCCAGCCGTCGAGGAACCAGTTGATGAACTCGTAGACGCCATCGGCCTTCTTGCCGCTCACCGACTTCGGCACGCCGAAGCCCGCAGCCCAGGCGCGATAGCCTTCCTTCAATGGCTGGAAGGTGCAGGCAATGCCCTTGGTGCGCACAGCCGTCACGGCCGGCGACCACATCGACTGGATCACCACTTCGCCCGAGGCCATCAGGTTGACGCTCTCGTTGAAGTCTTTCCACAGCGCGCGGAACTGCCCGGCCTTCTTGGCTTCGATCAAGGTCTTGATCGTCATGTCGATCTCGGCCTTGGTCATGTTGCCCTTGTCGGGGTACTTGTAGAGGCCGGCCGCCTCG
>JAMFRW010000480.1 GCA_026224975.1 Rhodoferax sp. | reverse complement strand
CTCGCTCGGCACAGCTCGACACCGCCGCCGCGCTGCGTGTGCCTGCGGTGATCGCCGCTTATCACGTCGGCTACGGCATCGGTTCGCTGCTGGGCGGGTGGGACGCGATGTGGTCGGGCAAGGGGAGGGCACGGTTTGCGTCCCTCAGCCGCTGATCCCGACGAACCCCAGTCCGTGCGCGAGCGTTACGCCCGCCGAGCGTCGCTCGACCCGCGCTACAGCCTGCTGAACCCTTCGGCGCTGCTGCCGCTGCAAGAGCGCCAGCGCGCCACGCTCAGCCTCTTCGCGCAGCTCGGCCTGACGGACCTGTCGGCGCTGCGCCTGCTCGAAGTCGGCTGCGGCAGCGGCGGCAACTTGCTCGATTTCTTGCGCATGGGCTTCGCAGCCGACCATCTTGCCGGCGCCGAGCTGTTGCCCGAGCGCATGCAAGCCGCGCGCGCCTGCCTGCCGTCGGCCATCGATCTGCGTGAGGGCGACGCCCTCACCATGACGTGGCCCGCCGCGAGCTTCGACATCGTGCTGCAAGCGACGGTGTTTTCCTCCCTGCTCGACGACGCTTTTCAACAGCGCATGGCCGGTGCGATGTGGGCCTGGGCCAAGCCCGGCGGCGGCGTGCTCTGGTACGACTTCACCGTCGACAACCCCCGCAACGCGGATGTGCGCGGCGTGCCGCTGCAGCGGATCCGCGCGCTGTTCCCGCGCGGCCAGGTGCAAGCGCGGCGCATCACACTCGCTCCGCCCATCGCACGCACCGTGAGCCGCATCCACCCGGCCCTCTACACTGCGTTCAACCTGCTCCCGCCCCTGCGAACACACCTGCTCGCGTGGATCGCCAAGCCCTGACATCACGACATCGGCCATGATATCGCCCCTGCCATTCCTCCCCTTCGCCCTGCCCGAACTCGGCGAGGAAGAAATCGCCGAAGTCGTGGACACACTGCGCTCCGGCTGGGTCACGACCGGCCCCAAGGCCCGGCGTTTCGAGGACGATTTTGCGGCGTTTCTGGGCGAGCCGGGCCTGCATTGCCTCGCCGTCAATTCGGCCACCGCCGGCCTGCACCTGGCGCTCGAAGCCATCGGCATCGGGCCGGGTGACGAGGTCATCACGACCACGCACACCTTCACGGCCACGGCCGAAGTGGTGCGCTATCTTGGCGCCGACGTGGTGCTGGTCGATATCGATCCGGCGACGTTGTGCATAAATCCGGCGTGCGTGGAAGCCGCGATCACGCCGCGTACCAAGGCCATCGTGCCGGTGCATTACGCGGGCCTCGCGGCCGACATGCCGGCGCTGCTGGCCATCGCACAAAAGCACGGCTTGAAGATCGTCGAAGACGCGGCGCATGCGCTGCCCACGACGATCGGCGGCGCGCTCGTGGGCACACTGGCATCGGCCGTCACCGTCTTCAGCTTCTACGCCAACAAGACCATCACCACCGGCGAAGGCGGCATGGTCGTGACGCGCGACGAAGCGCTCGCCAAACGCATGAAAGTGATGCGCCTGCACGGCATGAGCCGTGATGCGTTCGACCGCTTCACCGCAACCGTGCCGAGCTGGTACTACGAGATCGTCGCGCCGGGTTTCAAGTACAACCTGACCGACATTGCCGCAGCGCTGGGCATCCATCAGCTGAAGCGGCTGCGGGGTTTCCAGGTGCGCCGCGAGCAGATCGCCGCGCAGTACGCAGCGGCCTTCGCTGACCTGCCGCTGGTCACGCCGCCGCAAGCCGCGCCGGGTGATACCCATGCGTGGCATCTGTATGTGCTGCGGCTGGGCGATGGCGCGGGCGTCGAGCGTGATGCGTTCATCGAGCGGCTGTTCGCGGCCGGCATTGGCTGCAGCGTTCACTACATCCCGCTGCATCTGCAGCCGTATTGGCGCGATCGGTATGCCTTGAAGCGCGAGGACTTTCCGCATTCGCAGCATGCGTTCGAGCGGATGCTGACTTTGCCTTTGTACACGCGGATGACGGATGCGGATGTGGCGCGGGTGGTGGGTGCGGTGCGCGCGGCCTTGATCGGCTGATGCGTTGGTGCGGCACTTCGACTGGCTCAGTGTGAACGGAGTTTGTTGTCCGCCACCGCCTTCGAAACCCGCTCGCACAGGCAACGATCCCGCGCACACGGACCACACCCCCGCTCACACGGACCATACGTCCGCTCACACTGAGCCTGTCGAAGTGCCGCCACAGCCAGCAACATCCGCATGACGAAACGCCTCTTCGACCTCGTCTTCGCGACGCTAGGCCTCTTGCTGCTCTGGCCTCTGCTGCTCGCCATCGCCCTATGGATCAAGCTCGATACGCCCGGCCCGGTGTTCTTCCGACAGGAGCGCATCGGCCGTTTCGGCGTCCCCTTCCGCATCCACAAATTCCGCAGCATGGTCGCCGACGCACCCGCACGCGGGGCGGCGATCACCGTCGGCGCCGATGCGCGCATTACCCGCGCCGGCCACTTCCTGCGTCGCCACAAGCTCGACGAGATGCCGCAGCTCATCGACGTCGCCCGCGGTGCGATGAGCTTCGTCGGCCCGCGGCCTGAAGTGGCGCGCTATGTGGCGCTGTATCCGAACGATCTTCGCGCCAAGGTGCTGAGCGTGCGCCCCGGCATCACCGACCCGGCCTCGCTCGCCTTTCGCGACGAAAGCGCCGTGCTCGCCCGCGCCACTGACCCGGAGCGCGAATACATCGAGGTGCTGATGCCCGCCAAGCTGCGCGCCGCCGCCGATTACGTCGAGCACGCCACGCTCATCGGCGACATCCGGCTGATTGGCCGCACGCTGCGCGCGCTGTGGCCGGGCTCTCGCTGAGCTCGACCACAGCCGCATTCCAATCCAGATTCATCCTTGTAAATTGATCGGTAGGCGATCAAAATACAAGGATGCTAGAGAGACTTCTGGATCGACTGATCGAGCGCCGCCTGTCGCAGGTGCCCGCCGTGGTGCTGCTCGGGCCGCGCCAGGTCGGCAAGACGACGCTCGCGCGAACCATCGCGGCGCAGCACTCGAATGCCATGGTGCTGGACCTCGAACGCGAGTCCGATCGCGCCGTGCTGGTAAGGCCCGAACTCTTCTTCGCCGCCCACCGGGACCGCCTGCTGGTGCTCGACGAAGTGCAGACCGTGCCCGAGTTGTTCACCGCGCTGCGGCCCGAGATCGATGCCGATCGCCGCGCCGGGCGCTTCCTGTTGCTCGGCTCCGCGTCCGGCGAGTTGCTGCGCCAGTCGGGCGAATCGCTCGCCGGCCGCGTCTCTTACCTCGAACTCACCCCACTGCTGGCCGCCGAAATGCCGGCGGCCTCCACCGATCTGCTGGCGCTGCAGTCGCTCTGGTTGCACGGCGGCTTCCCGTTGAGTTGCCTGGCTGCCGACGACGAGGCCTCGTACACCTGGCGCCAGGATTTCATTCGCACTTTCCTGCAGCGCGATTTGCCCGGCATGGGGGTGCGGGTGCCGGCCGAAACGATGCGGCGTTTCTGGCAGATGCTCGCGCATCTGCAGGGGCAGTTTTTCAATGCGTCGCAACTCGGCCTGTCGCTGGGTGGCGCTTCGCACAGCACGGCGCACCGCTACCTCGATGTGCTGGTCGACACGATGATGGTTCGCCGCCTGCCGCCCCATCTGACGAACGTCGGTAAGCGCCTGGTCAAGTCGCCCAAGGTCTATTTGCGTGACAGCGGCGTGCTGCATGCGCTGCTCGGCATCGCGACAGTGCAAGACCTGCAAGGCCACCCGGTCGCGGGTGCGTCATGGGAGGGCTTCGTGGTGGAGCAGGTGGCCGCGGCGCTGCCCGCCGATGCGCAACTGAGTTTTTATCGCACGGCGGCCGGTGCGGAGCTGGACCTTGTGGTCGAGCGCGGCGCACGAAGGATCGGCATCGAGATCAAGTTTTCGTCGTCACCCAAGCCGGCCAAGGGCTTCTGGCAATCGCTGACCGATTTGCAGATCGACCGCGCCTTCGTGATCGCCCCGGTGGCGCGCCGCTACCCGCTGGACAAAGGCGTGGAAGTGGTGCCGGTGGCCGAGATCGCCTCGATCCTGTCGTGACGAAGACGAGCGGGCAAGCTCCGCCCACCGACAATGAGCCTCCTCCCAACGCCCAAGCGCATGACATCCCCCAGCACCTGGCATCGCCTAGACCGCTTTCTGGCCCGCATCCGCCCGCATCGCCAGGCCACGTCGCTCGTGATCGACGGCGTGGTGATTGCCGCCTGCTGGAACTTCACCTATCTCTTCCGCCTCGGTTTCGAACGCTGGTGGAGCGCGCGGCCATCGTATGACTTGTGGGTGATGGCGGGTGTGATCGCGGTGTACCTCGTCACCTTCACGGTGGCGCAGATTCCGCGTGGCATGTGGCGGTTTTCGGGCTTCGGCGAGGTCAAGCGGCTGACCGTCGCCTGCGGCATTGCCGGGCTGACAAGCGCCGTGCTGGTGCTGATGCTCCAGCTCACCGAGGTGCCGCGTGCCGTGCTCGCGCTGCATCCGCTGGTGGCGTTGATGGGCCTATGCATGGTGCGGGTGAGCTACCGCATGCTGTACGAGCATGCGCGCTCGCGCATCACCGGGGGTGAATCGGAAGTGCGCCGCGCCGTCGTCATGGGCGCCGGCGAGGCAGCGCGCATGCTGCTCGCCGGGCTGCATCAGGAAGGCTGGACGGTGCTCGGCCTGCTCGACGACGACCCGGCCAAGCGCACCGCGCGCATCCTCGGCGCGCCGGTGCTCGGCACGTTGGCCGATGTGGGCAACCGCACGGTGACTGCCGGCGCCACCCACATCATCACCGCGCTGCCTGGCGCCACCGCCCGGCAGCGGCGACGTGCGATCGAGTTGGCCTCGGCGACGGGCTTGCCGGTGCTCACCGTGCCCTCGTTCAGCGAGCTGCGCGAGGGCACGGCTCGCATCGAGCGCGTGCGCGCCATCGAGCCCGAAGACCTGCTGGGCCGCGACCCGGTGCAACTCGACGAGCCTGGCGTGGCCGAGCTAATCTCCGGCAAGACGGTGCTGATCACCGGCGCCGGCGGGTCCATCGGCTCCGAGTTGTGCCGGCAGGTGGCGCTGTACGGTCCGGCCAAGCTGGTGCTCTACGAACTGAGCGAATTCGCGCTGTACCAGATCGAGCAGCAGTTGAGCGAGTTGCACCCGCGGTTGCCACTGGTGCGGCTGATGGGCGACGTGAAGAACCTGGCGCACCTGCGTGCGACCTTTGCGGCGCAGCGTCCGCAGGTGATCTTTCATGCGGCAGCCTTCAAGCATGTACCGCTGATGGAAGACGAGAACGCCTGGGCGGCGCTGCAGAACAACACGCTGGGCACCTGGAACGCCGCGACCGCCGCCGCCGAAGCCGGCGCCGAACGCTTCGTGATGATCTCGACCGACAAGGCCGTCAACCCGACCAACGTGATGGGCGCGAGCAAACGCGCCGCCGAGATGCTGCTCTCGCATTTGGCGATGCAGGGCCATGCCACGATCTTCTCGGCGGTGCGCTTCGGCAACGTGCTCGGCTCCAGCGGCAGCGTCATCCCCAAGTTCAAGGAGCAGATCGCCAAAGGCGGCCCGGTGACGGTCACGCACCCCGACATCACGCGTTACTTCATGACGATCCGCGAGGCCGTGCGCCTGGTGCTGCAGGCAGCCGTGCTCGCGCAAACCGGGCAGGTCTATGTGCTCGACATGGGCGAGCCGGTGCGCATCGTCGACCTGGCGCGCGATCTGATCCGCCTCGCCGGCCACCGCGAAGCCGAGATCGGCATCGTCTTCAGCGGCTTGCGGCCGGGAGAAAAGCTCTTCGAAGAATTGCTGGCCGATGCCGACCAGACCATGGCTTCCCGACACCCGCGCTTGCGCATCGCCAAGCTGCAGGAAGACACCACCGGCCGCCTGGCGAGGGACATGCTGGAGTGGCTACGTTGCGAAAACGCTGCAGATGCGCCCACGCAACGTCAGCGTTTGACCGGTTTCGTGCCCGAATACAGGCGGACCTGAACGCCCCAATGAGAGGCGTGGGACACGCGTGCGGGAGGCGTGGGCCCGTCAATTGCTATGACGGGAGGGAGGCGCTCCAGTGCAGCCGGGCCGAGTTGGGCGGCAAATTCAATGGTCCACAATGGTGCATACGGTTCGAACCACAAACCTGGCCGCAGTGCAAGGCCAGGTCATTCAACAAGATGAGGTATTTGCGGCACTGCACCAATACGGAACCACCCG
>JAMFRW010000479.1 GCA_026224975.1 Rhodoferax sp. | reverse complement strand
TCTGCGCGAACAGGGTCGTGGAGACGAGCAAGGTGCCGAGGGCGAGCCAGCGAGTGGGTGCGAATGTCATGAGGATGCCTGTGGATGTCGATGAAAAGTTGGATGTTCAAAAGTGTTCTCTGTACGGGCGTACGTCAAGTTCCAGCGTCCAGGCGCTGCGGTGCTGGGCGTGCAATTGCCAATAGGTTTCGGCGATGGCGTTGGGGTCGAGCAGACCGTCGGCGCCGGCCTCCGCCACGCGCTGTGGGGCCGCGTCGCGCAGGCGCTCGCCGTCGATGCCACCATCGACGACCACATGCGCGATGTGAATGCCTTGCGGACCGAAGTCTCGCGCGAGGCTCTGCGCCAGCGAGCGCAGCCCGGCCTTGGCCGAAGCGAACGCCGCGAACCTGGCACCGCCTCGCACCGAGGCCGTGGCGCCAGTGAAGATCAGGCTGCCGCGGCCATGGCCACTCGCGGCGCTGCGGCCGTTTTCGAGCAGGGCGCGAACCGCTTCGCGTGCAAACAGAAAGCCGGCGAGTGTGCTGCCGCGCCAGGTCTCTTCGAACTGCGCAGCCGTCAACTCCAGCGCGCCGCCACGCACCGCATTGCCGACGTTGAAGACGGCCGCATGCACCGGCCCGAGCGCGACCACCGCAGCGGCAATGCGGCCCGCCTCGGCTTCGTTCGACACATCACCGGCGATCACGTGCGCCTGGCCGCCGGCTCCCCGGATCTCGGCCGCCACCGCGTCGAGACGCGAAGCGGTCCGGCCCGTCAGCGCGATCGTCAGGCCTTCCTTCGCATAGCGGCGCGCGACCGCAGCGCCGAGGCCGGCGCTAGCGCCGACGCCGGCGATCCAGGCCACGCCGGGGGCCGAAGATGTCGTGGTCATGATGAGGTCCGAAAGTGAAGCAGCGCAGGCTATGCCTGGCCGCGGCCGAAGGGAAGCTCGAACAACGCAGACTCATAGTTGGCGAACAAGCAGCGGCACGAGGCTGCTGCTGGTTCGCCACTCGGTTGCGAGGCTCAATGCATCCGTCGGCGGCAGGCCACGAGACCCACCAGGCCGAGCCCGGCGAGCATCAAGGCATAGGTCTCGGGTTCGGGCACGGCCGACACGCCCAGCACCTTGAAGTCGGGCCCGTTGTAGTTCAGCACGTCGGAGCGGTAGCTGGAGAGCCGCAGGGTGCTCACTGCCTGGTCGGTGTGCAGGCCGATGGAGCCGAGCCCCTGGCCTGCCAGCAGGAAGGCGCCGTTGTCGGTCGAGATGACGATGCCGGTATTGGTGTAGTTGGCGCGCAGGATGGTGTACGAGCCGATCACCTGGTTGGCGGCATTGAGGGCCTGCACCTGAAGGTCGCTGTTGAAGCCGCGCTCGTAGAAGATGAAGGTGTCGGTGGGCGTGGCGAAGCTCACGTCGAGCACGGCCGAGCCCGGGTTCTCGCGCGTGACGACGATGCTGCTGAGGTTGTGGTTGGCGAGCGCGCCGTAGAGGTCGGCGTTCGTGGGAGTGACAGTGGCGGCGCCTTGTGTGGCCCAGGTGTCGGCGACCGAATTGATGCCGCGGCCGGCCGCCAGATTGCCGCCGCCGTTGACGGCATCGAGGGCGTCGTCGAGCACGATCTTCGCGCTCGAGACCGTGGTGATCTGCGCCTGCGAGTAGGTGTTGCCGCCGAAGCTCACGCTGTCGAGCCGCACGTCGCCATTGCCGTATATGCCGTTCACGCCGCCGAAGAGGCCGCTGGTGGACACCTGCGAATCGAAGGCGAAGGCATCGAACACGACAGCGTGTGACGGCATGGCGGCCAAGGCTGCGGTGGCTGTGGCGAGGGCCGTCAAGGTCTTGCGGATCGGGCTGGCGCTGATGTTGCGAGTGATGGTCTTGTGGGTGCTGGTCATCGAATCCTCCTGTGGTCACCGACCGGATCGATCGGCCACATCAGCGTAAGAAGACCGCACCAGAACCGGAACGAAGCAATCGGCATATCGATGGACACACTTCTTCACATCAGAGGCTATCGGCTGTGCACTCACACAATCGATATCGTCGAACGTACCGCCGTGCTCAAGGCGTGATGGTGAAGGTCACCGGAACGATGTAGTTGGACATCTGCCCGTGGGCCTTTGCCCTGTACAAGAGGTTGGCGGTGTACGTCCCTGCTGGCAGACAACCAGAACCGGAGCATGGCGCGCACGGGCTCAAGCCGCCTGCGCGAACGGCGTGCGGATGTCGGAGAGGAACTGCCCCGCACGGGGGTGCTGCGGCCGGTCGAAGAAGGCTTGCGGCGTGGCTCTCTCCAGCACCCTGCCCTCGTCCATGAAGATCACGCGGTCAGCCACTTCGCGCGCGAAGCCCATCTCGTGGGTCACGCAGACCATGGTCATGCCGTCCTTGGCCAGCCCGCGCATCACCAGCAAGACCTCGCCGACCATCTCGGGATCGAGCGCGCTGGTGGGCTCGTCGAAGAGCATCAGCGGCGGCTCCATGGCGAGCGCGCGGGCGATGGCCACGCGCTGCTGCTGGCCGCCGGAGAGTTCCGACGGGTAGGCGTTGGCCTTGTGCGCCAGGCCGACGCGGTCTAGCAGCGCGAGCGATGCCTCGCGCGCCTGGGCCGGTGGCAGGCGGCGAATGTGCAGCGGCGCGAGCGTGCAGTTCTCGATCGCGGTGAGGTGCGGGAACAGGTTGAACTGCTGGAACAGAAAGCCGATGCGCGAGCGGAACACGTTCACATCGAGGCCACGGCGGTGAATGTCCTGGCCATCGATGGTGATGGTGCCGGAGCCGATGGGCTCGAGCCGGTTGAGGGTGCGGATCAAGGTCGACTTGCCCGAGCCCGAAGGCCCGCACACGACCATCACCTGGCCCCTGGCCACCCGCGTCGAGCAGTCCTGAAGTACCGGCGTGCGCCCGTATGATTTGCTGACGCGGTCAAGCACGACCATTG
>JAMFRW010000478.1 GCA_026224975.1 Rhodoferax sp. | reverse complement strand
GCGCCACGCCATCGCCACGCTCGCGCCCTTGCCTCAAGCGCTCGCCGCAGACATCTGCCATCAGATATTGCTGCGCGTGCTGCCCGGCACTGCCAGCGCGGAGTTCGCGCCGTTCGCGGCCGGGGTGTCGCGCATCCAGCGGATCATGGGAGAGCACTTTGCGCCGGCGCAGGCGGGCAGTGCGTACACCAGCGCGGCGGTCGAGCAGCTCATCGAATGGATTGCCGCGTTCACGCGCTCGCCCGACACGACGGACGGTGGCATCGGCGCCGGCACCGGGCAAAGCTCCTGGGGGCCGACTGGCTTTGCGATCCTGCCGAGCCAGGCCCGTGCCGACGAGGTCGTGCGGGCGGCGCGCGCAGCCGGTGTGATCGCCCCATCGCTCACGCTGCGCATCGTCACCGGCCGCAACAGCGGCGCCACCGTCAGCGATCGGCGCACGGCGGCTCCGGCGCGCGCCACTGGCCGTTGAGGCTTGGCGCCGCACGCCAGAACGCAAACCGCATCGCACCCGAAGAGGCCCGCGCCCGACGACCGCTTTCACCCTCGCGACGCGCGCCCATCGTTCGAACGCCCACGCCACTCCCATTTCGTCGACAGACCCGCCAACAGACTTGCCAACAGAGGTTCCATGGAACGTCCCTACATCCTTCACATGTTCACCCCGGGCCGCCAGATGAGCCCGTTCGACATCAACATGGCGGCCGACGCCGGCTACCAGATCATCGTGCCCTACAGCGATGTCAACCTCGACGCGATCACCGGGCTCACGCAGGACACGATCTTCTCGCGCGGGCCCAAGGGCGTGGCGCGCACCGGCATCTTCGTCGGCGGGCGTGACGCGCTGCTGGCGGCCGACATGCTCGAGCGCGCCAAGTCGTCGATGGTCAAGCCCTTCGTCGTCTCGCTGATGGCCGACCCGAGCGGCTCCTACACCACGGCGGCTGCGATGGTCGCGTGCGTGGAGGCAGCGTTGAAGACCAACCACGGCCACGGCCTCGAAGGCCAGCGCGTCGTGATCCTCGGCGGCACCGGGCCGGTCGGCCGCATCGCCGGCGTGATCGCGGCCGGCGCGGGCGCGCAGGTTTTCCTCTCCAGCCGCAACGGCATCGACGCGGCCGAAGAAGCCGCCCAGCTCACCGCGCAGCGCTTCGGTGTGACGCTGCATGGCATCTCGGGTGGTGACCCGGCTGCAGTGCGCACCTCCATCGCCGATGCCGATGTGCTGCTGGCCTGCGCGGCCGCCGGCGTGCAAGTCGTGTCGGCCGAGATGCTCACGCACGCCAAGCGCCTCAAGGTCGCGGCCGATGTGAACGCGGTGCCGCCCGAAGGCATTGCAGGCGTCGGCGTGATGGACGACGGCAAGGCCATCGCCGGCACCTCGGCCGTGGGCATCGGCGCGCTCGCGGTCGGCAACGTCAAGTACCAGACGCAGCACCGCCTGCTGGTGCAGATGCAGCAGGCCGAGAAGGCGGTGACGCTGAGCTTTGCCGAGGCCTTCACGGTGGCGCGGGCGTTCATCGAAGAGAAGGCGCAGGAGAAGGCTGCCAAGGCTTCGTCATAAGACTCGCCGAAGATCACCGCATGCGCTCCTCGGCCTCGCGACCATGACCACTTTGGCCGTTGCCGGTGTCTCCGTGCGCATGCTGGCCGAAGCCGCGGCTGCCGATGGCTTCGAGGTGATCTCGCTCGATCTGTTCGGCGACGCCGACACGCACCGCGCCAGCGCGCAGTGGCGTGCCATCGGCACGGGCGACGGCCTGCAGATCGATGGCGAGCGTTTGCTGGCGGCACTCGGCGAATTGGCGCAACGAGGTGATGTGCAAGGCTGGATCGCCGGCAGCGGCTTCGACGGCCGGCCCGATCTGCTGGCGCGCGGCGCGGCTTTGCTGCCGCTCATCGGAACTCGGGCCGAGGCGGTCCGGCGCGTGCGCGATCCGCGGGTATTCTTCGGCTTTCTCGACGAGATGCGGATCACGCATCCGGCCGTCCAGATGGAGGCGCCGGACGATGTTGCCGGCTGGCTGCGCAAGGATGCCGGTGCTTGCGGAGGTTGGCACATTCGCCATGCTTCGGCGCTTGATGAGGCGGTTGGCGCGAGCCTCGAATCGCCCGAGAAGCCGTTGCCCACAACGCTCAGCCGTACGCCTGAGGGCTCACACCGCTACTACGAACGCCAAGTCGACGGCACGCCGACGTCGGCCACCTTCATCGCCAACGGGCGCAGCGCAGTGGTGCTCGGCTTCAACCGGTTGCTCGTGCGTCGCTTTGGTTCCCATCCCTATGTTTACGGCGGCGCGATCGGCCCGGTTCGCCTGCCCGATCGGGCTGCAAACGACGTGACGGCCGCCGTGCGGGCCATCGCCGAAACCTTTTCGTTGCAAGGGCTGGGCAGCCTCGACTTCATGCTCGATGGCGATGCGATCAGCGTGCTCGAAGTCAACCCAAGGCCACCGGCCAGCATGTCGCTGTACGGGGGGGGTATCGTCACCGCCCACGTCGATGCATGCATCGATGGCACGCTGCCTCTCGCCTCGCAAGAGACCGCGAGAGCAGACGCCGCAAGCATCACCGTTCACGGCAGCGACATCGTCTTCGCGCGCCGCCGCATCATGCTCGATGACACTGCCCTGGCGCGCCTCGCCGCCTGGCCCCACTGCCACGATCTTCCCAATGCAGCAGGGGCCTTCGAAGTAGGCGACCCGATATGCAGCGTCAGCGCCACGGTGGAAGATTCGCCTGCCGACAAGGCCGCTGGTCGCGTGCAGGGCCTGCTCACCGAACGCCGCCAAGCCCTGCAACAATTTCTGGAGACACTCCCATGACCGACACCTCGCCGCCACTGGCGGCTTCCAAACTCAGCGTCAACGCGCTGGCCCGGCCGCTGGTCGAGCGCCTCATCGCGCAGGCCGACACGCTCGATGTGCTCGTGCGGCACGACGTCGCTGGCGTCTGCATCGTCGATGCCGGCATCGAGGTGCGCGGCAGCGTGGCGGCGGGCCTGTTGATCGGCGAAATCTGCCTGGCCGGCCTCGGCAGCGTGAGCCTGCACCCGAGCGGCATGGACGGCTGGCCGACCTGGATCGAAGTCCACAGCTCGCAGCTCGCGCTCGGTTGCCTGGGCAGCCAATACGCCGGCTGGAGCCTGGCCGCGAGCAAGGAAGAAACGGGAGGCAAGAAGTTCTTCTCGCTCGGCTCCGGCCCGGCGCGCGCACTCGCCGGCAAGGAAAAACTCTTCACCGAACTCGGCTACAAGGACCGGGCCGACAAAGGCGTGCTGGTGCTCGAAGTCGACCGCGCGCCGCCGCAGATCATCATCGACAAGCTCTTGCACGACTGCGCGCTCACCGCCCCCAACCTCACGCTGATCCTCACGCCGACGACCAGCCTCGCGGGCACCACGCAGGTGGTGGCGCGCGTGCTCGAAGTCGCGCTGCACAAGGCCCACGAACTCGGCTTTGCGCTCGGCAACATCGTTGGCGGGTCGGGCAGCGCGCCCTTGCCAGCGCCCAGCCCCAACGGCGTGGTCGCCATGGGCCGGACCAACGATGCGATCCTCTACGGCGGCCGCGTTCACCTCACCGTGCGCGGTGACGACGCCGCCGCGCGCCAGCTCGCACAGCAGCTGCCGTCACGCAACTCGCGCGACTACGGTCGCTCCTTTGCCGACATCTTCGAAGCCGCCGGCTACGACTTCTACAAGATCGACGGTGCCTTGTTCGCGCCGGCCGAGGTGTGGGTCAGCAACCTCGACAGCGGCAACACCTGGCATGCGGGCGCGCTGAACATGCCACTGCTCACCAAGCTGTGGCTGCAAGAGGCGTGATGGTGTCGAAGCGATGACGGCCGGCCTCTCGATCGCCATCATGACCGACGAGGTCGGCTGGCACACGCGCCAGCTGCAGGCCGCCTTGCGCGCCCGCGGCTGCGTGGGCCGCTGTGTCGATCTGGCGGATTGCCGGATCGACACGACCGCCGCATGGCACGGCATGGTGATCCCCGGCTTCGGCCGCGAGCTGCCCGATGCGGCGCTCGTGCGTGGCATCGCCGGCGGCAGCTTCGAGCAGGTCACCAAACGGCTGGGCGTGCTGCATGCGCTGCGCGACCTCGGCGTGCCGGTCTACAACGACGCGCGCGCCATCGAGCGCAGCGTCGACAAGTCGATGACCAGCCTGCTGCTGCATGCGGCGCGCATCCCCATGCCGCCGACTTGGGCCACAGAGTCGCTCGCGCAGGCACAGCGCATCGCCATGCGCGAGGGTGCGGCCGGCCATGCGCTGGTTCTCAAGCCGCTGTTCGGCTCGCAAGGCAAGGGCTTGCAACTGGTAGGCCACGTTGGCGGTGTACACCGTCCGCTGCCGCCCATCGACAAGCTCTACGGCTCGCTCGCCTACCTGCAGCGCTTCGTCCCACCGATCAGCCAACCGGGCTTCGACTGGCGCGTGCTGGTCATCGGCGGCAAGGCGGTGACGGCGATGCGGCGGCTGAGCGAGCACTGGGTTCATAACGTGGCGCAAGGCGCGCGATGCGAGCCGGCGGAGTTGTCGCGTGAGTTGGCTTGCATGGCTGAAGCGGCCGCTGCCGCGTTGGGCATGGACTACGCCGGCGTCGACCTGATCCCGTCGGCCGCGCCGCCCGGCATCCAGGTCATCGAAGTCAACGGCGTGGCTGCGTGGCATGGCCTGCAGCGTGTGACGGGCTTCAACATCGCGCGGGCGATCGTCGACGATGTGCTGGACCGCAAGGTGGCAGATGCGCGCGGCGCGACGCAGCTCACATCGGCCGAGCAGTCGCTCTTGCCACGTCGCGCATGAGCGCAAGCAGCCCGTCCTTGCAAGCGCAAGCCACAGCCCACGCCAAGGCCTGCTTCCTGCGCGCCTGTGCGCTCGACGTGGGCGTGCGCAAACCCGGCAACGTGAGCCTCGCTTCCGCCGGCCACGGCATGCAGGCGCAGATGTTTCTCGATAGCGCACGGGCTGCGGCCGGGCCCTTGTTCGAGCGCGGCGCGCGTGTCGGCGAGCGCATCGAGGCGGCCGTGAACGCCACTTGGGCGGCAGCCGGCTGCAACACCAATCTCGGCATTCTGCTGCTCTGCGCGCCAATCGCGCGCGCCGTCGAGTTACAACCCCATGCCGTCACGCTGCCTGCGTTGCGCGATGCCCTCGAATCGGTGCTCGCCGATCTGAACCTGGCCGATGCCGAAGCCGCTTACCGCGGCATCGCGCAGGCCCATCCCGGCGGCCTGGGCAACGCGCCGAGCGAAGACGTGAACGCCGCGCCCAGCATCGACCTTCGCGCGGCCATGTCGCTCGCCGCGCACCGCGACCGCATCGCGCGGCAGTATCACGACGCCTATGCCGATCTGTTCGACATTGCGATGCCGGCGCTGGGCTCCGGGTTTTCACTCATGGCAGGTTCGACAGGCGACGCAATCGACGCGGTGACCACCGCGAGCGTGCAGAAGCTCTACCTCATGCTGCTCGCCAGTTTCGAGGATTCACACATTGTTCGGAATCGTGGCGAAGCCGTGGCACAGACTGTCATGACCGCGGCGCAGGGCTGGACGGGCCGCGAAACACGCGCCGTGCCGCTGGCAGACGACCCCGATTTCGCGGCCTGGGACGCGAGCCTCAAGGCCCAGCGCATCAACCCCGGCACCACGGCCGATTTGACCGTGGCGACACTGCTGCTGGCCGGGTTGACGCAGCGCGGTTGAGCGGTGTTTCACAGGGTCTTCCCGAGCCACCAAGCGTTGATCGATCGAGCGAAATGCGGTGGCACGGATCGTGATAACAACCAAGTCGCGCTGGCACTTTGGCCAGTGTCGTGAATGACCCCAGAACGCAATACGGAGATTGAAAACCATGGCAAAGATTGATCGGATGATGGTCGGCGAGTCGCTCGTCGGTGATGGCAACGAAGTCGCCCACATCGACCTGCTGATCGGGCCGCGCGGAAGCGCTGCAGAAACCGCGTTCGCCAACGCGCTGACGAACAACAAGGACGGCTTCACGTCTCTGCTCGCCGTGATCGCGCCCAACCTGCTCACCAAGCCGGCGACCGTGATGTTCAACAAGGTCACGATCAAGGGCGCCAAGCAAGCGGTGCAAATGTTCGGGCCGGCACAACGCGGCGTCGCAATGGCCGTGGCCGATTGCGTCGAAGACGGCACCATCCCGGCTGACGAAGCCGACAACCTCTTCATCTGCGTCGGCGTGTTCATCCACTGGCTCGCCGAAGACGACAAGAAGATCCAGCAATACAACTACCAGGCCGTCAAGGAATCCATCCAGCGCGCCGTCAAGGGCTCGCCGACGGCGGCCGAAGTGGTTGCCAAGAAGGGCAGCGCGTCACATCCGTTCGCACCGAACTGATCGGCTCCAAAAGTTCCGACCATGAAAAAGGCCGACCGGCGATCCCGGTCGGCCTTTTCTCTTTTCTATTCGGGTTTCAGCGCCCGCCTGGCACCATGCCCGAGCCGATCATGCGCAGCACGGCCGCACCGCGCCCGGCGCGCTCTTCCGGCGGCGGCGCCACGCGTTCGATCTGCACGCCCATCGCGCCCACATCGGCAACCTTTTTCGGCTTGACGACCTTCACGCGGACCCAGACGGCACCGAACTCGACGATGAGGATGTCGGCGATCGCCTCGGCAAAGGCTTCGAGTAATTGCAGCTTGTGCTCGACCATCAGGCGCCGCAGGCGATCACAAACCGCGCCGTAATCGATGGTGTCGGCGATGCGGTCGGTATCGCAGGCGCGCGAACGCGGCTGGCCGGCTTGCAAATCGATCACCAGCGGCTGGGGTCGGTGCAACTCGTTCTGGTAGATGCCGATCACCGTCTGGCCGGTAAAACCTTCGATCAGGATGAGGTCCATCGGCGCCGCGTCATGCGCAGGCAAGGCAGAGGGCAGGTTCGACAAGGGGCGGGCGATGTTCAAATGAGTCTCCATGAGGTGTCTGCGCGGCGAGAGATTGCCGAATGTATCTTCCTGAGGTCTTATGCCCCTCGGCGCACACTCGAACGCAAAATGTGGGCCAATCGGGGCGTATGCAAGAGCGCGAGCGTAAAGCTGCTGATCACCCCGTGTTTCACCCGGTGCGCGGCATGGCCCGCACAGCCGAAAATCAAAAATCCGTTGCCCATCCGGGTAGCAGGACCGACCTGGAGACGACGATGGCGTTGACACTGCAAGACGCGGGATTGCGAGAGGCGGGGCAGCCTGCCGATCGACATGCCGATCGCGTGCTCGACGTGGTTCGCAGCGGCTTCCACGAGCAGGCCAACGATGTGGTCATGCGCTCCTGGAGCCGGTGCCTCAACGAGTACCGCCTCCACCCCGACAAACCGCGCGATCCCACCGTGCTCGCCCGCGCCGCGCTCGAAGAGCGCCGCGCCCGCCGCGCCGATGTGATCGACTGCGCGCGCTACGAGATGACCACGCTCTACCAGCAGCTCGCCGACAACGAATCGGCCGTGGTCCTGACGGATACCGATGGTGTCATCGTGCACATGGTCTCCTCGCCCGAGTTCGCGGCCGAGGTGGGCCCGCTCGGCCTGCGCGCCGGTGGCATGTGGAGCGAGACCGAAGCCGGCACCAACGGCATGGGCACCTGCCTGGCGTCGGCCAGCCCGGTATCGGTGAGGCGTGAAGACCACTTCTTCACCCAGTTCACCCAGCTCACCTGTTCCGCCGTGCCGGTGTTCGACCCTTCGGGCGAGATCGTCGGCGCGCTCGACGTGACCAGCCGCTCGAGCCTCATGCAGCAGCATTTGCTGGTGCTGCTCGGCATGACCGCCCGCATGATCGAGAACCGGCTGATCGACCAGCAGTTCCGCAATGCGCACCCGCTGCACTTTCACAGCCGGCCGGAGTTCGTCTACACACTGCACGAAGGCAAGCTCGCGGTCGGCGACGATGGCCAGATCCTCGCGGCCAACCGCAGCGCGCTGTTTCAGCTCGGCCTGCATTCGATGGACGAGATTCGCTCGCGCCGCATCGAAGACCTGTTTCAGACCTCGCTGGCCGACATGCTGCAGCGCAGCGCGTCGTCGTCGTTCCACCCGGTCGTGACCTACCGCGCCAACGCGGCGCTGCGCTTCTTCGCGGTCGCGCGCCGGCCGGCCTCGGATGCCGATGCGCCGACCGGCACGGCATCGTCGGTCGGCTCGTCCATCACCATCCCGCCGCCGCGTGCGCCAGCTCGCGGCGTGGCCACGCGGCCGATGACGGGCGTGGTTGCCAACCCTTCGCCCACGAGCGCATCGACCACCACCTCCACCTTCGAAGACCCGCGCCTGATCGCGCAGCTCGACACCGCCCGCCGTGTGATCGCGCGCCGCACGCCGGTGCTGCTGTGCGGCGAAACCGGCTCCGGCAAGGAAGTGTTCGCCCGCGCCTTGCACGATGCCAGCCCGCACGCGGCCGGCGCCTTCGTGGCGATCAACTGCGCGAGCCTGCCCGAGACGCTGATCGAATCGGAACTCTTCGGCTACCGCGCCGGCGCCTTCACCGGCGCACAGCGCACCGGCCGGCGCGGCAAGATTCTGCAGGCCGATGGCGGCACCCTGTTCCTCGACGAAATCGCCGACATGCCGTTGGAGCTGCAGGCGCGGTTGCTGCGCGTGCTCGACGAGCGCCGCGTCACGCCGCTCGGCACCGAAGAAACCCACGCGGTCGACTTCCAGCTCATCAGCGCCAGCCACCGCCAACTGCCGGCGCTGGTGCGCGAAGGGCGCTTCCGCGAAGACCTCTACTACCGCCTGGCCGGCATCGAAGTGCAATTGCCCGCCCTGCGCGAACGCAGCGACAAGCGCGAGCTGATCCGCGGCGTGCTGCTGTCCGAAGGCGGCGCCGATGCGTCGCTGAGCGCCGATGCCGAGCGCCTGCTGATGGAGCACAGCTGGCCCGGCAACATCCGCCAGTTGGGCCATGTGCTGCGAACCGCTGCTGCGCTGGCCGATGGGCAGATGATCACGCGCGAGCACCTGCCTTCGATGTCGGTGAACCTGCAAGCCAACGGCGTGCGGCCTGCGCATGCGGTGCCGATGGCGAATGGGTCTGGCAATGGCGCAGGCGTCGGCATGAACGCCAGCGCGCATGCCCCGGCCCACGGTTCGATGAACGGCGCGAGCCACGCGGCCATGATCGATCCAATGCCATCCGCCGCGATGCCATTTCAGCCGAACGCAGCCTCCGACGAAGCCCGCGGCGACAATGCGCCATGCCCCGTCAAACTCAATCCGATCCAGGCCAACGAGCGGCAAGTGCTGCTGCAGATGTTGGAGCAGCACCGCTGGAACGTGAGCAACGTCGCCAAGGCGCTTGATGTCAGCCGCAACACCCTCTACCGCAAGCTCCACAAGCTCCACATCCAGATCTCGCATCCCGAGCCCGGTTGGTAAGTGGGCAGGGGATTCGTCCTCCGCTCACACTGAGCCTGTCGAAGTGCCCTCGGCCAGCGCTCCAACCCCACCCGACGAAGCCCACAAATCCCGCTCCCGCTTCGCCTGGTGCATCACCGGCTCCGGCCATTTCCTGGACGAATCCATGGCGCTCGCCGAGCGCCTGCCCAACGTCGATCTCTTCCTCTCCGCCGCCGGCGAAGAGGTGCTAGAGATCTACAAGATGCCGCTAGACGGCCTCAAGCCAAGGTTCCGCGTCTTCCGCGACAAGACGGCGAGCGGCGTGCCGGTGGGCATGCTCTACGACGATGTCTATCACACGGTGGTCATCGCGCCGGCCACCAGCAACACCGTCGCCAAGTGCGCCTTCGGCTTCAGCGACTCACTGCCGACCAACATGTTCGCGCAGGCCGGCAAGCTCGGCATTCCGGGCATCGTGTTTGCATGTGACACCGAACCGGTGGTCGTGACCAAGTCGCCGCACGACTGGGTGACGCTGCGGCCGCGGCGCATCGAACTGGAGAACGTCGAGCGCCTGCGGGCGATCGACTTCTGCCGTGTCGTCGCGTCCGCCGCCGAACTCGAAACCGCTCTCACCGAACGCCTGAACGAACTGTCTCTCGCATGGAACACATCCTCTTCCTGACCGGCCGCCTGGCGCAGCCGAGCCTGGAGCGGGTGCTGGCCAACATCGACGCAGTGCCGTTCACATGGGAAGTGCGAGAGCTGGGCCTGCAGGTGGCCGCGCTGATGACGGCCGAGATGATCCGCCGCCGCGTGCCGCTGCCGGTAACGAGCCCTGCGGCAGACGACAGCGAACCGCGCCGCGTCGACCGCATCATCGTGCCGGGCCGCTGCCGTGGGGATCTGGAAGCGCTCGCCAAGCACTTTGGCCTGCCGGTGCAGCGCGGGCCGGAAGAGGTGAAGGACTTGCCGCGCTTCTTCAACCGCGCGGCCAAGCCGATCACACTCGACGAATACGAAGTGGCGATCTTTGCCGAGATCGTCGACGCGCCGCGCTTGAGCGTGGAGGCCATCGTGGCTCGCGCGAAGAAGCTCCGCGCCGATGGCGCCGATGTGATCGACCTCGGCGGCCTGCCCGATACCGCCTTCGACCATCTCGAAGACAGCGTGAAAGCGCTCAAGGCCGAGGGCTTTCAGGTCAGCGTCGATTCGATCTCACCCGAAGAGTTGCTGCGTGGTGGGCGCGCGGGCGCCGACTACCTGCTGAGCCTCACGCTCGATACCTTGTGGGTGGCAGACGAAGTGGCCGCCACGCCCGTGCTGATCCCGCGCACGCCCGTCGACGAAGCCTCGCTGCACGACGCGATCGACATCATGCAGCGCAAGGGCCGCGCCTTCCTGGCCGATTCCATCCTTGACCCGATTCCCTTCGGCTTCACCGCCTCCATCGTGCGCTACCACCGCCTGCGCGAGCGCTTTCCCGAGGCGTCCATCATGATGGGCGTGGGCAACCTCACCGAGCTGACCGAGGCCGACACCAGCGGCATCAACGCGCTGCTCTTCGGCATCTGCGCCGAGCTTCAGGTGGCGGCCGTGCTGACGACGCAGGTCAGCAACCACGCGCGCCGCGCCGTGAAAGAGGCCGATTGGGCACGCCGCATCATGCACGCCGCAAGCCGCCACAACACGCTGCCGAAGGGCATGAACGACGCATTGATGACGGTGCATGCCAAGCACCCGTTTCCCGACACACCGGAAGAGATCGCCGCCACCGCCGCGCAAGTGCGCGACCCGAACTTCCGCGTGCAGGTCTCGCCCCAGGGCTTGCACGTCTACAACCGCGACGGCTTGCGGTTGGGGCAGGGCGCTTTCGAACTCTGGCCGCAATTGGGGCTGGAGAACGACGCCGCGCATGCCTTCTACATGGGCGTGGAACTCGCGCATGCCGAGATCGCACACAAGCTGGGCAAGCGCTATGTTCAGGACCAGCCGCTGGACTGGGGCTGTGCCGTCGACCGCGGCGAGCAAGACCTTGCGGCCTGGTGCGCGCCCGGCACGACGATGGTCCGCCGCAAGACGACCGACAAGCCTTTCCAATGATTCACTGCTCTTCCCCATGTAACCCGCGATGACCAACGATGTGATCTTCGAAACCGTGGTGACCACTGTCGCACCCGACGGCACGCCGCATGTGGCGCCCATGGGCGTGCGGTATTGCGAGGGCGAGGTGATCTTGATGCCCTTCAAGCCCTCGACCACGCACGACAACATCGCCGCCACCGGCCACGCCGTGCTCAACATCGTGCTCGACACCCGCGTCTTCGCCGGCAGCGTGACGGGCCGGCGCGACTGGCCGGTGCTGCCGGCCGAGAAGATCGTCGGCGTGCGGCTGGCCTGCGCGCTGAGCCATATCGAACTCCACCTCGCGCAACGCATCGAGGACGTGCAGCGCCCGGTGCTGCACATGGCCCGCGTGCACGAGGCCACGCATGGCACGTACGCCGGCTTCAACCGCGCGCAAGCCGCCGTCATCGAAGGCGCAGTGCTGGTGAGCCGCCTGCACATGCTGCCGGCCGAGAAGGTCGACTCGGAGATGGCCTATCTGCAGATCGCCATCGACAAGACGGCCGGCCCCGAAGAGCGCGAAGCCTGGGGCTGGCTGCTCGCCGCAGTGCAAGACCACCGGGCCGCCAGCGCCAACACCATCAAACCCGCAGATCACCTCAAGGAGGCGTCTCCATGAACACCCGCGCCATGAAGATTCTCGTCAGCGTTCGAAGCGTTCAAGAGGCCTTGTGGGTGGTCGAAGGCGGCGCCGATTTCATCGATTTGAAGGAGCCCGGCCAGGGGGCGCTGGGCGGCCTGCCGGTCGAGACCATCGCCGAGATCGTGGCCGCGCTGCGCCAGCACGGCAGCCGCCTGCCCATCAGCGCGACCATTGGCGATGTGCCGATGCATGAGCTGGCGCGCATCATGGATTGCGTGGAAGCGGTGGGCGCGTGTGGCGTCGACTACGTGAAGGTCGGCATCGAGCGTTCGGTCGGCGTGCGTGCGGTGCTCGAGGCATTGGCCGCGAGCCGCCACGCCATCGTGCCCGTCTTCATCGCCGACCACGGCCTCGACATGGCCGATGTTGCGCACGCCTGTGCGCTGGGCTTCCCCGGCGTGATGGCCGACACGGCCGACAAGCTCGCGGGCAGTCTCTTCGATGCGATGGCGATGGACGAATTGCGGCGCTTCGTTTCGCTGGTGAAAGGCGAGGGCGCGATGGTCGGGCTGGCGGGCGCTTTGCGAGCCGTCCACCAGCCGCAACTCGCCGCCCTGGCACCCGATTTCGCGGGCTTTCGCACGGCGGTTTGTGATGGAGACCGGAGCAGCACCATAGCCCCGCAGCGTCTGCGTGAGTTGACGGCGACGATGCATGGCGAGCGGCCTCAGATCCATCGTGTGGACCAACCTGCGGTGCCTGCGTAAGCCCTTCGCGGGCACGTCGAGGCCCATGCCCTCCAAGCGATCAGGCTGAGCCCCCATCCGTTCGGGCTGAGCCCCAATCCGCTCGGGCTGAGCCTGTCGAAGCCCCAGTGGAGTTCCGCGCAAACACTTCGACAGGGCCCGCACGCTCAACCGCCCACTCGTCGCTTCGAATCCCCGGCAAAAAAAGCATCCAGCGCCTGCCCCGAAGCCGCGTCTGCAAAGCCATCGAACCGCCCCTGCGACGAGAGCAGCTTGGCCGCGCGCTCGAACCCACCCCAGGCCGATCGCGCCAGCGCACCGCCCACGCTCACCCGCCGCACACCCAGCGCAGCCACATCCGCCATCGTCAGATCGCTCGCCCAACCGATCAGCAGGTTGAACGGCTTCGGCGCCACGGCAGCGACCACTGCGGCAATCTGCTCGCGCGTGCGGATGCCCGGCGCGTAGAGGCAATCGGCGCCTGCATTTGCATACGCCTTCAGCCGCGCAATGGTTTCTGCCAAGTCGATAACGCCGTGGAGGAAGCACTCGGCACGGCCGACCAACAAGGTGTCGCCGCCCATCGCATCGATGGCAGAACGCGCCGCGGCGATCCGCGTGGCGGCTTCGTCGATCGTATAGAGCGGATGCGCCGCGTCGCCCGTCGAGTCCTCGATCGACAGGCCGGCGACGCCGGTCTCCAACGCCAGCCGCACGCTCTGTGCCACGCCGGCGGCATCGTGCGCAAAGCCGTTCTCGAAGTCCGCGTTGATCGGCACGTCGGTGGCCTCGACCATCTCGTGCAGATGCGCCAAGGCCATGTCGCGCGTGATCGCGTTGTCGGCATGACCATGCGACCACGCAAAGCCCGAACTCGTCGTGGCGAGGGCCGCAAAACCGAGGCTTTGCAGGTACCGCGCACTGCCCACGTCCCACGGGTTCGGGATCACGAAACATCCGGAAGCATGGAGTTGCGCGAAGGCGCGGCGCTTGTCGGCAACAGTGGGGCGGGTCGTGGTCACGGTGGGTCTCCTGAGCTGCAATGGATCGGGTCTTGGATTTTGCGCTGCTACGATTCTTCGAGCACATCTCACGTTGCCCATGACTGCCGACCCACATCTCGCGATCACCTTCGAGCCCGCCGTTACCGAAGACTTCGAAGCCCTGCTGGCGCTGCGCATCGAGGCCATGCGGGAAAGCCTGGAACGCATCGGTCGCTTCGATCCCATGCGCGCACGAGAGCGTTTCACCGCGGGCTTCTCGCCAATCCACACGCGCCACATCCTGCTGGCCGATGAACGCGTCGGCTTCGTGGTCGTCAAGCCGCAAGATGATGCGGTGCTGCTCGATCACCTCTACATACTGCCGCGTGCGCAAGCCCGCGGCATCGGCGCCTGGGTCATCGGGCAAGTGCTGGCCGATGCCGCTGCAGTAGGGCGCGAGGTTCGGGTCGGCGCGCTGCGCGGCAGCCGCTCGAACGACTTCTACCAACGCGCCGGTTTCACCCTCGTCGAGCAGGCCGAGTTCGACAACTACTATGTCTGGGCCGCACCATCACGGAGTCGCCATGTGTAGAAACATCAAGACCCTGTTCAACTTCGAACCGCCGGCCACCGAGCTGGAAATACGTGACGCGTCCTTGCAGTTCGTGCGCAAGCTGAGCGGCTTCAACGTGCCGTCGAAAGCCAATGCCGAAGCCTTCGACCGCGCCGTCGAAGAGATCGCCGCGTTGGCCCGAACCCTCATCGAATCGCTGGTGACCACCTCGCAGCCGCGAGACCGCGACACAGTGGCCGCCGAGGCGCGTGCCAGGTCGGCGGCGCGATTCGGCGCCCCGGGCTGACGCGGATCAGCCTTCCCCGTACCGATGCTCCCCCAGCAGCAAAGCCCGCATCCGCCCCAGCTCCTCCTGGTGCACGAAGTCGATGGGGAAGGCGGCGCCTTCGGACATGGCGGCGAACCGGCGGTCGACGATGCCGGCATCGGCCAGTTGCGCCAGGCTCATGCGCGGGTCGACGTTGCACGATTTCACCATCACCAGCCGCTCCGCGTTGAGACGGCGGGCGAGGTCGAGGGCGATGCTGTCGGAGGTGACTTCCCAGTTGGTGTGGGCATCGACCTGGTCGCGTTGCAGCTCGAAGGGCAGCCAGAGGGCGGTGCGGCCGTTGTGCAGCACGCGGCGGATGTCGGCCTTGCTGCGCGTCAGTTGCAGCTCGGGGTTGAGTCCGTGCATCAGGTAGGCTGTCTGGGCCATGGCGAGCACAGCCATGTTGTGGGCGCTCAGGTCGTCGATGCGCCAGTGCGCCTGCGAGCGCCGCACTTCATCGGCGAAGGCACCGCCGCCGCACACGACCGTGACGCGTCCGCCGCCGCACTGTGCCAGCAGATCGAGCCACGCCGGCAGCATGGCGCTGGAGTTGAGGCTGCCGCCAATCTTCACGATCCACATCGGGGGAGGTCCTGTTCGCGGAGTGCCGCCACGGCCACGCTGGGGGCGCACACCTGGGCCCACGATTGCAAGGTGGCCTTGCAATGGAGCGCCGAGTCGGCCACGTCGCTTCCATAGGCCAGCAGGCGATGGTCATGCGCCAATACATCGGCTGCCAGAAAGGCGCCGCATCCCGCGCTGACGGCGACTGTCTGCGGCCCGAGGCCGTGGGTGTCCATCACACGCCGCACCTGGCTGCGCAGTTCGGCGACTTGCGCCGCTCGCCAGGCGTGGGCGAAGGCGAGCCAATCGTCATCCGAAGCATCGCGTGCATCCAGGCCGATCATGCGAGCGAGCCGTTGCCGGGTGGCGGGGAGGTCCTTGCCGGCGTTGTCGGCCGGTGGGTGCAGATCGTGTGCTGCGTTCAGTTCACCGGTGAGGCGGTAGACATCGGCGCTGGTCGCGAAGAACTCGTTCATCACGTTGTGCTGCACGCCGCGCCAGCCGATGCGGTGGGCGATGGCGCACAGCGGTGTTCGCACCACGCCGTGGTACACCAGCTCGCCGCTCGCAAGGCGTTGTGCGTCGGTGCGCGCGGTGGTGAGCACGCGACCGCCGCGCAAGGCGATGAGGTCGGTGGTGGTGCTGCCGATGTCGATCAGCAGGCCTACGGCTTGATCGCCTGCGTCCTTCATTAGATCCGACGCCGCATGTCGCGCCGTGGCCAGCCAGTTGGCCGAGGCGATGGCTTCCCAGTGCGTGGCGACCGAGGCTGCGCTGCACCAACCGGCGTCACCGGCGTAGAAGGCGACCGAGCCAGTGCTGCCAGGTGGCGCGAGCGCGCGCACCAGCTCGGCGGCAATGCGCATCACGCCGTCTTCTCGGTGCGCGAAGAGGTCGACCATCTCGCCAGTCATCGTCACCGCGTGCCGCGCGCTGGCCAGGCCCGGCCACCGCTCGTGGGCGGCCTGCAAGACGGCCTGCAGCTTCTCCATGCCTTGCCAGAGCGGGCAGGCCCATTGCGCCACATCGACGACGCGGCCGTGCGCCATCAGGCAAGCCTTGACATGCGCGCCACCCACATCCCAGCCGATCACGCGAGTCTCAATCATGGTGCGCCAAGCCAGGCGAATGGGCCGCGATCACATCCGCCGCCAGGTTGCGGCCCAGCGCCTTCGAGAGGCCCACGTAAGCACAGGTCACGCGCGGATTGATCTCGATGACGACCGGCCCGCGCTGCGCGTGCCACACCAGATCGACACCGACGAAACCGCGCAGCCCCGGCATGCAGCGGGCGATGCGCGTGGCCAGCGCTGCGAGCGTGGCGGCCTGTGCGCCATCGCGCGGCCAGGCATCGATCTGCACGCCGCGGAAAGACAGCACGCCCGCATCGTCCAGCCCGAAATGCTGGCGGTTGATGCTGAGCAGCTCGGCGCGCTCCGCGCTGCACAGCAGCGAAAGGCTCAGCGCCGGCCCTTCGACCCAGGGTTCGATGGCCATGGGGCTGCCCGCGCGCGAGCGCTTGGCCCAGTCTTCCCAGGCGGCTTCGGGCGTGGCGTGCAGGTGCGTGGCCAGCGCGCCGGCGCCATCGTCGGGCTTGACGACCCAGCGCATGACCTCCGGCGCGTGCTCGAAGGCCAGCGGCGTGGTGACGCCGCATTCGCCCAGCCGCAGCAGCGTGGCGCGTTTGGCCGAGGCCAGCTGAATGGCCGCGGCATCACAGCCCAACCATCGGCCGGCATCGATGCCACCATGCAGGCGCGTGAGCACGCCGCCGGTTTCGGGAGCGATGGCCCAGGTGAGGTGATGCGCATCGGCCTGCGTTGCCACAAAGTCGAAGGCCGATTCGCCGACAGGTGGCGAGATGGCGCGCGCGCCCGCGGGGAGCTTTGCAGCTGGCTCGCCTGTCGCGACCGTCACGTCATAATCTTCGAGGCTCAGCAGATCGGCCGTGACCGCATCGCGCATCGCGCGGCCGGCAGCCAGCAGCTCGCCGTCCTCCGCGCCCGCACCTCCCCCACTCGAATACTCGTAGACGAAGATCCGCTTCATCCATGAACCTCATTCCCGTCATCGATCTCATGCAAGGCCAGGTGGTTCGCGCGGTGCGCGGCGATCGCCAGGCGTATCGCCCCATGGTGTCGCAACTGTGCGAAGGCAGCGAGCCGCTGGTGATGGCGCGTGCCTTGTGCGAGCACTGTGCGACGAACCAGTTGTACGTGGCCGACCTCGATGCCTTGCTCGGCCGCCCGGCTCATGTGGCGGTGTTGCGCTCGCTGCTGCACGAGATGCCGGCGCTGGAGTTGTGGCTCGATGCCGGCTTTGCCGACGCCGCCGCGGTCGATGCCTTGCTGGCCGACATCGGCGCCGATTCCAGTCGCGTGGTGCCGATTTTCGGCAGCGAATCGATGGCCTCGCGCGGGGCGCTGGAACTGTGTTTCCAGGGCTCGAACAGCGATGACCGCGTGCTCTCGCTCGACCGCCGCGACGGCCGGCGGCTGGATGCGGCAGGCTGCTGGGAGGCGCCGCAGTTCTGGCCGCGCCGCGTGATCGTGATGACGCTGGAGCGCGTCGGGTCGGACGCCGGGCCCGATCTGGAAACGCTGGCCGGTGTGCGCGCCAAGGCCCCGGGCGCCTTCATCGTCGGCGCCGGCGGCATACGCCATGCGGACGATTTGGCCGGCGCCGCCGAGGCCGGCGCCGGCGCATGGCTGGTGGCGAGCGCGCTGCACGATGGCCGCCTGCCCCGGGTGCGCTCCTGAAGAGGGATGAAGCCGGGAACGGAGCCGATAGCGGGACCGGGAAAGGGAACGGAAAGAGAGGCCGGAACGAGGGAGCATGGGCCTTGTTGCATCACGTTTCGTGCCATCCGGGTTGACCCTTGCTGCCGATACAGCAATGCGCCGATCGCCCATTGCAGCCCTGCATGGCCCGCCACAATCGCTACAACGAGCGCCACACAGTGTTCCAGTTCTGGCGGCAAATGCCCCGCCCCCGGGTGATTCTCCCGGCGCTCGGCCGGCTCTGTCAGGGTATGCACCGGGGCAGGGCGCTGTGGCACATCGCTTGCGTGATGCGCCCCGATGACCGACTCCCTTTTGGCGCCCGAAGCGGGCGCGATCCGCTGGACTTGCCCGTTCTGCCTGTTGCTGTGCGATGACCTGAGCGTGCGCGCGAGCGCCTCCGGCGGGTCGTTCGAGCTGGCGAGCGGCGAATGCGCGGCAGCGCGTGCGGCCTTGGCGCGCTTTTCGGCGTGGACTTCGGCGTCGCCCGTGGATACGACGCCGCTGGTCGATGGCCAGGCGTGTGACCTCTCCAACGCGGTCGTCGCCGCGGCGCGAACCCTGGCGGCCAGCCGGCAACCGCTCTTCGGCGGTCTCGGCACCGATGTGGCCGGCGCACGCGCGCTGTACCCGCTCGCCACCGCCACCGGCGCCATCTGCGACCCTGCCAAAGGCCGCGCGTTGATGCACAGCGTGCGCGCCTTGCAAGACCGCGGCAGCTTCACGACGACGTTGGCCGAAGTGCGCAACCGGGCCGATGTGATCGTCTGCATCGGCGGTTTGCCGGGCTCCGGTGCGGCAGAGTTTTTCCAGCGCGCCGGTATCGCGGAAGACCTGGTGGCGCAGCGCCATGTGGCGGTGCTCGGCGGGTCGCTATCGGATCAATCGGCCGACGAAGCCGGCCTTGCACAACTCGCGTCTCACCCTGGCGTGACGACCGAATGGTTGTCGGCCCAAGGCGACATTTTCACCACCATCGCGATGCTCGCCGCGCTCGTCGCCAAGCGCACGGTTCGCCACGCGCCACCTGCGCTCATCGCACTCGCCGAGCGCCTGCGCGCCGCCACCTATGCCGTGGTCGTCGGCGAAACCGGGCGCTTGCCGGAGCAAGGCGCCTTGATCATCGAGAACGTCAACCGCATCGTTTCCACCCTCAACGAGAAGACGCGCGCTGGTGCGCTGTGGCTGGGTGGCGGCAACGGCGCGGGCACGGTCAACCAGGTCTTCACCTGGCTGGCAGCCTTGCCCTTGCGCAGCCGCGCCGGGCCGCTGGGGCTCGAACATGAACCGGTGTGTTTCGATACCCAACGGTTGCTCGCCGATGGCGCCGTCGACAGCCTGCTGTGGCTCGCCAGCTTCGATGCCACGAGCCCGCCGCCGGCAACAACCTTGCCGCTGATCGTGCTCGGGCCGCCCGCGCTTGCGCCCTCGGCGACACGCGCGGGCTCGGTCTTCATTCCGGTTTCGACACCCGGTATCGGGTCGGCTGGACACCTCTTTCGAACGGATGGCGGCACCGTGCTGCCCTTGAATGCACTCTATGTCGATACCTTGCCGACCGTCGCCGACGTGCTGGCCCGCATCACCCAGGCGGTGGCTGCCTTGAATGCCAACCGAGCCGGGGCCGCACGATGAGCACCCTGCGCCTTCGCGGTGGCCGCGTGATCGACCCCGCCAACCCGCAAGCGGTGGAGCTGCGCGACCTATTCGTGCAAGACGGCCGAATCGTATCGCTGCCCGCAGAAGAGAAGGTCGATGCACAGATCGACGCCACCGGCTGCCTGATCATGGCCGGCGGCATCGACATGCACACCCACATCGGCGGCGGCAAGATCAACCTCGCCCGCCTGCTCTTGCCGGAAGCCAGTCGCGCCAACGGCAACCCGATTGCGTTGCCCACCAATCCGCTGGAGCTGGCATCGTGCGGCGGCTGCGCACCCGGCACGCTGGCCACCGGCTACCGCTATGTGGAGATGGGCTACACCGCGGCTTTCGAGCCGGCCATGATCGCCAGCAACGCCCGCCAGGCGCACATGGAAATGGGCGACACACCCATCCTCGACCACGGCGCTTACGTCATGCTGGGCAACGACGAGCTGTTCCTCAAGCTGCTCTCCGAAGGCGGTGAAAGCGGGCGCAACTACGAGACCATTCGCGACTACATGGCCTGGACCATCCATGCCACCAAGGCGATGGGCGTGAAGGTCGTCAACCCGGCCGGCATCTCGGCCTTCAAGTTCAACCAGCGCAAGCTCGACGTCGACGAGAACCATGTGCACTGGCAAGTGACGCCGCGGCAGGTGGTGCACACGCTGGCGCGCGCGCTGCGTGAGCTCGGCGTGCCGCACCCGCTGCACATCCACGGCAGCAACCTGGGTGTGGCCGGCAACATCGAATCGACCTTGCAGACCATTCAGGCGCTCGAAGGCTTGCCTGCGCATCTGACGCACATCCAGTTCCATGCCTACGGCACCGAGGGGCCGAAGAAGTTTTCGTCGGCTGCGCTGCAACTGGCCGAGGCCGTCAACGCCAACCCGAACGTGAGCATCGATGTCGGCCAGATCATGTTCGGCCAGACCGTGACGGCTTCGGGCGACACCATGCGGCAACACGCTCAATCGAACCTGGCGAACCCGCGCAAGTGGGTGGGCGGTGACATCGAATGCGAAGCCGGCTGCGGCGTCGTACCGTTCAAGTACCGCGAGCAGAGCTTCGTCAACGCGCTGCAATGGGTGATCGGGCTCGAGATCTTTCTGCTTGTGAACGACCCGTGGCGCGTGGTGCTCACCACCGACCATCCCAACGGCGGCCCGTTCACCAGTTACCCGCACTTGATCCGCCTGCTGATGGACCGAAGCTTCCGCGAGGAGCAACTCGCCAAGCTGCATCCTGATGTGGCGGCCAACTGCGCGCTGAAGTCCATCACCCGCGAACTCACGCTCGATGAGATCGCGATCATGACGCGTTCGGCGCCTGCCCGTCTGCTCGGCCTGAAGGACCGCGGCCACCTGGGCGAAGGCGCTGCGGCCGACATCGCCGTCTACCGCGAGCGAGCCGACCCCGAGGCCATGTTCACCACACCCGAGCATGTGTTCAAGGACGGCGTGCAGGTCGCCCGCCAAGGGCAGATCACGGCCATCACCACAGGCGGCACGCACTTCGTCGAACCCGACTACGACCGTGGTATCGAGAAGACCTTGCGCAAGCATCTGGCCGCACACGGCTCGGTGAACTTCGACCGCATCGCCATCACGCACGACGAGTTGTGCAGTTGCTGCAACGGCGGGCGCTTGCTGCCGACGGCGTGTTTCGAAGGAGCGGCGATATGAGCGCCCCTCTGCAGCGCAACGGCGTCACCATCGACGACACCTTTGCCGAAGCCTTCCCGATGAAGGCCACGCGCCTCGTCATCACGGCGCACAACCTCACCTGGGCTCATCACGCGGCGGCATCGCTCACCGGCTTTGCGACCTCGGTGATCGCCTGCGGATGCGAGGCCGGCATCGAACGTGAACTGAGTGCCGATGAAACGCCCGACGGCCGGCCGGGCTTGAGCGTCTTGATCTTCTCGATGTCGGGCAAGGAACTCGCCAAGCAGGTCGAGCGCCGGGTCGGACAGTGCGTTTTGACATGCCCAACGACAGCCGTGTTCGCCGGTATCGCGGAAGGTGAAGCGATCGCGCTGGGCAAGAACCTGCGCTTCTTCGGCGACGGCTGGCAGATCTCGAAGGTGATCAATGGCATTCGCTACTGGCGCGTGCCGGTGATGGACGGCGAGTTCGTGGTGCAAGAGACCACCGCAGTCGTCAAGTGCGTGGGCGGCGGCAACCTGCTGCTGCTGTGTACGGATACCGACAGCGCCCTGGCGGTGGCCGAAGCCGCGGTCGCCGCGATGAAGAAGCTGCCCAACGTCATCATGCCGTTCCCCGGTGGCGTAGTGCGCTCGGGCTCGAAGGTCGGCAGCAAGTACGCCGCTTTGAGCGCCTCGACCAACGATGCGTTTTGCCCCAGCCTCTTCGGCCTGGCCGCAAAGAGCGAACTGACGGAAGCCACCCGCTGCGTGATGGAGATCGTGATCGATGGCCTGACCGAGGCCGACGTGGGCGCGGCCATGCGCGTCGGCATGGAAGCCGGCGTCGCTATCGGCGCATCGGGAGGATTGCTGCGCATCTCGGCCGGCAACTACGGCGGCAAGCTCGGGCCGTTCCACTTTCATTTGCAGAAGCTGCTGGGTGTGGTTCACGAAACGGGAGCAGCGGCATGAGCGCCTGGCGCTTGACCTTGAAGGCCGCGCCCGCGTTGCGCGTCGATCTGCGCGGTATTGCGCCGGACAAGCTTGCAGGCCTGGCGCTGGCCGATGTCGAGAAGCTGCCGGTGGGGCACGGCAACAGGTTGGAACCCTTGGCCGAGTTCTTCCGCATCGAGGCCGCTGCCGATGACACGTTGACATTCGACGGCGACCTGTCGCGCTTCGATCGCATCGGCTGGCAGATGGCCTCCGGCCGCATCGAGGTGAACGGCCACGCCGGGCACTATGCCGCCGGCTGCATGAGCGGCGGGTCTCTTGCGATTCACGGCAACGCCGGCTTGCTGGCCGCCTGCGAAATGGCCGGCGGCAGCCTGACCATCGACGGCAATGTCGACGACTTCGCCGCCAGCACCTTGCCCGGCAGCATGGACGGCATGCGCGGCGGCAGCCTCGTCGTCAAGGGCGATGCCGGCGCTCGCTTCGGTGACCGCATGCGGCGCGGCACGGCGCTCGTGTTCGGCAACGCAGGCGACTTTCTCGCCTCGCGAATGGTGGCTGGCACCATCGCCATCGGCGGCAGCACGGGCGCGCACGCGGGCTACGGCATGCGGCGCGGCAGCGTGTTGTTTGCCGGCGCGGCGCCCGAACCATCACCCACCTTCGTGCCGGCAATTGCCTCCGCCGATGTCATCTGGCAACTGCTCGCCCGCGATGTGGCACGCCACGGCGGCCCGTTCGAAGGCCTGGCCGGTCGCCGCATCGATCGCTGCCTAGGCGACTTGTCGGCGGGCGGCAAGGGCGAGTTGATCTTCGTGCGATAGGCTCTCGCCTTTCTCCAGATTCCAGTTTCGAAAACCAATCATGACCAACAGCTATATTTTCCACGCCGGTGAAGCTACCGTCTTCGCGGCCGAGGGCCAGTTCACCGACGCGATGCCCGAGATCCTCATCGGCCGCACCGATGGCCCCGTGGGCGCGGCCTTCGCCAACATGATGGCGCAGAGCAAGGGCCACACGGCGATGTTCGCCATCCGCGCCTGCAACCAGCTCGTGCGGCCGGCGACCATCATGGTGCCCAAGGTCACCTTGAAGGACATGGCCAACATCGATCTCTTCGGCGGCGTGGTGCAAGGCGCCACGGCCGACGCGGTGGTCGACTGCCTGATCGAAGGCATCATCCCCAAGGCGCTGGCCCATGAGCTGTGCATCATCAGCCTGGTGTGGATCGACCCACGCTGCGCGACCGACCCGAACCTCGACAAGAAGGACATGTACCGCACGAACTATCAAGCTACGAAGCTTGCGATCGAGCGCGCGCTGAACAACGAGCCCTCGGTCGAAGAGCTGATCGCCAACCGCCACAAGATCAAGCACGACATGGACGACTGGAGCTGAAGCGTGGCTGATCTTCGAGCACCGAGGCCGACATGAGCTTTGCCCTGCTCGACGATCGCGGCGCCACGGCCGAGCGGCCGGTGAGCCGGCTCTACCAGGGCTTCGTGCGCGAGCACCGCTGCGCCGATCCGATCACGCTCGATGTGATGTGGGCGGCGGTCGATGCCGACCTGCGCAGCGGCCTGCATGCGGTACTGCTGGGCGACTACGAATGGGGCGCGAAACTGCTGAAGGCAGGCCACGAGCGGTTGGCGGCCGACGACGCTTCCGCGCTGCGCGTGCTGATGTTTCGCGAGTTGCAGCGCTTGTCCGCATCGCAGGTGAGCGACTGGCTGGCGGAGCGTGAGTCTGCGGAGGCTTCGTCCGATGTGAACGATGTGCAGACCGTGGATGCGAGCGTAGCGCGCCCGCAGGACCGCCCGCCACTCGCCGCCGGCGTGATGAAGCTGGCAGCCAGCGTGGACCAACCCGCCTTCACCCAAGCCATCGCCGCGATCCACGAGGCCATCGCCGCCGGCGAAACCTACCAGGTCAACTACACCTATCGGCTGCACGGGCAGATGTTCGGCTCGCCGATCTCGCTGTTTCGCCGCCTGCGCGAGCGGCAGCCGGTGGCCTATGGCGCATTGATCGCGCTGCCACCGAACGACGACGCAAGCAACGCCACCACCACCCACGTCCTCTCCTGCTCGCCCGAACTCTTCCTCCGCCACGAAGCCGGCCTGCTCACCGCCCGGCCGATGAAGGGCACGGCGTCGCGCATCCCCGGTGCCGAGGCGGACAGCGAAACCGCGCGGCATCTGTCGATCGACATCAAGAACCGTGCCGAGAACCTGATGATCGTCGACTTGCTGCGCAACGACCTGGGACGCCTGGCGCAGATCGGCAGCGTCCAGGTGCCGGAGCTGTTTGCGATCGAACCCTACAGCACGGTGTTCCAGATGACCTCGACCGTGCAGGCGCGCCTCAAGCCCGAGGTCGGCTTCCCGGAAGTGCTGCGCGCCGCCTTCCCCTGCGGCTCGATCACCGGCGCACCCAAGCACCACACCATGCAGTTGATCGCCGGGCTGGAGACGACGCCGCGCGGCCTTTACTGCGGGGCGATCGGCTGGATGGATGCGCCGGCAGGTGATGCGCGCATCGGCGATTTCTGCTTCTCGGTCGCGATCCGAACGCTCACGCTCGGCGCGGTCGTCGATGGCGCGCGCGCCGCGCGGTTGGGCATTGGCGCCGGCATCGTGATGGACAGCCGCGCCGACGACGAGTTCGAGGAATGCCGGCTCAAGGCTCGCTTCCTCACTGGCCTGGACCCGGGCTTCGAACTGTTCGAGACCATGCTGGCCGCGCCCCTGCCGCTGGCGCCTGCGGGCAGCAAGCCCATGCCCGGCACACGCGGTCGTGTGAGCCAACTCGATCGCCACCTGGACCGCCTGGCGAACAGCGCGCAGGTGCTGGGCTTTGGCTTCGATCGAACCGCCGCGCTCGATGCCATCGGCGCACGCACTGCCATGCTGGCGCCCGATGCGCCGTGGCGTTTGCGCCTGGCCTTGTCGCACGATGGCCGCATGGACCTGCGCCATGCGCCGCTCGCCGCGCTGCGTGACGAAGCGGTGTGCCTGCGCATCGCCAGCGCGCGCCTGCCCAATGCCAACCCACTCGCCGCGCACAAGACCACGCTGCGCACGGTGTACGACACAGGCGTGCAGGACGCCGAGCGCGTGGGCGCGTTCGACAGCCTCTTTTTCACACACGACGGCCGGCTGGTCGAAGGTGGCCGCAGCTCGGTCTTCCTCAAGATGGACGGCCGCTGGACCACGCCGCCAGTGTCCGATGGCGCGCTGCCCGGCGTGATGCGCGCCTGCCTGCTGGCCGACCCGGCCTGGAACCCGGTCGAGCGAACGCTGAATACTCGCGACCTGCAGCGCGCCGAGGCCATCGTCGTCTGCAATGCCTTGCGCGGCGTGCTGGTGGCGCGCCTCCTGGCGCCGCAGCCCGACGGCGCGCCGGTGCCCGTGTGAAAGCCAGTTCAGGCGCACTCGCGCTGTTCGACCTCGACCACACGCTGATCCCGTTCGACAGCGGCATGGCGTGGACGCAGTTCCTCGTCGCCCGCGGCGTGCTGTCGCCACAGGCCGAGGCCACGTACCTCGCGTTCTGTCATCAGTACGTGGCCGGCACGCTGGACATCCACGCCATGCACCGCCACAACATGGCACCGCTGCTGAGCCATTCGCGCGAGACGCTGGCACGGTGGCAGCGCGAATTCGAAGCGGCGATGGCGCCGCGCGTGCCGGCTGCAATGCATGCGCTGGTGCAGGCGCACCAGGCCGCCGGCGACCTCTGCGCGATCGTCACCGCCACGACCCGGCTGATCGCAGAACCCTTTGCGCGCCTCTTCGGCATCGAACATCTGGTGGCGACGCAAGCTGCAACGGTCGATGGCCATCCGGACGGCGTACTGACCGGCGAGATCGCCGGTGAGCCCTGTTACCGCGAGCACAAGATCGCGCACGTCGACCGCTGGCTGGCCGGTGTGGCGCCCGGCGGTGGCATCGCCCGCTTCGCCAGATCATGGTTCTATTCCGATTCCATGAGCGATCTGCCGCTGCTCGAAGCGGTGACCGACCCGGTCGTGGTGCGCCCCGACGATCGCCTGCGCGCACTTGCCGCCGCACGCGGCTGGCCGATGCTGGCCGTGTAAAGCCCCGGAAAACCCCGCTAAAAATCCTCGTGACCGGCCTTCGGTTCCCGGACGGCCTGCCGATATTCAACGACATGAGGCGGCTGCACAAGCGCCGCGTGGTGCAAATTGCCGCTGAACTATCGGAGACGGAACAATGGATTGGATACGCAAGATCAGCCTCGTCAAACGCGTGACGTACGGCTTTGCCGGCATGGGCGCGGTCGTCGCGGCCGTGGGCGGCGCCTCGCTTTGGGCGATGCAGCGCCAGGCGGCGCAGATCGATCAATGGGCCGCTGCCAACAAGGCGGCGGGATCGTCGTTGCAGGCGCTACAGGACGGCGCCGGGGCCAACGTCTGGACCATCGGTTCGCTCACGGGCTTGGGTTTGCTGTTTGCGTTTTTGGCTGGCTGGCTGATTCGCGCCAGCGTCAAGGAGTCGGTCGAATCCACCATTCATTGCGTGATCCGCATCGCCGGTGGTGATCTTGAGACCAAGATCGAATCGCCCGGCAAGGACGAGATTTCGTGGCTGCGCGGCGAGCTGAACGGCATGCGCAAGAAGCTGCGAACCATGGTGCTCGAAGTGCGCAAGACGGTCGATGACGTGTCCGTCGCGTCGCAGGAAATCGCCAGCGGCAACGCCGACCTGTCGTCGCGCACCGAGAACCAGGCCAGCGCGATCCAGCAGACCTCGAGCTCCATGCGCCAGCTCGCCGAGACCGTGCGCAGCAACGCCGAGAGCACGCACGAAGCCCGCAGCGTGGTCGCCCAGTCGAACGAAGTGGCGGCGCGCGGCGCGCAGATGATGCAAGAGGTGATCGGCCGCATGGGCGAGATCAACGCGAGTGCCAGCAAGATCAGCGACATCATCGGCGTGATCGATGGCATCGCCTTCCAGACCAACATTCTCGCGCTGAACGCCGCGGTCGAAGCGGCGCGTGCCGGTGAACACGGCCGCGGTTTCGCGGTGGTGGCTTCCGAAGTGCGGGCACTCGCCCAACGCAGCTCGACCGCTGCCCGAGAGATCAAGAGCCTGATCGGCGATTCGACCGAGAAGGTCGATGCTGGCTCCAAGCTCGTCGACCAAGCCGGCCGCACCATGCAGGAAATCCTTGCCAGCGTGAACCGCGTGTCCGGCCTGATCGCCGACATCGCCACCGCCGGCCAGTCGCAAAGCAGCGATTTGGGCCAGGTCCACAACGCCATCTCGCAGATCGACACGATGACTCAGCAGAACGCCGCGATGGTGGAGCAACTCTCTGCAGCCGCGCAGTCGCTGCAAGGCCAGTCGGGCAGGCTCGCCGAGTCGATGGGTTCGTTCCGCCTGGCGGCTTGATCACTCGGCCAGTCGCAGCTCCGCGATCAGGCCGGCAATGTTGCCCACTTCGAGCTTGGCGTAGATAGCCTGGATGTGGTTGCGTACGGTCGCCGGCGCGCGGCCCAGTTGCTGGGCGATTTCCTTGTGGGTCGCGCCTTGCGCGATCATCTTGGCGATGGTGGTTTCGCGCGGCGTGAGTTCATCGGCACGGCAGCGCCGCCGCGCCCGCAGGAACATCAGGCGATGCGCCACATGCCGCCGCACCACCAGCGTTCGGCCGACCACACGTTCTTCACCCCCCAGGAATCTTTCCAGCAGCGCCGCGGGCAGGGCGCCGTTGCGCCAGCCGTGCCATTCGGCGCGCAGCAAGGCTTCGAAGTGCGGGTCGGTGTGATACAGAAAGCCGCGCAGATCGGCGATGGCCAGCCCGCGCGGCATGCCGACGGTGGCCGGCTCCAGCCGGTCAAGATGCGCCGTGCGGTTGAGCGCCAACGCCTGCATCAGATGCGGGCGCAACTGGTCCAGCAACTGGCGCTCTTCGGCTTCGCAATGCGCATCGCGCTTGGCGCGGAAGAGCGAAATCCAGTGCAGGAAATTCGTCGACGTGTCGGTCGTGGCCGAGATGAAAAGGTTCTCGTGGCCGAAGCGTGTCATGAAGTCGCGCATCTCCGGATCCTCGAACGCCACCGGCGAATGGAAGCCGCCGGTGGCGTGCCGATGGCGCGTGATCTCCGTGGCGGCCAGATCGTGCTGCTTGAGCGGCTCATAGGCATCGAGCATCTCCTGCGAGGTGCGGTAGAGATGGATGGTGTGGATGTCGACGCCCACCGGCGTCATCGTGGCCGTTCCCCACATCGATGAATCGAAAGGCAGCAGCGGCTTGATCAACTCGAGCGCCGAATCCTGAAAGGCATCGATGGACTGCTCGTGCGAGAGGCGGTAAAGCCGCAGCAGCAGGTCGCTGAAATCGGTGAAGTCGGCGAATCGGGAGGGGTCGGATCGTTCGATGTACTGCATTTTCGAAGATGGACGGGAAGTGGGTGGGCAGAGACAAACAAGGCGCGAACGCTAGGGCGAAGGGAACAGTCGATTGATGCATTTGCACCATCCACCGCCCGCCGTCGCCTGCCGAAACCCAAGTGGTCACAGGCCGGGTGTTGCGAGTCTCTTGTCGGGATTCTCATCACTCACACAGCACTCCCATCGAAAGAAAAAGAACCCATGTCGAACGCAAAACTCCTTTTGTCCACGCTGGCAGCAGCATCCGTTCTCGCGATGGCCGGCTGCGGCGGTGGCAGTGATGGCGACGCTGCACCCGCTGCGCCCACCGGCGGCGGCAACACCGTCACCTCGCTGGCCATCAGCGGCACCGCGGCCACAGGCGCTGCCATCGCCGGCGGCACGGTCGACGTGAAGTGCGCGACAGGCACGGCCACCGCGACCACGGCTGCCAACGGTACCTACACGCTCGATGTGCGCGGCGGGGCGCTGCCCTGCGCGCTGCGCGTGACCAGCGGCAGCACGGTGCTGCATTCGCTGGTGGCCGTGCCGCCATCGGCCGCCACGGTTGCCTTCGTCGCCAACATCACGCCGCTCACCGAGTTGCTGGTGGCCCATGTGGCCGGCGGCTCGCCCGAGACGCTGTTCACCGCCTTCGATGCCACCGCCCAAGCCCGCATCACGCCTGCCGCCGTGAGCACGGCCGTGGCGACCACGCTGGCCGCGCTGCAAGGCACGGTGGACCTGACCGGCATCGACCCGATCGGCGACGCGCTGGTGGCTGCCACCGGCAACACCGCCGGCAATGCGCTCGATGCCACGCTCGACAAACTCGCCGCGGCACTCGCCGCATCGCAAACCACGCTCGCCACGCTGAGCACCGCCATCGCGACCAGCACCACGACCAGCAGCGCCGTGCTGCAGCAGATCGCACCGCCCGCCGCAAGCTGCGCAGCGCTGCGCAGCGGCACCTACCGCATCATCAACCCGCACGAAACCGCCAACGACCTGGCTTACGCCACCTACAGGCTGGTCATCGATGCCACCACGCTGAAGATCACCGACGCCGAGCCGACGCATGCACCAGAGAGCGTGACGATGGCGCCGGTGGCCGACTCGCCTTGCCGCTTCACCTACGAAGGCGAGTTCGGCACCGAGACGGCGCTGGTCTCGCCTGCGGGGATCATCGTGGTTCGCAGCCCATCGTCGACCGGGCCGCTGCGCACCTCGCTGCTCGTCCCCGAGCAGACCATCCCGCTCGCGCAGTTGGCCGGCACCTTCAACTACATGGCTTATGTGCGTGAAGGCTCGGGCGTGCTCACGCCGTCGAATGGCACCATGGTGATCGATGCGGCAGGCAAGTTCGTCTCGGGCACCGAATGCGTGGGCCTGGCTTGCACCACATCGGCCGCGACCGATCTGCCGAGCCCCTTGACGGCCAATGCGGCCGGCGGCTTCGACATCGCCGGCGAATCCGGCGGCACGGCGCGCGCCTTTGCGTTCAAGACAGCCGACGGCACTGTTTCCCTCTTCGTGCTTGACCCGAACCAGGGTGGCCTGAGCGTCTTCACCCAGCAAGCGGCGCTGAAGCTGCCGGCTGTCGGCCAGGCCAACAGCTTCTGGGACTTCACCGTCGGCAGCGGCAGCTTTGCGTGGGCGCCGCCGGCCAACAGCGACGGCGGGGCCAGTGCGTTGACCGAGAGCGTCACGACCGTGACCGAAGTCGATTCCGCGGCGCAGGCCTTCACCCGCATTCGCGCCTCGGATCAGCGCATCGATGTGAACATCGTCAACAGCCCGCGCGATGGCGTGCGTTCGCGGCCGGCGGCCAAGAACGCCTCGGCGACGTTCAACATGCCACTCGGCGGCACGGGCATCCTGATCTATTCGAGCGTGGCCGCGAACCAGAACTTCTTCGGCATCTCGGTCAATCGTCCCTGATCGAACGCGCTCCCAAGAAACAAAAAGCGGCCCTCGGGCCGCTTTCCTCTCGTGTGGCATTTTGCGTGGCCCGCAGGCCGCGTCGGGGCATCACCCCCGCGCCGTCGCCAGCACCGCGTTCAGCGTCGCGCTAGGCCGCATCACAGCCTTGACCTTGTCGACATCGACCAGGTAGTAGCCGCCGATGTCGGCCGGCTTGCCTTGCACGGCCGAGAGTTCGGCCACGATCTTCTGCTCGTTGTCGGTCAGCGCCTTGGCCAGCGGCGCGAACTGCGCTTGCAGGGCCTTGTCGTCGGTCTGCGCGGCCATCTCTTGCGCCCAGTACATCGCCAGATAGAACTGGCTGCCGCGGTTGTCCAGCTCGCCGGTCTTCGGGGACGGCGACTTGTTGTTGTCGAGCAGCTTGCCTGTCGCGGCATCCAGCGTCTTGGCGAGCAGCTTGGCCTTGTCGTTGCCGGTCTTGATGCCGAGTTCTTCGAGCGAGACGGCGAGTGCCAGGAACTCGCCCAGCGAATCCCAGCGCAGGTGGTTCTCTTCGACGAGCTGCTTCACATGCTTGGGCGCGGAACCGCCGGCACCGGTTTCGTACATGCCGCCACCGGCCATCAAGGGAACGATCGAGAGCATCTTGGCGCTGGTGCCGAGTTCCATGATCGGGAACAGGTCGGTCAGGTAATCGCGCAGGATGTTGCCGGTGACCGAGATGGTGTCGAGCCCGCGCACAACGCGCTCCAGCGTGTAGCGCATGGCACGCACCTGCGACATGATCTGGATGTCGAGCCCGGTGGTGTCGTAGTCCTTCAGATAGGTCTGCACCTTCTTGATCAGCTCATTTTCGTGCGGGCGGTACGGGTCGAGCCAGAAGAGCGCCGGTGAGCCGGAGTTGCGCGCGCGAGTCACGGCGAGCTTCACCCAATCGCGGATCGGCGCATCCTTCACCTGGCACATACGCCAGATGTCGCCCTGTTCCACGGTCTGGGTCAGCAGCACTTCGCCGGTTTCCAGATCGGTGATGTTGGCGATGCCGCCTTCGGCCACTTCGAAGGTCTTGTCGTGCGAACCGTATTCCTCGGCTTTCTGCGCCATCAGGCCCACGTTAGGCACGGTGCCCATGGTGACCGGGTCGAAGTTGCCATGCCATTTGCAGAAGTTGATCATCTCCTGGTAGATACGGGCGAAGGTCGATTCCGGCATGACGGCCTTGACGTCGGCGGTGCGGCCATCGGCGCCCCACATTTTGCCGCCGATG
>JAMFRW010000477.1 GCA_026224975.1 Rhodoferax sp. | reverse complement strand
GTGCATAGAAGGTGACGCGGAGTTTTTCGAGCGCCGTGCCGCGGTAGTAGAGCCGCTCGTCGTCCGTCTTCGCCGACTTGAGCATGCGGTCCATCAGCAGTGCTTCGTTGAAGGTGGACGCGATCTCGGCCACGAAGGTCGCGTAGTTCGAGGTGACGAAGGGCTGGGTGCGGCTGGAGAGCAGCGTGTGCATCGCGTGGCCCCATTCGTGTGCCAGCGTCGAGACCGAGTCGTAGTCGTCGTTGTAGTTCATCAGCACGTACGGATGCACCTCGTACGCATAACCGGCCATGTGCGCACCCGACTGCTTGCGCGGGCGCGGGTAGGCGTCCATCCACTGGCTGTTCAATCCCTTGGCCAGCGCGTCCACGTACTCCGGCCCGAGAGGCGCCACGGCTTCCAGCGTGAGCTGCTTGGCCTGCGCGAGCGGGAACTTGTACTCGCCCTCGACCAGCGGCGGGTACACGTCGTAGAGCTGCATGTCGGTGATGCCCAGCATCTTCGCGCGCAGCCGCAGGTAGCGGTGCAACGTGGGCAAGGTGGCGCGGGTCTGGGCGATCAGCGTGTCGTAGACGGCGGCGGGGATGCGCTCGCGGTCGAGTGCGCGGGCGAGCGAATCGGGGTACTTGCGGACCTTGCTGTAAACGGTGTCCTGTTTGACCTGCGCCGCGAGCATCACGCCGAAGCTGCGCTCGTAGGTTTTCCAGGTGCCGAAGAAGCTGTCCATCACCTGCTTGCGGTCGTCACGGTTGGTGGCTTCGCGGTACTTGCTGAAGGCCGATTGGTCGAGCGTGATCTCTTCGCCCGAGGCCAAGGTGATCTTGGGCCAGGGGATGTCGGCCGTGCCGAGCATGGTGTAGGCCGCATCTCCGGTGTCGTTCATCAGGCCGAACTGCGACACCAGCGTTTCGCCGGCGTCGTCGAGCGTGTGCGGCGCAGCACGCAGCGTGCGGTCCAACGGAAAGCGGTAGGGCTTGAGGCCGGGCTCGGCGGCGACGAAGCGCGCGATCTTTTTTGCGCCGACGCGCAACACCTCGGGGTCGACGAAGGAGCCCGCCTGGTCGAGCTTGTTGCCGAGCAACTCGGCGCGCTGGTTGAGCGTGATGCTGGCGCTGGCGCCGGTGTCTTGCGAGAGCTGCTCGCTGGAGTAGATCATCATCCGGTAGTAGCGCTTTGTCATGTCGGCCTGCAAGTCGAGGCACTGCTTCAGGCGCGCGGCGCTGTCGCCGAGGTGGCCCTTGCATTTGGCGAACTCGGGCATCTGCGCTTCGAGTTTGGCGGCATCGGCATCCCAGGTGGCGGGGGTGGCGTAGAGGTCGTCGAGCTTCCAGCGGTCGGCCGGGGTTTCGGCCGATCCGGTCGCGTGCGCGGTGAGCATCGGCCCGCAGATCGCGGCACAAAGGTTGGCCAACAAGGCGAACGTGGCAAAGCGAAAGCGCATGGTCTGGCCCGGGCAATGAGTGATCGCCCATTCTAGAAAGATGGAGCCGCCGGCGGGCGATGAGCCTCCGAGACAGCGCGAATCCGCGCGCCGTGCCAGACTCTCAAGCTCGATCCACTGCGCGCAGCCTCGCCCCGCCCATGCCAGCCACCGACGCCAGCCTCAACCTCAACAGCACTGCCCCCGCCGAGCGCCCGCCACGCCCGGCCGCGACCATCGTCGTCGTCCGCAACGGCCCGGCCGGGCTGGAAGTGCTGCTCTCGCGGCGCGCGGAGCGTGGCGACCACAACAGCGGCGCCTGGGTCTTCCCCGGCGGCATCGTCGATCCGGGCGACCGCGCTGCGCATGGCTGCTGCGTCGGCCTCGACGACGCCACCGCCAGCGCTCACCTCGGCGTCGCCAGCGGCGGGCTCGACTACTACGTGGCAGCCGTGCGCGAATGCTTCGAGGAATCCGGCCTGCTCTTCGCGAGCGACACCGCAGGCCGGCTTGTGACGCTGGACGACGAAGCCGGCGAAGCGCTCGGCCAATGGCGCGAGCCGCTGCACCGCAACGAGCGCCCGCTGGGTGATTTCTGCCGTGAGACCGGGCTGCTGTTGGCGGTCGACCGGCTCGTCTACCTCAGCCACTGGCTCACGCCGCTGGGCCGCGCCAAGCGTTTCGACACGCGCTTTTTCGTGGCCGAGGCACCGCCCGCGCAAACCGGCGGCCACGACGGCACCGAGATGCTGGAGCAGCAATGGCTGCGCCCTGCCGATGCGCTCGCGCAGCGCGAAGCCCTCAAGCTGATGACGCCCACGCAGAAAACGCTGGAACTCATCGGCCGCTACGAGACGGTGCAGGCGCTGCTCGAATGGGCCGCCGCGCCGCGCGAAGTGGCGCTCGTGATGCCGCGCGTCGGCACCGGCCGCGAGGGCATGCGCCCGGTGATGATGGACGAACTCGCCTACGCCGAAATCGGCCGGCTCGACCCGACGGGCGCAGGCACCGCCAGCTACGACATCCAGCCCGGCGTGGCGGTTCGGCTCTCGCCACGGCTGATCCGCGTGACGGCCGACAACGGCAGCGTGATGACCGGTCCTGGCACCAACTGCTACCTCATCGGCGGCGGCGAGAGCAACGAATGGGCTGCCATCGACCCGGGCCCACTGAGTGCGGCGCATGTCGAGGCGATCCTCGCCGCCGCGCCCGGCCCCATCAAGTGGATCTTCGCCACCCACACCCACAGCGACCATTCGCCGGCTGCCGTGCCGCTCAAGGCCCGCACCGGCGCGCCGACGCACGGCCGGTTGCCGGCGTATCCGGAGTGGCAGGACGCGACCTTCGTGCCCGACGTGCCGCTGAAGGGTGGCGAGCGCTTCACCTTGCCCGGCGGCTCCACGCTGCGCGTGATCCACACGCCCGGCCACGCGTCCAACCACCTCTGCTATCTGCTCGAAGAAGAGAAACTGCTCTTCACCGGCGACCATGTGATGCAGGCCTCGACCGTCGTCATCAACCCGCCCGATGGCGACATGGCCGCCTACGTGGCTTCGCTGCGCGAGTTGTTGGAACTCGACCTGGACTGGCTCGCGCCCGGCCACGGTTTCCTGATGGCCGAACCGAAGCGCGCCGTCGAATGGATCATCGCCCACCGCCTGAAGCGCGAAGCCAAGGTCGCAGCCGCCGTGCGCGAGATCGGCCCGGCCACGGCCGAAGCCTTGCTGACCAAGGTCTACAACGACGTGCCCGAGCGCCTGCACCCGGTTGCCATGCGCTCGCTCAAGGCGCACCTGTTCAAGCTGCGCGACGATGGCGCGGCGCAAGAGGCGGGCGGGGAATGGTCGATGCTGCGTTGAGCTTCGCAGTCACCATCGCGCCACACGGCTGGCAGTTCGAGGCGAAGCCCAGCGTCTCGCTGCTGGTCTCGGCGCGCATCGCCGGCTTCACGCTGCCCAGCTCCTGCCGCAACGGCACCTGCCGCACCTGCCTGTGCCGACTCGTCGCAGGTGAAGTGCGCTACAGCATCGAATGGCCCGGCGTCAGCGTCGACGAAAAGCTCGAAGGCCTGATCCTGCCGTGTGTCGCCACGCCCGTGTCGGATGTGGTCATCGACGTGCCCTCGGCCAAGGACATGCGCGCACCACCCTGAGCGCCCCCACCCTCACCCGCCCGACAAATTCCCCGCGTTGTCCCGCACGCCCGCATGCAAATGCACCGTGCAATCCAGCAAGCCCACCCCATGCGGTGCCTCCGCCGAGACGACCGTGATCGACGTGTTGCCGATGCTCGCCGGCGCGCTTACGCCTTCGCCCAACTGCACCAGCCGCGACACGATCTCGCGGATCACCAACCCGTGCGTCACGAAGGCAAGGTTGCCCTCGATGCGCGTATGCCGAGCGACAGCATCCGCAAACGCCGCCTCCACCCGCTGCCGGAACGCCGCCGTCGATTCGCCCCCCGGCGGTGCATCGTCCATCGTCAGTGCGTTGAAGCCCAGCGTGTCGTAGGCCTGCCCGCGCAGATCGCCGAAGTTGCGCTCCTGCAGCAGGGGGCTGGTCTCGATGGTGGCGCCGGTGGCCGCGGCAATCGCCTGCGCGGTCCGCAACGCGCGCGGCAGATCGCTGCTGACGATCGCCGCCACGCCCAGCGTGCCCAGCCGCTGCGCCACCGCCTCGGCCTGCGCCAGGCCGCGCTCGCTCAAGGGCGTGTCGGCGGGTTGCAGCACGCGGGCCACGTTCAATGCGGTTTCGCCGTGGCGCACGAGGATGATGGACATGGTGAGGGGGCTTCGACAGCCGGAGTGAGGGGAGGGCGATCGATTGGAATTCGCCGCAAAACATCATATCCACCTGCGCCAAAGCAGGCATTTGTCACGCACGACACCTGAACCACGTAGACTCCCGCCTCCCTCGATGCGAATACGCCATCGATCCCGCCGAAGCGCCTTTCTCCACCCGCGCGCTTCGTGCCACCCGAAAGACCACCATGCGACAACTCTCTCCCGCCGGCCAACAGGCCATTGCCGACATCGCCCAGCGCCAAGGCTTCAGCCAGGACGCCGTGGCCAGCATGCTCGAATCGGTGATCAACGGCAACGGCAGCATGGCCCAGTTCAACCACCCCGAGTTCTCCGGCTCCGGCCAGTGGATGCGCGGCGGCATGACCATGGTCTCCGACATGTTCAACAACTACCTCAAGGGCCGCGTCGACGGCCTGTGCTCGGCGCTGTCGAACCTCATCGCCAACCAGCCCGATCTGGTGCGCAGCGGCAGCTTCCAGTCGCAAAGCCAGGGCGGCCAGTCTCAAGGCAGCGGCCAACAGCAATTCAACGGCAGCGGCTACGGAAATTCGCAATCGCAAAACGGCAATGGTCAAAACAGCCCGGCCAGCCTCTTCGTGCCCGCACCGCCCGACTGGTGGGGCACCGACCTGCGCTACCCCAACAGCACCGGCGCCCAAAACGGCGCCCGCTACGCCTACTTCGCCCAGGCCCGCCGCCTCGCCATCGAAGTCCACGGCCGCGTGACGGTGTACGACACGCTCGACCACCAGATCGGCGGCTTCGGGCAACAGCAATCGGGCAGCGGCTCGATCAGCTTCTCGAGCCAATACGGCCTCATCGACGTGGCCAGCCTGCCGGTGATTTCGGTCGATGGCATGGCGCCTTATGTGCCGCCGGCACCGGCCTACGCGCCCCAGAACTCATCGTTCAATTCATCGTCCAACGGCTCGTCGAATTCGTATTCGAACGCCCCGCAAACCAGCAGCCAGGAAGATGTGTTCGCCACGATCGAAAAGCTCTCGCAGCTGCACGCCAAGGGCATCCTGAGCAACGACGAATACCAGTCGAAGAAGGCGGAGCTGATCGGGCGGTTGTAAGCCGAGCGCCAAACATCCGCTCTTCTCAAGGCATAGCACCAAGTGCTATAGTTTTGCCTTCGGAGTGGTATGGCGGTCTACACAACCCGATGGTTTGACCGCCGCGAGTCTTTGTGCGGCGGTTGACGAAATGGCGCGAGGGCTCCATGACGCCAATCTCGGCGCGGGTCTTTTCAAGAAGCGGATTGCGCGGCCAGGGCAAGGCAGGAGTGGCGGCTTCCGGGCGCTGGTTGCCACCAACCGGGGCAGTCGCTGGTTCTTCGTGTTCGGCTTCCCGAAGAACGAGCGCAGCAACATCGATCGCGATGAAGAGGAAGCGTTGAAGGCCTTGGCCGCGCACCTGTTGTCGTTGACGACTCAAGCCTTGAGCGAAGCGCGGCATGCCGGTGAATTGACGGAGGTAGATTGCGATGCGCAAGACCAAATCAGCCATCCTCGAAGCCGTTCATGAAACGGCCAAGGGGCTCCACTCAGCAGGCGTGATGGATCAGGTCACGATGCGTGAATTCGATCGGCTTTGCCTGCCACCGATCGAGCCGTTGGAGCCCGCTCAAATCAAGCAGATCCGGGAGTCTTCAAAGGTCAGCCAGGCGGTCTTCGCGCGCTTGCTGAACACCAGCCTCTCAACGGTTCAGAAGTGGGAAATCGGCCAGAAGAAGCCGACCGGCACTGCGCTCAAGCTGCTGCACCTGGTGCAAAAGCGCGGGCTCGAGGTGGTGGCCTGATCAGCCGAACGACCGCGCGGCGGCCAAGGCCCCCAACCGCGCCGTGATCGCAAAAAACTCGCTCACCGTCTCCTCGATGATCTCCTGCGCGGTCTTGATCGAATCGATCAGGCCCACCGTCTGGCCGGCCAACGCGGGGGCGGCTTCCATGTCGCCGTCGAAGTAGACCGACTTCAGGTTCGCGAAGGTGTCGGCGGGCATCAGGCCGGCTTCGTGGATGGCTTGGGTGCGTTGCGACTTGAGGGCGCGGATGCAGGGCGACGACTTCTTGTTGAGCACCCAGGTGCCAGTCTCGCCAGCGTCGACGATGGCGTTCTTGTAGTTGGCGTGGACCGGGCTTTCGCTGCAGCTCACGAAGCGCGTGCCCATCTGGATGGCTTCGGCGCCGAGCGCGAAAGCGGCCGCCATGCCGCGGCCGTCGCAGATGCCGCCTGCCGCGATGAGCGGCACGTCCATGCGGGCGCGGATGGCTTGCAGCAGCACGAGGGTGGAGACTTCTTCGGGGTTCTTGAAGCCGCCGCCTTCCGCGCCTTCGACCACCAGGCCGTCGATGCCGGCGTCCACGCACTTGAGCGCGGTGTCCACGGTGGGCACGGCGTGATAGACCACGATGCCGGCATCCTTCAATGGCCGGATGAACTTGGCCGGGCTGCCGGCCGAGGTTGTCACGAACTTGACGCCCGATTCGCAGACGAAGCGCAGCATCGCGTCGTCCTTCAGGAAGCGGATCGGCAGGTTCACGCCGAACGGCAGGCCGAGCGCGCTCATGGCGGTGATCTCGCGCTGGCAGTTCGCGGTTTCGCCGGACGATGTTTCGATGATGCCGAGCCCGCCCGCGCGCGAGACGGCGGAGGCGAGCTGGGTGCGGGCGATCCAGCCCATGGGCGCTTGCACGATGGGGTAGCGGGCGCCGGTGTGGGCGAGGACTCGGTTCATGGCGGCAATCGGATGATGAGGGTGGCGCAGGCTAGCGCGGATGCGGCGGCGCGGCAGTCGCGCAGGTGCCAATCGCGAAGCGATCACGAGGTGATGACAGCACGGTGATCGGCCCGCCAGCGCCCCTACACTGCGCACGACATGCGCCGCTTCGACTCATTCCAAACCTCACTCGAAACTGCGCCGCAGCAGTGGTTCGCCGCCGTGCGCGAGTGGGCGCTGGGCTGGTGGCAGATCGTGCACTTCGCGGCGCAGATCGGCGTGCTGGCGCTGGCGCCTTCGAGCTACCGGCGCGCCCAGCGCGGCCTGGTGGCGCGCAGCCTCTACCTCGCGACGCGGCCGCTGCTGCCGGGGTTCACCGTGCTCTCGGCGCTGGCTGCGCTCGTCATCATCCGCATCGTGCTGGCCACCTCGCTCAGCTACGGCCTCTCGCGTTATGCGCTCGATGTGCTGGTGCGCACGCTGGTGCTGGAGCTGATCCCGCTCTCTGCTGCGCTCTTCGTGGCGGTGCGCTACTCGCTGGCCGCGGGGGACGCGGTGCGGGCGATGCGCGTGCAGGGGCGCTTTGCGACGCTGCTGCAATCGGGCATCGACCCCACGCGCGATGCGGTGCTGCCGCGTGTGCTGGCCGGCATGTTCGCGGTGATCACGCTGGCACTTGCCAGCGGCATCGTCACGCTGCTGCTCACCTACGTGTCGCTCTACGGTTTTGCCACCGGGGGCATCGGCGCGTTCACGCGCACGGTGGGCCGGGTGTTCGCTCCGGCCATCGCGCTGATCTTTGCCCTCAAGACGGTGTTC
>JAMFRW010000061.1 GCA_026224975.1 Rhodoferax sp. | reverse complement strand
GGTTGTGCCAGTCGAAAGTCATGTCGTCCTCATGTCTTGGGATGGGCCTTGGCCAGCAACCAGATGCCGGACAACACGAACACCGTCCCGATCCCGATCCAGACCGTGAACGGCTCGCCCAGGATCACGATGCCCATCAGGATCGTGCTGAGCGGGCCCACCATGCCCGTCTGCGCGGCGACGGTCGCGCCCACGCGCTCGATGGCCATCATCACCATCAGCACCGGCGCGAACGTGCAGGCCGTGGCGTTGAGCACCGACAGCCACAGCACCTGCGGCGCGACCGCGGCCGCCGCCAGCGGCTTCGTCAGCACGAATTGCAGGAGGCACAGCAGGCACGCGACCGTGGTGGCCAGGCCCGTGAGCCGCAACGAGCCGAGGCGCCGGACCTCCTCGCCGCTGAACACGAGGTAGATCGCGTAGCTGACGGCGCTGCCGAAGACGAGCGCCGCGCCAAGCGCCACGTGGCTGCCGGCGATGTGCAGCTCGTGCCCGAACACGAGCAGCACGCCAAGATAGCTGACCGCCAGCGCGCCGAGCTGCGCGCGCGCGACCCGGCGCTTGAACAGCACGCGCCCGATCAGCAGCACCAGCGTCGGGTTGAGGTACAGCACCAGGCGCTCGAAGCCGGCGCTGACGTAGGCCAGCCCCGCGAAGTCGAGGAAGCTGGCGAGGTAGTAGCCCGAGAACCCGAGTCCGGCGACGACCCGCCAGTCGCGTGCCGTGAGCGGCGGCCTGCCGCGCCCGGCCCACCACGCGAGGCCGACGAACAGCGGCAGCGCGAACAGCATGCGGTACATGATCAGCGTCACCGCGTCGACGCCGTAGCGGTACGCGAGCTTGACGATGATCGCCTTGCCCGAGAAGGCGATCGATCCGGCCGTCGCGAGCGCGAGGCCGGGCCAGAGGCGTTGCGGACGCGGCACCGGGGTGGTGGTGCTCAGCGTGGCGAGCGTTGGCGTCGTGGTGGGTTCGGAAGCCATGCGCGAGCTTACTCGTCACGCCAAGGCATCGTGCTCGCGGGTCGGCAACACGGGCTTCGCGCTTTGGGCGCCGTGGCATGCCGGCTTGGCCTGATCGGTGGTCGATGGGGAACTTTGCCTGGCACACAAAGCGCAGACGAAAAAAAGCGCCACAGATGCAGCGCTTTCCTCACGGAGCTCGAAGGCTCAGGAACGGCGGCGGCGGGCAGCGAAGCCGAGTGCGGCGAAGCCGGCGAGCATCAGCGGCAGGCTGCCGGGTTCCGGCACGGCGGTGACGCTCACGTTGTCGAGCAGCGAGCCGATGTTGTCGGCGCTGGCGTCGTGGAAGCTGAAGGTCAGCGTGCCGCCGGTGGCGCTGCCGACGATGGTGTACCAGGCGTCGTCGTTGACGGCCGGGGTCAGCACCGTGTTGGCGGCACCGCTCAGCGTGATCGTGGTGGCTTCGACGCCGCCGTCGCGGTGGTTGCCCGCCAGCTCGAACGTCAGTGCGTAGGCGCCGTCGGCCAGGACCGTGAGGGTCTTGGTGATCGTGCCGGCCTGGCCGGTGGAGCCGTCGAGGTCGACGTAGTTGCCGTTGGCCGCGCCCAGGAACTGGAAGCTCGAGCCGACGGGAACGACGTCGATCGTGCCGCCCGTGAGCGTCCAGCCCGCGACGCCGACGTTGAGGCCCTGGGCGTCGCTGTCGAAGTTGTCCGAGTAGACCGGCGCCGCATGGGCGGCGGCGGAGAGAACCATCGCCGCGGCGACGGCAAGCATGCGAATCTTCATTTTCCTAACCCCTCACAGTGGTTGCGTGTCAAAACTTGTTGTGAACAAATGCACGCTTGAGGATAAAGAAAATGGCGAGGGCGAGCCACCATGCTGCGCCGCAACATCACCAGATTGGGTGAGCAGATCTTGCCGATCCGGTGCCTGGCGGGTGGTTCAAATTAGGGATGGCGCGCCGCGTCCTGCTTGCCGGTCCATTGCGGCGTGCAGCGCAGCACCTCGTCCAGGGTCGTCAGTCCTTCGGCCACCTTCATCAGGCCGGCCAGGCGCAGCGGGCGCATGCCCTCCAGCATCGCCTGGCGTGCGAGCTTGGTGCCATCCAGCGTCGGGTGGATGGCGTCCTTGAGCGGTTCCGTGATCGGCATCAGCTCGTACAGCGCCGCCCGGCCGCGGTAGCCGGTGTTGCGGCAGGCCGCGCAGCCCACCGGCTTCATCGGCCGCAGGCGACCGCCCAGCTTCCAGGGCTGGGCCAGCTCCTCGATCATCTTGGTGGTGTCACCGGAGTCGTCGGGGCTCTTGCATGACGGGCACAACGTGCGTGCGAGGCGCTGCGCGAGCACGCCGATCACGGTGGCCGAGATCAGGTACGGCGGCACGCCGAGGTCGACCAGGCGCGTGATGGCCGACGGCGCGTCGTTGGTGTGCAGCGTGGAGAAGACCAGGTGGCCGGTCAGCGCGGCCTGGATCGCCATCTCGGCGGTCTCCAGGTCGCGGATTTCGCCCACCATGATGATGTCCGGATCCTGGCGCATCAGCGAGCGCAGGCCGGT
>JAMFRW010000060.1 GCA_026224975.1 Rhodoferax sp. | reverse complement strand
TCAGCACGAGGATCGACACCGGCGTCTGCTCCGCCGGCTTGATGACGACGCAGTTTCCTGCGGCCAGCGCAGGGGCCAGTTTCCACACCGCCATCAGGATCGGGAAGTTCCACGGAATGATCTGGCCGACCACGCCGATGGGCTCATGAAAGTGGTAGGCGTAGGTCTCGTTGTCGATCTGGCTGATGCCGCCTTCCTGCGCGCGGATGCAGGAGGCGAAGTAACGGAAGTGGTCGACGTCGAGCGGCAGGTCGGCGAGCGTGGTTTCGCGGATGGGCTTGCCGTTGTCCCAGGTTTCGGCAGCGGCCAGCATGGGCAGGTTCTGCTCGATGCGGTCAGCGATTTTGTTCAGGATGTTGGCGCGTTCGGTGGGCGAAGTCTTGCCCCAGGCTGCCTTGGCGGCGTGTGCGGCATCGAGCGCACGGTCGATGTCTTCGGCGGTCGAGCGCGGCACTTCGCAAAAGACGCGGCCGGTGACGGGGGTGATGTTCTCGAAGTACTGGCCCTTGGCCGGCGGCGCCCACTCGCCGTTGATGAAATTTCCATAGCGCTTCTTGAATTGCACCGCGGTGCCGAATTTTCCGGGTTCGAGCATGTCCATGTGTCTGTCTCCAAAATAGCGTTGAGGATCATGGCGGCGACATCTGTGCTCGCTCGCCCATGGGCCCGGTCATCACGAGCCGCATTGCATTCTGCGACGTATTCTGCAGAATATGTCGAAAAACCGCACTTGCAACCAAATAGAACACCCTTCGCCCCGCATGCTCATTCGTCAACTGAACTACCTCGTCGCCCTTGCCAAGGAAGAGCATTTCGGCCGTGCCGCCCTGGCCTGCAATGTGTCGCAACCTGCGCTCTCCGGCGCCATCCGCAGCATCGAGCGCGAGCTGGGCATGACCATCGTGCAACGCGGCCAACGCTTCGAAGGCTTCACGCCCGACGGTGAACGCGTGCTCGCCTGGGCCCGCCGCGCGCTCGCAGAATGCGAGGGCTTGCGGCAGGAGGCGCGGGCGACGCGCGGCGACCCGGCCGGCACGCTGCGCATCGGCGCGATCCCCACCACCCTGCCCATCGTGTCGCTGCTCACCGAAGGCTGCCTGCTGGAGTTCCCGCGCATGACGCAGGAGGTCTACACGCTGACTTCCTCCGAGATCCTGCGCCGCATCGCCAACTTCGAACTCGATGTGGGCCTGAGCTATCTGCACGACGAGCGGCTGAAGGACTTCGCCACCGTGCCGCTGTTCCGCGAGCGCTATGTGCTGGTGGCGCGTGACCACACCATGTTCGAAGGCCGGGACACGGTCTCGTGGGCCGACGCCGCGCGGCTGCCGCTCTGCCTGCTGACGCGCAACATGCAGAGCCGGCGCGGCATCGATGCGGCGTTCAACGCCGCCGGGCTCGATGTGGTGCCGCGCGTCGAAACCGATTCGATGATGGCGCTCTACGCCTACGTGCGCTGCGCCGGCCTTTACGGTGTACTGCCGCACAGCGTGCTGTGCCTGCTGGAGATGCGCCAGGAACTCACGGCCATTCCGCTGGTGCCGGAACTCACACGCGAGATCGGCTTGGTGCTTCTGCAGCGCGAGCCCCGCCCTGCCCTGCTGGCCGCCGCGATGGCGAACTTCGAGCGGGTGGACTTGCAAACGCGGATGGACGCATTGCTCGACTGCTGATCGCTGCCTTTCCGGCTACTTGTGCGGGTACCTGCGCGGGCACCTGCGCGGTGACCCGATAACTCCGGCCGATCATCCCATCACCCCAAACGATTGGCACGCAACCAGCGCCGCTTCCATCATCGAACCCAAGGCAGCAAGTCGCTGCCCGTCAACCGATGGAGACACCATGGCCAAGATTGTTTGTGTGCTGTACGACGACCCCGTCACCGGCTACCCCAAGACCTACGCCCGCGACGACCTGCCGAAGATCGATCGTTATCCCGACGGGCAGACACTGCCCACACCCAAGGGCATCGACTTCCAGCCCGGCACGTTGCTGGGCAGCGTCTCGGGCGAACTCGGCTTGCGCAAGTACCTCGAGTCCAACGGCCACCAGTTGGTCGTCACCTCGAGCAAGGACGGCGCCGACAGCGTGCTCGATCGCGAACTGCATGACGCCGAGATCGTGATCTCGCAACCCTTCTGGCCCGCCTACATGACGGCCGAGCGCATCGCCAAGGCACCCAAGCTGAAGATGATCGTGACGGCCGGCATCGGCTCCGACCACACCGACCTGCAAGCCGCGATGGAGCGCAACATCACCGTTGCCGAAGTCACCTACTGCAACAGCAACAGCGTGGCCGAGCATGTGGTGATGATGACGCTGGCGCTGGTTCGCAACTACATCCCGTCGTACAACTGGGTGCTCAAGGGCGGCTGGAACATTGCCGACTGCGTCGCGCGTTCGTACGACGTCGAAGGCATGAACGTCGGCACGGTCGCCGCGGGCCGCATCGGTCTGCGCGTGCTGCGCCTGCTCAAGCCCTTCGACATGAAGCTGCACTACATGGACCGCCACCGCCTGCCCGAAGCGGTGGAGAAGGAACTCAACCTCACCCACCACACCAGCCTGAAGAGCCTGGCGAAGGTGTGCGATGTGGTCACGCTGAATTGCCCGCTGCACCCCGAGACCGAGCACATGGTGAATGCCGAGTCGCTGAAGGACTTCAAGCGCGGCGCCTACCTGATCAACACCGCGCGCGGCAAGCTGTGCGACACCAACGCCATTGCAGCGGCACTCGAAAGCGGCCAGCTCGCCGGCTACGCAGGTGACGTGTGGTTCCCGCAGCCGCCGCCGGCCGATCACCCGTGGCGCAGCATGCCGAACCACGGCATGACGCCGCACATCTCGGGCACCAGCCTCTCGGCGCAGACGCGGTATGCGGCAGGCACGCGCGAGATCCTGGAGAGCTACTTCGAGAACCGGCCGATCCGCAACGAGTACCTCGTCGTGCAAGGCGGCAAGTTGGCCGGCGTGGGCGCGCATTCGTACAGCGCGGGCAACGCGACCAAGGGTTCGGAAGACGCCGCGCGGTTCAAGAAGTGATGCACCGATGACGTCTCCTCTGGAGATTCCCGCCGCCGCGCCAGCGCGTGCGGCGGGCGTGGTGGCGCGCATGCCGCCGGCTCGCATCCTGCAGGCCGGCCTGGGCGCCTTCATCGCCTTGGTCAGCGTCGGGCTTCTGAACTTGCGGGCTACGGCTCGCCGGCCGCCGAACCTTCGTCCGCATCCGTGGGCGCCGGCAGTTCATCGGCCGGCGCCACGGCTTGTTCCGCATCTGCAGCAGGAAGCCAACACGACCACACCTGCCCCGGCAGCGCGTGGCGTTTGGCCGGCGGGGCTTCGGCCACGCTGCCCAGACTCACGAAGCCGGCCAGGTATTCTTCACCGCGCAGGCCGAGCCGACTGGCGAAGACCGAATCGAAGCAGCGCTCGCCACTCAACACGATCGCGCCGAACCCGAGCTGGTGCGCCGCGTTCAGCAGATTGCCGAGTGCGGCGCCTGCCGCCAGCCACTGCTCGCGCACCGGCACTTTGGTGCGTGCCCGAGGCGAGACGATGAAGGCGAGCAGCACGGGCGCGAGGGTGGCATGCGCACGCGCGCGGCGCAGATCGCCGGCGGAGGCCAAGGGGTCGCGGCGGCGCTTTTCTTCTTCGAAACAGTTGGCGAGTGCGAGCCGCTGCTCCTCGCGAAACTCCAGAATGCGCCACGGGTGCAGGCCGCCGTGGTCGGGAGCGCGCAATGCGGCTTGCACGATCAGATCGATCTCGCCCAGGTCCGGCCCGGGCGCTTGCAGGCGCTTGGGTGAGACGGAGCGGCGTGCCAACAGCGGCATGAGCGACGCCTCGGTTCTTGCGTGTTTCATGTCGGCCAGCGCGCGCTGCAACCCGTCCCATTCGCCGAGCGAACGGCGCGCCCAGGCAATGACTTGTTGGCCTTCGGCGGTGAAGCCCTCGCACGCGCCGCCGGGCAGCAGCACCGCGCAGCCGAAGCGCACTTCGAGGGCATCGATGTGCGCCTCGAACTCGGTGCGCGCAAGGCCGCAGGCACGCGCCGCGCGATTGGCATCTCGTTCCTGATCCAGCAGGACCAGGCAGCGGAGCTGCAGCGCTTCATCGAAAGTCGAAATCCGGTCCATGGTGATCGCTTGTGTAGGTCGAAGAGTTCGCGCGCGGTCGATTCGTGTGGCTGCCGGCTCGATATGTCCACAAGAATACATCGATATGCGTGCATCGACATGTTGCCGATCGGCCACCAGTTCGCGCTACGCGTCGCCAACCGTCGAATCGATCCGCAACGCCACGGTGAATACCGCCCCACTCACACCATCGCTCCGATCCGCCGCGCGAATGTCACCCCGATACCGCTCGACAATGCTGCGGCTGATCCACAGGCCCAGGCCCGTGCCGTCCTTCTTGCGCGTGACGAAAGGTTCGAAGAGCTCTCGCAGCAACTCCGGGCCCAAGCCGGGGCCGGTGTCGGCGACTTCGATATCCACCCCGTCTTCGGCCACATCGTGGCTGGCCAGGCGCAGCGTGCCGCCGGCGGGCATGGCGTGGATCGCGTTGACGAGCAGGTTCACCAGAACCTGCTGCAACTCGCCGCGGTTGATGGCCGGGCGGCGCGTAGCGCGCAGCTCGCGTTCGATGCGGATGTGCGTCTTGGCGAGCAGGTGGCCTACCAGCACGAGGCAGCCGTCGAGCACGGCTTCTATGTCGACGTTGTCGATATAACCCGCGTATTCGTCGGGCCGCGCGAACTGCAGCAGTTGCGTCACGATCAACCGCATGCGCTCGATCTGCTGGTCCACCAGCGCCAGTTCGCTGCGCACTGCCTTGCCGACTTCCGGCCCGATGATGTCGCGCACCAGATCCAGGTTGCCCTGGATCACGGCGATGGGGTTGTTGACCTCGTGCGCGATGCTGGCGGTGAGCTGCCCGACCGCTGCCAGCTTCTCGCTGCGCACGAGTTGGCGCTGTGCGTTCTCGAGGTCGCGTGTGCGCTCGACAACCTTCGCATCCAACTCCGCGTTCCAGCGCTGCAAGGCGCGGGTGTTCAGGTCGACCACATCGAGCAGGTGGTCGAGGTGGCCCGCGAGTTGGCCGATCTCGTCGCGGTTGCCGACTTCGCCGACACGCGCATCGCGAGCACCGGCTTCCACGCGCCGCATGGTCTGCGCCATCAGTTCGATGGGCCGGAAAATGACCCGCGCGCCGCGCAGTGACAAATACGCGGCCGCCAGCATCACCGCGAAAGAAACAATCCCAATCGCCGCCAGCATCCCATACTTCAATAATGTGAACGGCCGCTCGAGAAAACCGACGTAGAGCATCCCCACGCGCTGCCCCTTGCCATTCAACAGCGGCTGGTACGCCGACACATACCAGTTGTCGACGACGAAGGCGCTGTCGAGCCAGGTGCCGCCCTGCCCCAGCACCGCATCGCGCACCGTCTGCGACACGCGGGTGCCGATGGCGCGGTCTTCGGTCTCGCTGCCGAAGAGGCGCACGTTGGTGCTGATGCGCACATCGTCGAGGAACAGCGTGGCCGTGCCCTTGCTGCCGAAGGGCAAGGCGCCTTCGGGGTAGACGATCTCGTTGATGTGGTCGATGAAGGGCAGGTTGCGGTTGAGCAAGACGCCGGCCTGCACATGGCCGATCACCCGGCCATTCAGTGCGCGCACCGGCGCGGTGGCCAACACGACCATGGCGCGTTCTTCGGCGATGCGCTTCGTGGGTGCGGCGTTTTGCGTGGCGACCAAGGGGACGTGCACGCGGGTCTGAAGGCTGGGCGCGAGCAGCGCGAGTTCGCCCGGCTGCAAGACCTCGATGCTGGCGCTGGCCCTGTCGTTCGCGGCCACGCGCAAGACGGCTGCGCGCTGGCCGGTTTCGCTGACCGTGCCGGTGTCTGTCGCGACGAGTGCGCCAGCCACATCGCGCAGGTTGACGAAGTCCAGCCCTTCACGCGCCTTGATCTGCCGCAGCAAGGCGACCAGATCGGTGGCCGGCCGCGCCTCCAGCGCCAGGTGCAAGGCATGAGAGTCAGCCACCGCGCCGGCGCTGTCGCCCACCTGCACCAGCAACTGATCGAAGTAGCCACGCGCCACCGCCAGATCGGAGCGCACCTTGGTGATGAGCAGGCGATCGAACGCCACGTTGCCCCACACCAGCAGCAGCAGGCCGAGCAAGGGCAACACGAGCGCCAACGGGATCGTCACCATCGCGAGCAGCTTGCTGCGGATGGTCAGGCGAGCGAAGCGTTGCCTCAGCATGCGCAAGCTCAGGAGGCGGATCAAGACGGACGCGCGCCGGCTTCGAAGCCCCAATCGGCCACGCGGCGCTCCAACGTGCGGCGCGAAATGCCGAGCATCTGGGCGGCACGGGTCTTGTCGCCGGCGACCGAGTCGAGCACGGCGAGGATGTGCCGCTTCTCCAACGCGTGCAGGTCGGTTGTTTCACCCGTGGCCGACTTGGCGAGGGCCACTGCATTCGGCGCGCGGTCCACGCTCTGGTACAGCGCCGAGACATTGAGCGCACCGACGATCAACGAGCGCTCGATCAGGTTGCGCAGTTCGCGCACGTTGCCGGGCCAGCCGTACTGCGCGAGGAAGTCCAGCTCGTCACGCGTCACCGCGATTGGTGGCACGCCGAGCTTGGGGGCAAGTGTGGCGATGAAGTGTTCGACCAGATCGGGGATGTCTTCCTTGTGCTCGCGCAGCGGCGGCAGGCGGATCTCGACCACCTGCAGCCGGTAGTACAGGTCCTTGCGGAAGCGTCCTGCCGCCACGTCATCCGCCAGCGGGCGGTTGGTGGCGGCGACGATGCGCGCATCCACCGGGATCTCGTGCTCGCTGCCGACGGGGCGGATGTGCTTGTCTTCCAGCACGCGCAGGAAGGTGGCTTGCAAGGCCAGCGGCATGTCGCCGATCTCGTCGAGGAACAGCGTGCCGCCCTGCGCGTAGACGAAGAGCCCGTCACGCGTCTTGCGGCCATCGGCCGTCCAGCCGGCCTGGCCGAAGAGTTCGCTTTCGATGAGCGCCGGCGACATGGTGGCGCAATTGACCGGCACGAAAGGCGCCGAAGCATTCGGCCCCAGCCGATGCAAAGCCAATGCAGCCAGCTCCTTGCCCGTGCCCGATTCACCGGTGAGCAGCACCGTGCTGTAGACGCCTGCGATGCGTTGAAGCGCCGACTGCAGACCCTTGACCACGATGGAGTGCCCGATGAGCCCATCGGCCGGCGGCGTGCGTTGCGAGAGGTTGCGGCGCAGCACCCAGTTCTCGCGTTTGAGGTGGGCGCGTTCGAGACCACGTCGAAAGGCGTTGAGCAACTGCGTGACGCGAAACGGCTTCAACAGAAAGTCGCTCGCGCCCGCGCGCAGCGCTTCGATCGCGGTCTCCAAGTCGGCAAAGGCGGTGATCAAGATCACTTCGCCGGCATAGCCCTCGGCGCGCAACTCCTTCAGCCATTCGATGCCGCTTTTGCCGGGCAAGGCAATGTCGAGGATGACCAGATCGAAGCGGTGCCGCAGGAACAACTCAGCGCCTTCTTCGGCGGTGCCCGCCACCCGCACCAGCCCCACACGCGGCTTGAGCGTCTTCTCCAGGAAGTGCCGCATGCCCGGCTCGTCGTCGACAACGAGCACCGAGCCGAGTGGCCACTGGTCGGCCAGTTCGTCGCTGGGTTCGATGGGGGATGAGGGGTTGTTCACAAGGGTGATTGTCGAAGCGCGCCGATTGTAGGAAGCCGCTCGCGACAAGTTGTCGCACCCGTCACGACAGATTGCGCATCGCCTTCGCGGGCACGACCGAATGGCAGGCGGTGGCCGCGCGTTGTCTGATGCACGCCATACACACACATGGAGACAGCTACATGTCCGCAGTTCTGAACAGACCCGGCTTTGCCGCCGGCAACGAAGCCGGCTGGCTGGCCAAGGAGCGCACGATCGCCGGGCCGGGATTCAACCGCTGGCTGGTGCCGCCTGCGGCGCTCGCCATCCACCTGTGCATCGGCATGGCCTACGGCTTCTCGGTGTTCTGGCTGCCGCTGTCCAAGGCCATCGGCCTCACGGCCGCGAACACCTGCCCCAAGGACATGAACCTGCTGACCGAACTCTTCGCCACCGGCTGCGATTGGCGCATCTCCAGCCTGGGCTGGATGTACACCTTGTTCTTCGTGCTGCTGGGCTCCTCGGCCGCGCTCTGGGGTGGCTGGCTCGAACGGGCCGGGCCGCGCAAGGCGGGCGTGGTATCGGCCGTGTGCTGGTGCGGCGGCCTCGTCATCTCGGCGCTCGGCGTCTACACGCATCAACTGTGGCTGATGTGGCTGGGCTCGGGTGTCATCGGCGGCATCGGGTTGGGCCTGGGCTACATCTCACCGGTCTCGACGCTGATCAAGTGGTTCCCCGACCGCCGCGGCATGGCCACCGGCATGGCCATCATGGGCTTCGGCGGCGGCGCGATGATCGGCTCGCCGCTGGCGGCAGAGCTGATGAAGACCTTCTCTTCGGCCAGCAGCATCGGCGTCGTGCAGGCCTTCCTGACCATGGCCGCGGTCTACTTCGTCTTCATGATGGGCGGCGCACTCGGCTACCGCATTCCGCCCAGCGGCTGGAAGCCTGCCGGCTGGACCCCACCGCCAGCTGCCGCCAACGCGATGATCACCCAGCACCATGTGCATGTGAAGAAGGTCTGGGGCATTCCGCAGTTCTGGCTGGTGTGGATGGTGCTGTGCATGAACGTCAGCGCCGGCATCGGCGTGATCGGCATGGCCAGCCCGATGCTGCAGGAAGTCTTCGGCGGCAACCTGATCGGCGTGGCCAAGAAATTCGGCGAACTCGACAAGACGCAACTGGCCTCGATTGCGGGCGTGGCCGCAGGCTTCACCGCGCTCCTGAGCCTCTTCAACATCGGCGGCCGCTTCGTGTGGGCCAGCGCCTCCGACAAGCTCGGCCGCAAGATGACCTACGTCGTCTACTTCGTGCTCGGCGGCCTGTTGTATGCCTCGATCCCGGCGAGCGCCGGCGCCGGCAGCAAGCTGCTGTTCGTGGCCGCCTGCTGCATCATCGTCAGCATGTACGGCGGCGGCTTCTCGACCGTGCCGGCCTACCTCGCCGACCTGTTCGGCACCCAGATGGTCGGCGCCATCCACGGCCGGCTGCTCACCGCCTGGGCCACGGCCGGCATCATCGGCCCGGTCGTCGTGAACTACATGCGCGAATACCAGATCGGCCTCGGCATCCCGCGCGAGCAGGTCTACAACCAGACCATGTACATCCTGGTCGGCATGCTGGTGATCGGCCTGATCTGCAACCTGATGATCCGGCCTCTGGCCGACAAGTGGTTCATGACGCCCGAGGAGCTCGCCGAGGAACGGCGCATCGCGCACGATCGCGCAGCGGCGAATGATGTGGGTGGCGGGTCGGCGTCGGGCTCGGGGTCAGGCTCACGCTCTGGCCCGGGCACTGCGAGCCCGACCGTGCTCGTCGTGCTCGCATGGGCCGCAGTGGTCATTCCGCTGGCCTGGGGCGTGTACCGGACCATGCTGAGCGTGTTGAAGTTCTTCGCCTGAATTGAATCAACGATCCATCGCAGGCCGCTTCGGATCGAAGGTCCACCCCGGGATCAGGTACTGCATCGCCATCGCGTCGTCACGCGAGCCGAGCCCGTGCTGCTGATAGAGCTGGTGCGCCTTCTCTACTTCGGCCATGTCGAGTTCGACGCCGAGGCCGGGCTTCTTCGGCACCTCGACCTTGCCGCCGACGATCTGCAGCGGCTCCTTGGTGAGGCGCTGGCCATCCTGCCAGATCCAGTGGGTGTCGATCGCGGTGACCTTGCCGGGCGCGGCGGCGCCGACGTGGGTGAACATGGCGAGGGACACATCGAAGTGGTTGTTCGAATGCGAGCCCCAGGTCAGGCCCCAATCGCGACAGGTCTGGGCGACGCGCACCGAACCGGCCATGGTCCAGAAGTGCGGGTCGGCAAGCGGGATGTCGACCGACTGCAGCGCGAGCGCGTGGGCGAGCTGGCGCCAGTCGGTCGCGATCATGTTGGTGGCCGTCGGCAGGCCGGTCGCGCGGCGGAACTCGGCCATGACCTCGCGGCCGGAGAAGCCGTCTTCGGCGCCGCAGGGGTCCTCGGCATAGGCGACCACGCCGCGCATGTCGCGCATCAGGCGGACGGCGTCTTTCAATTTCCAGCCGCCGTTGGGGTCTAGCGTGACGCGGGCCTTAGGGAAGCGCTCGTGCAGCGCGACGATGGCGTCGATTTCTTCCTCGGCTCTTAGCGCGCCACCCTTGAGCTTGAAGTCCTGAAAGCCGTAGCGCTCATAGGCCGCTTCGGCCAGCGCGACGATGGCCTCGGGCGTCAACGCGGTCTCGTGCCGGAGCCGCGACCAGGCATCGGCCGCACCGGGATCGCTGGCATACGGCAGATCGGTGCGGGCCTTGTCGCCCACGTAGAAGAGGTAGCCCAGCATCTCGACCGACTCGCGCTGCTGGCCTTCGCCCAGCAGCGACGCGACCGGCACGCCGAGGTGCTGGCCGAGCAAATCGAGCAACGCCGATTCGATGGCGGTCACCGCATGGATGGTGGTGCGCAGGTCGAAGGTCTGCAGGCCGCGGCCGCCGCTGTCGCGGTCGGCGAAGGCAGTCTGAACCTGTTGCAGCAGACGCTGTTGCGAGCCGAGCGGCTGGCCGACGATGAGCGGGCGCGCGTCTTCCAGCGTCTGGCGGATCTTCTCGCCGCCGGGCACTTCGCCCACGCCGGTTCGTCCGGCACTGTCGGTGAGGACGAGCAGGTTGCGTGTGAAGAACGGCCCGTGCGCGCCGCTCAGGTTGAGCAGCATGCTGTCGCGGCCGGCGACGGGGATCGCTTGCAGCGAGGTGATGACGGGAGTGGAGTGGTTTTGCATGGGTTCGGGGATGAGTCAATCTGCCGTGATCTTGCCGGTGTCGATCACCTTTTTCCAGCGAGCGAATTCAGCGGCCTGGTACGCAGTGAACTGCTCCGGCGTATTGGCCACGACCTCGAAGCCGACGTCGCCCAGCTTGGCCTTGACCTGCGGATCGTTCAGCACGGCCACCAGCGCGGCATACAGCTTGGCCTTGATGTCCGCCGGCAAGCCCTTGGGCGCGGCCACGGCCTGCCACGAATAGACGACGACGTTCTTGACGCCGCCTTCTTCCATCGTAGGCACATCGGGCAGCGCGGGTGAGCGCTGCGAGCCGGTCACCGCGAGTGCCCTGAACTTGCCGGACTTGACGTAGGGCACGGCGGTGTTGATGTTCATGAAGGTGCCATCGACCTGGCCGCCGAGCATGTCGGTGATGGCCGGCGCGCCACCCTTGTAGGGAATGTGAACGCCGGTGGTGCCGGTCTGCTGCCAGAAGAGTTCGGCGGTCAAGTGATCGCTGGAGCCGTTGCCGGCCGACGCGAAGGTCATCTTGCCGGGGTTGGCCTTGTGGAAGGCGATCACGTCGGCCAGCGTCTTGTGCGGCGAGCTGGCCGGCACGGCGAGCACGTTGGGCGCCTGCACGGCGACGGTGATGTAGTCGAAATCCTTCAGCGCGTCATAGGTCACGCCCTTGATCAGATGCGGTGCAATGACAAAGGGCCCGAGCGACGAGACGAAGAGCGTGTAGCCATCCGGTGCCGCGCGCTTGACGTAAGTGGCGCCGATGGTCCCGGTGGCGCCGGCCTTGTTGTCGACGACGAAGCTGCCGCCCAGCTTCTCTTGCAGCTTGGGCCCGAGCATGCGGGCGATGTTGTCGGTAGAGCCGGCGGGCGGGAACGGCACGATCAGCGTGACTGTCTTGTCGGGCCACGCAGCGAGCGCGGTCGTCGAGAGGGTGAGGCCGGCGATGGCCGCCGTGGCGGTCACGGCGATGGCAGCAAGGGTCTTGGCGAGGGTTGTCATGAAGTGTCTCCAGCGGGTACTGATGCGTACCGATGCGTCCCGATTCGGTACCGAGGGGTCGTCAGGGGCGAGCGCCGATCTCGGCGACCTCGCGCGTCCAGGCGCGTGCCTGCTCGCTGAGGGTGAGGCCGAGGCCCGGCCGCGTGGGCACCAGCATGCGGCCGCTCTTGATCTCGAGCCGCTCTTCGAACAGCGGCTCCAGCCAGTCGAAATGTTCGACCCAGGGCTCGGTGGCGTAGACCGCGCCCAAGTGCACATGCAGTTCCATCGCGAAGTGCGGGCCCAGCATCAGCCCGGCCTGCTCGGCCTGCGCGGCGATCTTGAGGAAGGGCGTGATGCCGCCGACGCGCGGTGCATCGGGCATCAGGTAATCGGCGGCACGGTGGCGGATCAGGTCCTGGTGTTCGGCCACGCTGGTCAACATCTCGCCTGTTGCGATGGGCGTGTCGAACTGCGCGGCGAGCGCGGCATGGCCTTCGCTGTCGTAGGCATCGAGCGGCTCCTCGATCCAGACCAGTTCGAACTGCTCGAAGATGCGGCACATGCGCTGCGCAGTGGGCCGGTCCCATTGCTGGTTGGCGTCGACCATCAGCGGCACATCGCGGCCCAGATGTCGGCGGACGGTTTCGACGCGCTTGATATCGAGCGCCCGATCGGGCTGACCAACCTTGAGCTTGATGCCGCCGATGCCGCGCGCTATCGAGGCCTGGGCGTTCACCACCAGTTGATCGATGGGCGTGTGCAGGAAGCCGCCCGACGTGTTGTAGCACTGGACGGAATCGCGCTGCGAGCCGAGAAATTTCGAAAGTGAAAGATTCGCGCGCCGGGCCTTGAGGTCATACAGCGCCACATCGAACGCGCCGATCGCCTGCGTCGCCATGCCGCTGCGGCCGACGGAGGCGCCAGCCCAGCACAGCTTGGTCCAGATCTTCTGGATGTCGCTCGGGTCTTCGCCGATCAGCGCCGGGGCGATCTCCTTCGCATGCGCAAACTGCCCTGGCCCGCCGGCACGTTTCGAATAGCTCAAACCCAGGCCTTTGTGGCCGTCGCGTGTGTCGATCTCGGCGAACAGCATCGCGATCTCGGTCATCGGCTTCTGGCGGCCGGTGAGCACCTTGGCGTCGCTGATGGGGTTGGCCAGCGGCAGGTAGCAGGATGAAATCCGCACCCAGGCGATGCGGTCGTCGGAGGCTGTGGGTTGGGTCGTCACCGGGGCTTTCTGGGATTCGGACGGGGGAACTCGGCCATGGCACTGACGGTCAGGTGCAGCGCCATCTCTAGTTGTCATACAACGTACAACTAGGCGAACTATCGGCGATGCCTGCGAAGAGTTCAATTAGGTACTTACCCCCGCACATGTTATATCGCTGGGCGCTAGGATGCGCAGCCGATGAAACATTGTTGCCGTCTCGTGAAGTTGTGATCAGTCGTCCTACCACTTGTCACCCACGTTGACGGCTCGCTACCAGCACGCGCTGCGTGCTGCTCTTTCCCAACTCATGCGTGCGCCAGGCCGTACTTGTCGGCACTTGGTGCGGAGGCCACTCTGTGACACACACCACTTCACCCGACCGCCGCCTGGTCATGCGCGCCGCCGCCGTGACGGCCCTCACCTCGCTCACCGGCTTTCCGATGATCCGCGCCCACGCCGCCACCTCACCGGCCGGTGCCGACCTCTCCGGCTCGCCGCTGCGCATCATCGTGCCGTACATGGCAGGCGGTTCGTCCGACATCATTGCGCGCGCGATTTCCAACCCGCTCGCCGAAGCGCTGGGCACCACGGTGGACGTCGAAAACAGGGTGGGTGCCAACGGCAACATGGGTGCCGATGCGGTGGCCAAATCGCCCGCCGATGGCCACACCATCCTGCTCTGCGATGTGCGCGCGCTGGCCATCAGCCCGGCCGTCTACACCAAGCTCTCCTTCGATCCCTCGAAGAACCTGCAGACCGTGGCCATGCTCGCTTATTCGCCGCACCTGCTGGTCGTCCACCCCTCGGTGCCGGCCAATACCTTGCCGGAACTCATTGCGCTGTCGAAGAGCAAGCCGATGACCTTCGCGGTGACCGCCATGGGCAGCGCGCCGCACCTCGCGGGCATCCAGTTGCAGGAGCGCACCGGTGGCAAGTGGGACTACATCCCGTACAAGGGCGGCTCGCAGGCCATCAACGACACCATCGCCGGCCAGACCGACATCCTCATCAACGGCATGCTGGCCACCCTGCCCTTCGTGCAGGCCAAGCGGCTGAAGATCATCGCGGTCTCCAAGCCGACGCGGGTGGCGCTGCTGCCTGCCGTGCCGACCATCGCCGAGACCGTGCCCGGCTTCGAATCCGGCACCTGGCAAGGCGTGATGGCACCGGCCGGCATGCCCGCGACGATGCTGGCGCGAATCTCCTCGGAGTTGCTGCGCGTCATTCGCCTGCCTGCGGTTCGCGAGCAGCTTATTGCCCAAGGCGCCGAGGTCTCGACGATGGCACCTGCCGACATGGCGCGCTTCTTCGAAGCGGAGCGGAAGAATTGGGTCGCCGTGGTGGGCAAGGCTGGCGTCAAGTTGGACTGATGGGCCCACCCCCGAAGCGCCTTCGGCGCTCCCCCTCGAGGGGGCGACGCTGGCGGACCGGCAGAGCCGGCTCCGCGGCGTCTGCTTGATCTCATTCGTCGAGGATGCCGTGGACGAGTGCAACCAGGCGCTCCAGGCTGTATTCCTTGAGCAGCACCGCCTTCACGCCGAGCGCCTTGGCGCGCTCCTGCAGGTCATCGGTGACGTAGCCGGAGGTGATCACTACCGGCAGGCCGGGATCGAGTTCGCGGAGGCGCTGCGCGACCACGAGCCCCGACATGTCCGGCATGTTGAAGTCCGAGATGACGAGCGCGAAGCGACCCGGCGACGCTTCGAGTTGGGCCAGCGCTGCGGTGCCGTTGGCGCGGCAGGTGACGCGGTAGCCGGCGCGCTCCAGAAGGGCTTGCATCGTCAGCGCCACCACCTCGTCGTCATCGACATACAGGATTTCTTCACCGCTGCCCGTCGGCCGCTCGAACTCGTCGAGCGCAATCGCTTCACCCAGCGCTGGCTCGGGGTGGCGCGGAAGGTAAACGTCGAAACAGCTCCCCGAGCCCGGCATGCTCTCGACCGTGATCGCGCCGGAACTCCCGGCCACGATGCCGTGAACGACGGCCAGCCCCAGCCCCGTGCCCTCGCCCACGCGCTTGGTCGTGAAGAAGGGTTCGAAGACACGCTGGCGCGTGAGTGCAGCCATGCCGATGCCGTCGTCCTTGACGCGGATGCGCGCATAGTGCCCTGGCTGCAAGCCGCGCGGCATCGCATCGCCAGGACCGTAGGCGACGGCCGCCAGGGACACATCGACCGAGCCGCGGCCCTCGGGCAGCGCCTGCCATGCATTCGTGCAGAGGTTCATCACCACCTGCTGCATCTGCGCCGAATCGGCCAGCACGAACAGCGGCTCGGTGGTGATGGTCGACCTGAGGTTGACCGTCGGCGGCAAGGTCGAGCGGAGCAATGACACCGCCTCTTCGACCAAGGGGCCGAGCGACTGCAGGCTGAACTGCTGCGTGGTGCGCCGGCTGAAGGTGAGGATCTGCTGCACCAGGCTTCGGGCGCGCGACGCCGCCTGCTTGACCCGCGCCAGGTTCTGCTGCGCCGGATGCGATTCGTCCAGCGCCTCGGCCGCCAGCGCCGTGTTGCCAAGGATGGCCGCGAGCACGTTGTTGAAGTCGTGCGCCACGCCGCCGGCGAGCGTTCCCACGCTCTCCATCTTCTGCGATTCGCGCAATTGCGCCTCCAACGCGCGCCGCTCGGTCTCGGCCCGCTTCTGCTCGGTGAGGTCGCGCGCCACCGTCGAGAAGTGCGTGACATCCCCCTTGGCATCCCGGTGGCAGAGGATGACTTGCGAGACCGGAATCTCGCGCCCATCGGCCGCCAGCACCGCCGTCTGCCCCGTCCACACGCCCACCCGCGTGGCCTCGGGCATGCCCTGCTGCAAGACGATGGCCGCAGCCCACGGTGGATGGCATTCCGCGATGGTCAGCGCGGAAACATCCTCCGTCTCACCCCGGCCCTGCAGGCGCCGCCAGGCCAGGTTGAGAAAGAGGTTTCGGCCGTGGACGTCCGCAGATCCCACGAAGTCCGGTGTGGAATCGAGGATGGCGGTCAGCCGGGCCTGGTGCTCCAGCGCATGTTCGCTGCTCTCGAACAGCCTGCGGTAGCGGCTCTCGCTCTTCTCCAGGCCGTCTCGTTCGGCCAGCAGCGCCGCCGTCGCCGCCCGGACGCCAGCTTCGGCCCGCCGGCTGGCATTCGCCAGTGTGCGCGTCATGGCGGTAAAGGCCACGGCCAGCAGTGCGCCGAAGCCGATGACCAGCCAGGTGTCGCTGTGCAAGGCGCCGACCGGCGATGCGGGCTTCGGCGTCACCACGATCTCCCACGACCGATCCGCCACCTCGATCGCGAAACGAACCGCACCGCCTGCCGCGTTGTCGGCGGTGTTGTCGGGCGAAGTCCCACCCGCGGGCCCCTGGCTGTCGAACACCACGGCGTTCTGATTTTGGCGGCGCGAGCTGAGGTCGACGATGCGGATGTGCGCCTCGTCGGTCAACTCGGCCGACAGCACGCTGCCGACCAGCTCCTTCGCGTTGAACGAGATGCCGGCCAGGCCCTGGGCGTTGGCGCGGCGCGCCTCGACCGAGTCTGGGATCACGCCGCCGCTGTATAGCGGCATGCGGATCACCACGCTGGTGAGTTCCGGCTTGCCCTTGGTGAACCGGTCGCGTGCCAGCAGCAGCGGCCCGGTGGCCACATTGCTGCCGGATGCGATCGCCCGGTCGACGGCGATCCGATAGCTTTGCGCCGGGTCGTAAAGGTCGTATCCGGAACTGATGGCATCGAGCGGGTACACGTGGCGAATCACCATGTACTTCGGGCGCTCACCCGCGGGCTGAATCGCCCAGTCGGGATGCCCTTGCGGATTCTCGCTGCGGTCGCCTCGAACCGCGGCGAGGTAGGCCGCGCGATCGGCAGAGGCCACGCGCTCGGCAAAAAACGTCAGCGCCAAGCCGGGGAAACGATGCTGCAGCGAGATCGCCCGAACATACTGACTGAACTCCGCGTCGGTCGGCGATTGGCGAAAAACGCCGAACTGCCGAAGCCCCGGCAAGGTGTCGACGTAGGCCTGCACGCGGCTGGACAGCGCCAGGCCGAAGGCCTCGGTTCTGCGTTCGAGCAACGCACGGTCCTGCGCCTGATGGACACGAGCCGACCAGAGTGCCAGCGCGGCGGTGGCGGCGATGGCCAGCAACAAGACCACCAGCGGCAACAGCCGCGCCCACCCCTCGGATTCTGTGGCCCGTGCCCGTGAATTGGCCGTTTGCATCCTGGATCGCCGCGCCTCTCGTTGCCCGCCCCAATCGTGTGGATGTTGACACAGGCCGAGACCCTCTCAGTTCGGCCCGACTCGATCCGGCTGCCCGGCGCGCACGCTCGCCGATCCCAGCAGGCGCGCCACATCGGTCAGGAAGCGCTGGAAATCGAGCGGCTTGGTCCAGTAGTCGGTCGCGCCCGAGCGGCGTGCCTGGCGAATGTCCTCCGGCATCGCGGTGGCCGAGAGCACCACGATCGGCAGTTCGCGCAGCGCCTGGTTGCTGCGCAGGCGCCGCAGCACCTCGACGCCGTCGATGTCGGGCAACTGCATGTCCAGCAGCACCAGGTCCGGGTGCAGCGCGCCCGCCAGGCGAATGCCGGTCGCGCCGTCCTGCGCAGGAACGAACTGGACATCGCGCCAGCGCGACAACAGTTGCTCGACCAGCAAGGTGTTGACCGCGTTGTCCTCGATGTAGAGCACCACGCCCTTCGGCGCGGCCGGTATGTCGGGCTGCGCCTCGACCGGAATGTCGCGAAGCGCTGCGGCCGCCACGGGCGCAGGCGCCACCTGCGCGCGCGGGAGAGTGACGTACACCCTTGTGCCGCGGCCGGCCTCACTGTCGATCTCGATGTCGCCGTGCATCAGGTGCAGCAATTCGCGCGTCAGCGCAAGGCCGACACCGGCGCCTTCCACGCCACCCGATTCGCGACCCAGGCGGTTGAACGGCTCGAACAGATGGCCGAGCTGGTCCCGCGTCATGCCAATGCCGGTATCGGACACGTCGATCGTCACCCGGTTCCCGGCGCATGCCACTCGGAGGTGGATGCTGCCCTCGTCGCGGTTGTACTTGATGGCGTTGGACAACAGGTTGAGCATGACCTGCCGCAGGCGCGTCGGGTCGGCACACACGGCGACATCCCCCTCTTGGCGGTCTTGCTCGCGGTAGTCGGCATGCACGGTGACAGCGGCGGCCTGCGCCTGAGGCTGGGTCATCTGAACGGCCTCGTCCAGCAGGGGCAGCAATGCCAATGCCCGCGCTTCGACGACGAACTGCCCCGCCTCGATTCTCGACAGGTCCAGCACGTCGTTGATCAAGGTCAGCAGGTGCCAGCCCGCCTGACGCACATGTTCGAGCTGTGCGAGCTGGCGCGAACCCAGTTGCCCCGGCGACTCGCTTGCCAACAGGGCCGTGAACCCCAGCACCGCGTTCAGTGGCGTGCGCAACTCGTGGCTCATGCGCGAGAGGAATTCGGTCTTGGCGCGGCTCGCAGACCGGGCCGCCGCCAAGGCCGCCCGCGTCTCCTCGATGGCACGCAGGTCGGTGATGTCCAGGCTCATCACCAGATGGCAGCGCGCGCCGAGGTGCTCGATCGTTTCGGCGTTGATGAGTTCGAGGTGCGACGCCTGCTTGCCGTCCAGCGCCCGCAGCACCAGGTTGCGAACATGGCCGTCGCGCTCCAGCTGCGCGTAGAACCGCTCGCGGTCTTCGGCCACGATCTTGTAGTCGAACGAGCCGGTCGCCTGCCCGATCAGCGCCTCGCGTGGCAACTCGTAGCGCGCGCACATCGCCGCGTTGACATCGACGACGCGGCGCTCGGGGATCGACACGATCGCCGCAGGCACCGGCGCGGCGTTGAACAGCTGGCTGAAGCGCTCCAGGCCGGCCAGCACCTGGCGCTCGGACTCGACGCGCGCGGCCTCACTGTCGATGGTGTCGAGCGCGAACGAGATGTCGTCGATCATTTCGTCCAGAAGCCTGACCATCGGCGCGTCGAAAAAGCCGACCTCGTCGGCGGCCAGCATCAACACGCCCACCACCCTGCCCCCTCGCCGCAGCGGCAGCCAGGCCAGCGCGCGAACACCATGCGCAACGGCCTGCGCGCGCCATGGCGTGGAGCGCGGTTCGCTCTGGTAGTCGTTCGACAGCACCCGCTTGCCGGTGCGCATGGCCTGGGCGGTGAACGACGAACGCGCGGTCTCCCCGCTCAAATCCAGCGGATCCGGGACTTGCGCCAGCACCCGCGCTGCCGGCCCGGCAGAGGCCGCCCGCCGGGCCAGGTCACCATCGCGGGTGTAGACGCAGGCCAGCAGCGCATGACCGGTGTCCACGCTGATGCGGCAGATCTCGTCATAGAGTGCGCTCGCCTCGCGAATGCGCAGGATCGCCTGGTTGCAGTCGGACAGCGCCGCATAGAAGTTGGTCATGCGCTCGGCCAGCGCCTGCGCGCGAAGGCTTTCGTGGCTCTTGCGCATCTGGCCGACCACCAGCAGCAGAATGCCGAAGGCGATGGCCGAGGGCCAAAGGTAGTGATGGCGGATCAGCAGCGGCGTGACGCCGCGAAAGTGCGCGAGCAGCAGCGCGGCGGTGCCGACCAGCGAGCCGAACGCCAGCGCCGTCAGCCCGGTGCCGGGCTCGCGCCGGGCTGCCGCCACACACAGCGCGGCGAAGCCGGCATCCATGTAGAGCAAGGGCACGAGGGCCGGCAGCCGGCCGACGGCGCGCCCGGCGGCGATCACCAGCAGCACGAGCACCGCAGGCCAGAGCAAAGCCACAACGACCGCGCCGCGCTGTCGAATCGGCACGCCCAGATAGCGCACCAGACCCATCGCCCAACAGGCGCGCATCGCATAGATGGCCATCAGGTAGACGGTGTTGGGCGCATCGTCGCCCAGCGGCAACCTGTCGTTGGCTGCGGCCATGGCGGTGCCGAGCACATAGGCCATGGTGAACCACGGCGATGCGGCATCGCGATCCCGGTACCAGATGAGCCCCTGCATCAGCGCAATCACGCCGATGGTGAACGCGACGACGTCACTTCCCGATTGCGGTTGAAACGAGGGATCCAACATGGCGGCGATGCGGCGCGCTGCTTGGCCCGGTGCGCCCGGCGGGTGCGGTGTGGCCCCGTCGTGCACCGGATGACAGCGCCATGATGCGCTCCCGACCACGCGCTGGCTATCGGGAGTCTCCGCGAACCGCGAAAATCCCCGCCCCGCGGTCAGCCCTTCACCCCTTGGAAGACACCTCCACCGCCTTCACCAGCACCACCTCGCCGTTCAGCATCGCCCCGGCGATGCCGTAGAACTTCGCCACCGTCTCCGAGCCGTTGTGCCGGTCCATGGCAGCCTGATCGGTGAAGCGCTCGTAGGTGGTGAAAAGGCACGGGTCGTTCGGGTCTTGCGACACGAAGAAGCCGATGGTGTCGGGCTCGTTCAGGCGGGCGTTGTCGGCCACGACGAGCAGCGCATCGCGCATGGGTTGCTCGCAGCCTGTCTTGACGCGGATGATGGCGGTGATGGTCAGCATGGTCGGCTCCGGCGCAGCTCAGATGGGTGGCACCTGGGTGTGGAAATCGGTCAGCGCCTGGTAGGCGGCGCCGACGCGGAACAGCGTGGCTTCGTCGAACGGTCTGCCGATCAACTGCATGCCGATGGGCAATCCGTCGGCATCGAAACCGCAGGGCACCGCGAGCGCCGGCAGGCCGGTGAGGCTGGGCACGCCGGTGTATTGCATGATGGCCGAGAGCATGTCTTCTTCGACGCCGTTTTCGATCACCACCGCCATCGCGCCAAGCGGCGTGGCGGCGAAGGGCAAGGTGGGGCAGAGGAAGATGTCGACGCGCTCGAAGGCCTGCATGAACTCGTGGCGCAACAGCGCGCGGTAGCGCTGCGCCTGCAGGTAGTGCGTGGCGAGAAACATCTCGCCGACTTCGAGCAAGGTACGCACATCGGCCCCGTAGTCACCGGGCCGCTCGCGCAGCCAGCGCTGGTGGTAGGTGCTGGGCTCGGCCGATTCGATGGTGAGCTGGGCCGAGATATTCCCGTGGATATTCTGGATATCGACTTCGACGATTTCCGCACCGGCACCTTCGAGCAGCTTCAGCGCGGCCATCACCGATGCATGCACCGCCGGCTGCAGGTGGTGGAAGAAGTAGCCCGGCACCATGCCGATGCGCAAGCCCTTGATGCCGTCGTTCAACCGCGCCAGATAGTCGTGCGTCGGCACGCGTGCGCTCACGGGGTCGGCCGCATCGTGCCCGGCGAGCACGCCGAACATCAGCGCGCAGTCTTCGACCGTGCGCGTCATCGGCCCGGCCGTGTCCATGCTCCAGGCCAGCGGCACGATGCCGTGGTTGCTCACCCGGCCGTAGGTCGGGCGGATGCCGACGATGCCGTTGACCGCAGCCGGCAGGCGGATCGAACCCCCCGTGTCGGTGCCGATGGCGCCGAAGCAGGCGCGCGCCGCCACCGCCGCGCCCGAGCCGCCGCTGGAACCAGCCGGAAAGCGATCGGTGTTCCACGGGTTGCGCACCGCGCCGTAGTGCGGGTTGTCCGAGGTGCCGCCCCAGGCGAACTCATGCATGTTGAGCTTGCCGACGAAGACCGCGCCGGCGCGCCGCAAGCGGCTGGTGACGGTGGCATCGTGGGCCGGCAGCCAATCGGCCAGGATCTTGCTGCCAGCAGTCGTACGCTGGCCTTGCGTTGCCACGTTGTCTTTCAGCGCGATCGGCACGCCGTGCAGGGGGCCGAGGTCGTGGCCGGCCATGATCAGCATCTCGGCGGCGCGGGCCACTTGCCGCGCTTGCTCATCGAAGACGGTGATGAAGGCGGAGAGCTTCGGGTCCACATCGGCGATGCGCGCGAGCGTGGCCTCGACCACCTCGACCGGCGACACCTCGCGGCGCTTGATCAGCTTGGCGATCTGCGTGAGGCTCAGGTCCAGCAGTTCGGGGTAGGCGCGCATCACGGTTCAAGAGTAAATGTTGCTGGGCCACTTTGCTCATCCCCATCGGGGCACGGGCGACGTAGGTCGTCGGCCCGGGGGCGCGCTCCCATCATCGAGGTTCGTCGTCTGGCGGCGCGTGGGTGAACACCGTGATCGGCTGCAGGTTCATGTGTTCGATGGCGCTCATCTTGCGCGAGAGTTCGTTGGCCGGCGGCAGCCATTCGGCCAGCAACTCGCCGGTGATCTCGGCCCGGCCGGGGGCCAGCGGCAGGTCGGCGACGCGTGCCAGCATGGTGGCAAGTTCGGTGCTCAAAACTGCACCCCGCGCGTCAATGCACCATCGACGACGAGGTTGGTGCCGGTCACGAAGCTCGCGGCCGGGCTCGCCAGAAAGACTGCTGCGTTGGCCATCTCCTGCGGCGTGCCCATGCGGCCGGTCGGGTTGAGCGCCAGCGCGTCGGCATAGAGCTTGGGGTTGCCCACTTCGATCTGGTTCCACACACCGCCTTCGAAGTAGGTGTTGCCCGGCGAAACCGAATTGGCGCGGATGCGCTTGCCCGCCAGGTGGAAGGCCAGGCCTTGCGTGTAGTGGATGATGGCGGCCTTGAAGGCACCATAAGGCCCGGCCGCGAAGTCGACCTCGCGGCCCGAGACGCTGGCGATCGTCACGATGGCCGCATGCTGGCTCTTCTCCAGCCAGGGCATCGCTGCATCGACCAGCCGAACCGTGCCCATCATGTCGACCTCGAAACCGCTTTTCCAGCCGGCCTCGTCGTTGGCGATGGCGAGTGCGCTGACGTTGGCAACGACGATGTCGATCCCGCCGAGTGCAGCGGCGGCTTCGGCCACCCAGGCCTTGAGCGCCGGGCCATCCCCCACATCGACCGCATGGCCGACCGCCACGCCGCCGTGTCTGGAGAACTCCCGAACCGCGCTCTGCACGCCTTCGGCTCCCCGTGCGCAAAAGGCGATGTTCGCGCCCTCCGCCGCCAGCGTCTCCGCAATCGCCCGCCCGATGCCCTTGGTGCCACCGGTGACGAGGGCGTTGAGCCCCTTGAGTTTCAAGTCCATGGTTGTCTCCTTGTCAGGCCAGATACTTCTTCTCGATCCCCGCACCCACCGTGTACTTCGGATCCACGAAATTCCCGAGCCGCACCTTGCCGCACTGGCTCAGCATCATGTAGGCGTCCCAGCGGTCATAGCCGAACTCGGCCTCCATCCACAGCACCAGTTCCTTGTAGGCGATGCGGGCGGCGTCTTCGAGCGGGCGGGCGCTGCCGATGGCCATCACGATCTTCTCGTTCTCGAGCCGCGGCCATTCGAGCGCCCAGCCCTTGATGAGTTCGACGTGGATCGTCGTCGTGCTCGGGTATTCGACCGCCGTGCCACACACCTCGCCATCACCCTGGCAGGCATGCGCATCGCCGATGAAGAGCCGCGCGCCTTTTGTGCGCACCGGCAGGTAGGTGATGCTGCCGGGGCCCATGTCGGGCAGGTCCATGTTGCCGCCGTGCGAATCGGGCGTGAGCGTGTTGATGGAATCGATCTCCGGCGAGCAGCTCAGCGTGCCGATGTGTGGACGGTAGGGCAGCGTCACGCGCTTGCTCCAGTACACGCCGTCTTCTTCGACATCGATCTTGCGCACGATCTCGGGCAGCGAGTCAGCCAACAAGGCCGTGAGCGAAGTGCCCGAGAGCGCGCCGAACTGCGGGATCATCGCGCAGGTGCCGCGCGGGTTGTCGCCGCGCGGCGCCATGGTCTCGATGTAGACGGCGACCACATCGCCTTTCTCTGCCCCTTCGATGACGATGGGCCCGTTCTGCGGGTTGACGAAGGGCATGGTCAGCACCTTCGACGGCAAGTCCTGCTCGGTTTTCACCTGGCCATCGAAGGCATCACGCGTCTGCACTACCACGCGGTCGCCGGGGCGGATGGTGAGCACCGGGTCGGTGTAGGGGCCGATGGTGTAGTGGTACTTGCCTTGCACCGCCTCTGTCAACTCGTGCGTCGTGCCGACCGCCCCGCCCGCCACGCCGCGGGTGTGCATGATCGATGTCTTGAGCCAGTCCATGTGCTTGCCTCTTGTATGTGAATTGTTCTAGCCGTGAACCCCGGTGTATTCGCTCATCACCGCCAAGTCGCTCAGGTGCTCGCGCGGGATCTCCGCCCCCAACTGGCCGCGCTTGATCACCAGCACCCGCTGTGACACCGTCGCGATGAAGTCGAGGTTCTGTTCCACCAGCACGATGGTCAGGCCCAGCCGGTCGCGCAGCGCGGTCAGCGTCTGCCCGATCTCTTCGATGATGGAGGGCTGAATGCCTTCGGTGGGCTCATCCAGCAGCAGGATGCGCGGCTGGCCGGCCAAGGCGCGTGCCAGCGCCAGCAGTTGTTGCTCGCCACCGGAGAGCGAACCACCCACACGATCGAGCAAAGGCAGCAAACGCGGAAAGTCCACCAGCAGCGCATCCAGCGCCGCCGGCGAGCCCTGTCCCGTCTTGACCAAGCCCATGCGCAGGTTGTCGCGCACCGAGAGCGAAGCGAAGATCTCGCGCCCCTGCGGCACGTAGGCCATGCCGAGGCGCGCGCGGCCGTGCGGCGCCATGCGCGTGATGTCGTGGCCGTCGAGCATGACGCTGCCAGCGCTCGGTTTGAGCGCACCGATCAGGCAACGCAGCAGCGTCGTCTTTCCCATGCCGTTGTGGCCGAGGATGCCCACCGATTCACCCGCGGCGATGGACATGGTGATGTGGTGCAGGACGGGAATGTCGCCGTAGCCCGCACTCAGATTGGTCACAGTCAGCATGGCAGTCTCAGTGCGGCTTCTTGCCGAGATAGATCTGCTGGATCAAGGGGTCGCTCATGATCTTGTCGGGCGTGTCCTCGCGGATCACCTGGCCCTGGTGCAGCACCGTCACCTTCCTGGCGATCATGCGGATGAAGCTCATGTCGTGCTCGACCACCACGAGGGCATGCTGGCGGTTGATCTCGAGGATCAGCTCGGCCGTGCGCGCCACTTCGGCATCGCTCATGCCGGCGGCCGGCTCGTCGAGCAGGATCAGCGGCGGGTCGGCGGCGAGCACCACGGCGAGTTCCACCCACTGGCGCTGACCGTGGGCGAGCGTGCCGGTGATGGATTCACTTTCGGCCAGCATGCCGACGCGTTCCAGCGTTGTCTGCGTCACATCCTTGGCGCGCTTCGGCATGTTGACGCGGCGCGCCGAGAGCCACACGTTCTCCCACACCGAAAGCCCGTTGAAGAGGCTGGGCACCTGGGTCTTGATGCCGATGCCGAGCCGCCCGGGTTCGTGCGGCTGCATGCGCGAAATATCCTTGCCGCGGAAAAGAATCTGCCCCGAGGTCGGCTTGACCTGCCCCGTCAGCAGCTTGAAGAAGGTGCTCTTGCCCGCGCCGTTGGGGCCGATCACGCAGCGCAATTCGGTCTCGGCCAGCGTGAAGTTGACATCCTTGGTGGCATGCACGCCGCCGAAGCGAACGTTCAGCGCGCGCGTTTCGAGCAGCGGGGTATCGACGCCGCTCATGCCTTCTGCTCCTCGACACGCGCCGTCACTCCTTGCTCGCGCGCTTCGGCAGTAACCCGAAGACGCCGCGTCCACACGCGCGCCAGCAAGTCGCCGATGCTGGGCACCAGCCCCTTGGGCACCAGCAGCACGAAGAGCACCAGAATCGCGCCCAGCACCAGGTTCGAATTGAAGGTCTGTTGCGTGCCGATCTGCGTGGTGAGCCACTGGATCAGCACGCAGCCGACCACAGGCCCGACCAGGGTGCCGAGGCCGCCCACGATCACCCAGATGATGATCTGCGCCGACTGCGCCAGGCCGAAGATCGTGGGGCTGGTGAACGAGCCCCAGTTCGCGAAGAGGCAACCTGCCAGGCCGGCGATGGCACCACCCAGCGTGAAGGCGAAGAGCTTGTAGGCGCGGGCGTCGTAGCCCAGCAATTGCGCGCGTTGTTCGTTCTCCTTGATGGCGATGATCACATGGCCGATGCGCGAGGCGATCAACACCCGCAGGCCGGCATAGACCACGATCAACAACCCGAACGACAGGTTGAACATGCCGCGCGGCGTGATGGCTTCATCGGTGTTGCCGGGCCAGTTGAGCGGCGGGATGGCCGGTATGCCGTTGAAGCCGCCGAGTGGTGCGCTGCCGATCTTCCACTCCGGGCCGGCCGTGGAGTTGACGAGGTTGAAGAGGATCAGCGTGACGGTGAGCGTGATCACGCCCATGTACACATCCGAGAGCCGGCCGTAGAAGATCACATAGCCGAGGATGGCCGCGAACAGCGCCGGGACCGCGATCGACAACAGAAACGGCACGGTGCTGTCGCCCATGTTCACGACCGCAATCGCATAGGTGTAGGAGCCCAGCCCAAAGAATGCTGCCTGCCCGAAACACAGGATGCCGCCGAAGCCCCAGATGAAGCCCAGGCTCACCGCCAGCATCGACATCACCAGGTAGATGGTGACTTCGATCAAGGTGTAGTCATCGATGATGCTCGGCAAGCCCACCAGCAGCAGCACGCCGATGGCGATGCACACGGCCGCGCTCTTCCACGAGGTCGCGAATTTGGAAAGGGTACTGCTCACAACGATCCCTTGAAAAACCGCCCGGTGATGCCTTGCGGCAGCAGCCGCAGCATCACGATCGCCGCGAACAGCAGCGCCACTTCACCGAACACGGGCGTGCTCAGGAACGCCGCGATCTGGTTGATGGCGCCGAAGAGCGTGGAGGCGCCCACCAGCCCTGCCAGAATCGCCGGCCCGCCGCCGATCACCGTGATGAAGGCCTTGGCGATGAACGCCGAGCCCATCGTCGGCACCACGCCGGTCAACGGTGCGAGCAGCCCGCCTGCGAGACCCGAAAGCGCAGCACCCACCGCAAAGGTCACCGAATAAACCCGGCTCGGGCTGATGCCCAGGGCATCGGCCATCTGCGGGTTCTGCATGGTGCCGCGGGCGATCAGGCCGAGCTGCGTCTTGAGCAGCACGGCACGCAGCGCGAGGCCCAGCACGATCGCCACACCGATGATCACCAGCGTGTAGACCGAGACCGAATAACTCCCGATCGTGAAGCTGCCGAGCGGCGTGGAAATGCCGGCGGTGGTGTTGCCGATCAGCGAGGTGACGATGCCGACCAAGAGCAGCGAGAGGCCCCAGGTGGCGAGCATGGTATCGATCATGCGGCCGTAGAGCCGCCGGATGACGAGGCGCTCCAGCACCACGCCGACCAGGCCCACGAAGACCGGCGCCACGATGAAGATCGCCAGCCAGAGGTTGATGCCCAGCTTGAGCGCCCCCAGCGTGGCGTAGCCGCCCAGCATGAGGAACTCGCCGTGCGCGAGGTTGATGACCTTCATCATCCCGAAGATCACCGCCAGCCCCGCCGAAATGATGACGAGGCTCGCGATGCCGTAGAGGACCTGAATGACAACGATGGCGGCGAGGTCCATGCGGCGACTGCTCGGGGTTGAGGTCTCAGACCTTGATGACGTATTGCTGGTTGTCCTTCGGGTTCTTCTTGAGGTCGCAGACCGCGCTGGTGTCGGACGGCGGCGCCTGGTCGAAGGTCTGCAGGATGTTGAACTTCTTGGCCTTGACTTCGGCCAGACTCACGTTGAGCACGCAGTGGTGCGTGGCCGGGTCGATGGAGATCTTGCCGCTGGGCCCATTGATGCTGATGCCGGATTCGAGCGCGGTCGTGACCTTGGCCAGGTCGGTCGAGCCCGCCTTCTTGACGCCCTCGGCCCAGAGCTTGAAGCCCTGGTATGTGCCGCAGGCCAGTTCGGTGACGTTCGAATAGTCGGCCCCGAAGCGCTTGTGGAAGCGTTCCAGAAACGCCTTGTTGCCCGGCGTGGGAATGCTCTCGAAGTAGTTGTAGGCCAGCAGATAACCATCGGCTTCTTCGGCCGACAAGACGATCTGCTCGTTGCCCACGCCGAAGGTCGACGATGCGAGCGGGATCTTCTTGTTGAGGCCAGCCGCCGCCCATTGGCGGTAGAACGAGATGTGCGCACCGCCCACCAAGGCCGAGAACAGCATGTCGGGCTTGGCGGCTTCGATCTTGCTGATGGTCGGGCCGAAGTTGGTCACATCGAGCGGGAAGAATTCGATGGCAACGGTGCTGCCACCGTTCTCCTGCGCGAACTTCTTGACCCACTGCGAGGTGATCTGGCCGTAGTTGTAATCGGCTGCCACCACATAGATCTTCTTGCCCCACTTCTTCATCGCATACGGCACCAACTTGCCGACTGTCTGCGCCGGCGTGACACCGGTGCAGAAGATGCCGCGATCGCACACGCCGCCTTCGTATTGCGTGTTGTAGAAGTACATGGTCTTGGCACGGTCGAGCACCGGGCGAATGACTTCGCGCGATGCCGAGGTGATGCCCCCCATCACCACCGCGACCTTGTCCTTCAACGCCGCCTGTTGCGCGAACTGCGTGTAGAGCTGCATGTTGGACTGCGGGTCGTAGCTGACCAGCCGAACCTTCTTGCCGAGCAGGCCGCCGGCCGCGTTCTGCTCTTCGATGGCGAGCGTGAGCGCATCCACCATGGGCTTGCCGTAGATATCGAGACCGCCCGACAGGTCGTGAATGCTGCCGACGGCAATGTCATCGGCGGCGAAGGCCGTGTTGGGCAACAGCAGGCCGGAGCCGCCCGCGGCTGCAGCGTATCCCGTGGTCTTGATGAATTGGCGACGATCCATGAGGTCAGCTCCAGTGGGTTGTATTAATTAATTGATTGATCGAAATTGGAAAAGAGAGACAAGACGAATCAGAAAGTCTTCCAGTTGCCGGACTGTTCGAAGGCCAGCGCCGCCTTGTAGATCGTGCCTTCGTCGTAGAACTTGCCGACGAGCATCAGCCCGACCGGCAGGCCATCGACCAGGCCGCAGGGGATGCTCATGGCGGGGTGGCCGGTGATGTCCATCGGGCAGGTGTTGGGCAGCATCTCGAAGGCGCGCTGGATCACTTCGGCGAGCGGCGCATCGGCGGCCGGCAGCGGCGTGGCGGTGAGCGGCAGCGTGGGCATCAGCAGCAGGTCGTACTGGCCCAAGGCCGTGTCGTAGGCGGCCTTCAATTGGCGCGTGAGGTTTTGCGCCTTGCCGTAGTAATGGCCGGTGTAGTTCTGGAGGAAGTATTCGCCCAGCACCATCGTGATCTTCAGCGTTTCGGAGAGTTCGTCGGCACGCGTCTTCCAGCCGTTGTGATAGTCGATCAGCGCGGTGTCGAACAGGCCCTTGTAGTTGAAGCCGTAGCCGTTGTCCTTCATCATCTGCTGGGTCGCGCCTTCGGCGGCGATCGGCAGCCAGATGGCGGGGCCGACGCTGTGCATCGGGATCGAGACTTCCGAGACGATGGCGCCGAGCGACGCCAGCCGCTTGGCGGCGTCACGCACCTTCGAATCGACGGCCGCCATCGACTGCGGCCAACCGAAGCCTTCCGTCACGATGCCGATCTTCATGCCCTTGACGCCGCCCTTCATCAGCTCGGTGTAGGGCTTGGCTTCCTGGCCTGCGTGCTGGCGCGGGTCGAGCCCATCGGGGCCGGCCAGCACTTCCAGCATCAGCGCGTTGTCGGTCACGTTGCCTGTCATCGGGCCGGTGTGGTCGATGGTGACCTCGATCGGCATCACACCGGTGTAGGGCACGAGGCCGTGCGTGGGCTTCATGCCGTAGATGCCGCAATAAGAAGCCGGCATGCGGATCGAGCCGCCCTGGTCACCGCCGATGGCCAGATCGACCTCGCCGGCTGCAACAAGCGCCGCGCTGCCCGACGACGAACCTCCGGCCGAATAGCCATGACGGTGCGGGTTGTGCACCGGCCCGGTCGCCGACGTGTGCGAGCCACCGGAGAAGCAGAACATTTCGCAGACCGCCTTGCCAACCACCGTGGCGCCGGCATCGAGCAGTCGGGTGATGATGGTGGCATCGAGCGTCGGCACGAAGCCTTCCATGGTCGGCGAGCCGTTCATCATCGGCACGCCGGCGACGCAGACGTTGTCCTTGATCACGACCGTCTTGCCGGCCAGCTTGCCGCCGGAAGCGCCGGTGATGGTGGTCTTGACGTACCAGGCGCCGTACTTGTTCTCGTCGGCAGCCGGGCGGTACGAGGTGCCGCGCGGGTACTTGACCGCAGGCACGAAGTCGGCCATTTCGTCGACGACATCGTAGGCATCGAAGTTGGGCTGCAACAGCTCGCGATAAGCCTCGGCCTTGGCATCGTCGAGATGGATGCCGAGGCTGAGAGCGACGGCCTGAAGTTCGCTGGAGGAAGGACGCTTGACTGCCATGGAAGACTCCGTGGTCGAAAGTGGGAAAGGCTCGTGTGCCGATAGGGGCAATGCGGCCGGACGGTGCGTACAGGGCTCTTCGGCGATGGCCAGATGACCCGGCGCCAGCGCATTGTGCAGGCTATTGTTTCCGAGTCAAGTATTTAGTTGCATTGGAAAGTGTTTTGCCACAGCGGGTTGCAAGAAGCTTTCGAAGCGATGGATGAGCTCCGCTTGGGCCGATGCGTCGGACGATGCCTTCGGCCGATGTTCGAGCGACATATCCGCAGCACCACATTGCATGTCCCGTGCCAGCGCGTGACGTACCCGCAAGCCTTCGCATGCACTGAAACAGGCCATCCGACGAGCGCGAAACACCTCCGAAACCGGGCCCGCAATTTGCTAATCACTGTCAAACGTCAACTGTCGACAGATTTTGGTGCAGGGCAATTTACACCCTGTGCGACCACAAAGGAAGCCCCATGCCGCTGCACGCCGCCGCGCCCGTTCACCGTGAAGAACCCAGCGAACGCCAGGTGCGCGAAGACCTCGCCGCCGCTTATCGCCTCGTCGCCTATTACGGCATGGACGACAGCATCTACACGCACATCTCGGCGCGTGTGCCGGGCACCGAAGACCAGTTCCTCATCAACCCCTTCGGCGTGCTGTTCCGCGACATCACGGCCTCGTCACTCGTCAAGATCGATCTCGAAGGACGCATCCAGGGCGACTCGCCGCATGATGTGAACCCCGCCGGCTTCACCATCCACAGCGCCGTGCACGCGGCCCGGCACGACGCGGCTTGCGTGCTGCACACCCACACCGTCGCGGGCGTGGGCGTCTCGTCATTGGCCTGCGGGCTGCAGCCTTGCAACCAGTGGGCGCTGCAGTTCTATGACCGCGTGGTCTACCACGATTTCGAAGGCATCGCGCTCGATGCCGAAGAGAAGGAGCGCCTCGTCGCCGACATCGGCCCCACCGCGCAAGCGCTCATCCTGCGCAACCACGGCCTGCTCACGCTCGGGCGCAACATCCCCGAAGCCTTCATCCTGATGCTCAACCTCGAGCGCGCCTGCCGCGTGCAGTTGGCGATCCAGTCCAGCGGCCAGCCGACCTACCCGGTGCCGCACGAGGTGGCCGAGCGCACTGCACGCCAGTACGAAAGCGGCGACAGCACGCGCAATCCCGGCGAGCCCGATCCCAACGCCCGCGAATGGCGTGCGATGTTGCGGCGCATTGCGCCGGCGCCGGCCACCTCGTACCTCGACTGACCGCCCCTCTTTTGCTACATCCGTTTTCACGCTTTCCCCTTCCGCATCCATCAGGAGTCCCTCCGCATGAAACGTCGCAACCTCATCCAACTGGGCGCTTCCGCCGCTGCCGGCATCACGCTCGCCGGCGTGCCGCTGCACCTGCTCGCGGCCGGCAAGAAGGGCGGCGTGATCAACGCCGTCGTGCAGCCGGAGCCGCCGGGCCTGATGCTGGGCATCACGCAGAACGGCCCCACGCAGATGATCGCCGGCAACATCTACGAAGGCCTGTTGCGCTACGACGAGAAGATCAACCCGCTGCCATCGCTGGCCACCTCGTGGACCTCGAACAAGGAAGGCACGGTCTTCACCTTCAAGCTCAAGCCCGGTGTGCTCTGGCACGACGGCAAGCCCTTCACTTCGGCCGACGTGGTGTTCTCGGCCGATGTGTTTCTGCGCAAGACGCATGCACGCCTGCGCGCCAACCTGGCCTCTGTGGAGAGCATCAAGGCCATCGATCCGCTCACTGTCGAGTTCAAGCTCAAGTACCCGTTCGGGCCGTTCATCGGCATCTTCGAAGTGGGCAGCATGCCGATGGTGCCCAAGCACATCTATGACGGCAGTGACTTCCTCACCAACCCGGCCAACGCCACGCCCATCGGCACCGGACCGTTCAAGTTCAAGGAGTGGGTCAAGGGCTCGTACATCCAGCTCGTGGCCAACGACAAGTACCACGTGAAGGATGTGCCGCTGGTCGAGAGCGTGTACTTCCATGTGATCCCGGATGCGGCCTCGCGGGCTGCGGCTTTCGAATCGGGCAAGGTCGATCTGGTGCCTGGTGGCGCGGTCGAATACTTCGATGTGCAGCGCCTGGCCAAGCTGCCCGGCGTCTCGGTGACGACCAAGGGCTGGGAGTTCTTTGCACCGCAGTCGTGGTTGTGGATCAACAACCGCAAGGCGCCGATGGACAACATCAAGTTCCGCCAGGCGCTGATGTTCGCGATCGACCGTGAAGCCATCTGCAAGATCGCCTGGCAAGGTTTCGCCAAACCCGCGACCGGCCCGTTCAACAGCAACATCAAGTTCTACAGCACCGATGTGGCCAAGTACCCGCGCAACGTCGACACCGCCAAGAAGCTGCTGGCCGAAGCCGGCTACAAGGGCGAGACGCTGCGCATGCTGCCACTGCCCTACGGCGAAACCTGGACGCGCACCGCCGAGATCCTGCGCCAGAACCTGGCCCAGGCCGGTGTGAAGGTCGAGATGGTTGCAACCGACGTGGCCGGCTGGAACCAGAAGTTGAACGAGTGGGACTACGACCTCGCCTTCACCTACGTCTACCAGTACGGCGACCCGGCCCTGGGCGTGGCGCGCAACTACACCACGGCCAACATCGCGAAGGGTTCGCCGTTCAACAACGTGGAGGGTTATTCGAACCCCAAGGTCGACGAACTATTCGACGCCGGCTCGAAAGAATCCGATCCCGAAAAGCGCAAGGCGATCTATCTGCAGGTGCAAAAAATCCTGCTGGACGAAGTGCCCGTAGCGTGGCTCTACGAGATCAACTTCCCCACGCTCTACCGCACCAAGCTTGTCAACATCGTGAGCTCGGGCGTCGGCCTGAACGACAGCCTGGGCGGCGCCTCGATCGCATGATGGGCACGACGCATCCACTTCGTCGGGGCCATCTTTTTCGGGGCTACCCATGAAGCGCACGCAGTTCATGCTCACCCGCGTGGTGCAGGGGCTGATCGCGATCATCCTGATCGCGACAGTCAACTTCATGCTGGTGCGCGCCGCGCCGGGCGACCCCGTCTCGGTGCTCGCAGGCGAAGCCGGTGCGTCCGACCCTCAATTCGTGGCGCAGTTGCGCGCGCAGTTCGGGCTCGATCAGCCGATCACCACGCAGCTTGCCACTTATCTCGGCAAGGTGGTGCGGCTGGACCTGGGCTTCTCCTACCGGCAGCAGCAGCCGGTGCTGAAGCTCATCATGGACCGGCTGCCGGCCACGCTGTTGCTCACCGGCAGTGCGTTCGCGCTCTCGCTGCTCTTCGGCGTGACGCTGGGCGCTCTCTCTGCGCGGCGCGCCGGCACCTGGGTCGACAGTGTCATCACCGTTGTCGCCCTCGTGTTCTATGCCACGCCGCTCTACTGGCTCGCGTTGATGGCGGTGCTGGTCTTCACGGTGCAACTCGATTGGCTGCCCGGCTTCGGCTTCAGCACCGTCGGCTCGGAGCTGAGCGGCCTCGCATTGGCATGGGACATCGCCCAGCATCTGGTCTTGCCCGCCCTCACCCTCGCCCTCTTCTACATGGCCGTCTACGCCCGCATGACCCGCGCCGCGATGCTCGATGTGGCCCAGATGGATTTCGTCAAGACCGCCCGCGCCAAGGGCATCAAACCGGGCCGCATCCTGCGTGCCCATGTGCTGCGCAACGCGCTGCTTCCGGTGGTCACGCTCGCAGGCATTCAGGCGGGCGGGATGATCGGTGGTGCGGTGTTGACCGAGACCGTCTTCGCCTGGCCGGGCATCGGCCGCTTGATGTTCGATGCTTTGCTGCAGCGTGACTACAGCTTGCTGTTGGGGGCGTTTTTGGTGACGGCGGCGATGGCGGTTTTATTCAACCTGATCACCGATCTGGTGTACACGCTGGTCGATCCACGGATCGAGTTGACGTGATGGTTGTGGCGTTGCCTGGTTTGGAGATTTGTGCGCTTCGCGGCAGGGGGCACCCGGCAGGGGCTCATGCTGTGGCGGTCGGCGGGTACGCCGACTGCACGCAGGCGCGCAGGCCCGAGATCGCGCCGCAGAACTCACTACGCTTACTTCGTGCGCTGCGTTCGAACAGCCGCGGCGAGTCAGTTTACGAAGCGCGCAAGCGCGCCGACCTCGAACCTACGCGCCTCCGTCGCCCCAGAAATCGCCCCCACCGGGCACC
>JAMFRW010000476.1 GCA_026224975.1 Rhodoferax sp. | reverse complement strand
TGTTGCGAAGGTGCTGGAGCGTGTCGAGTTGCAACACCACATCGAAGCTCTGGTCCTCGAAGAGCGCCAGGCCTTCTTCGAGGTTGAGCTGGATGACGTTGACGCCGCGCTGCGTGCAGGCGAGCACGTTGGCGTCGGCAATCTCGATGCCGTAGCCGCTGCACTGGCGCTTGTCGCGCAGGTAGGCGAGCAACTCGCCGTTGCCGCAGCCGAGGTCGAGCACGCGCGAGCCCGTCGGCACGAGCTGCGCGATCAACTCCATGTCTTTGCGGTCGCTCATGACGTCTTCCCGGTGAACTCCGCAGCGATGTTGGCGAAGCACGCCCGCAACACACCGTGGTAGCGCGGGTCGTCGAGCAGGAAGGCATCGTGGCCGTGGGGCGCATCGATCTCGGCATAGCTCACGTCGCGTTTGCGATCGACGAGTGCCTTGACGATCTCGCGCGAGCGCTGCGGCGCAAAACGCCAGTCGGTCGTGAAGCTGACGATCTGGAACTTGCAGACCGCTGCCGCGAAGGCCGCCGACAAGTCACCGCCGAAAGCCCGCGCCGGGTCGAAGTAGTCGAGTGCGCGAGTGATCAGCAGGTAGGTGTTGGCGTCGAAGTATTCGCTGAACTTGTCGCCCTGGTGGCGCAGGTAGCTTTCGATCTCGAACTCGATCTCCTGCGTGCTGAAACCAGTCGCGCCGCGCTTGCGCTCGCGGCCGAACTTGGCTTCCATTGCATCGTCCGACAGGTAGGTGATGTGGCCGATCATGCGGGCCACGCGCAGGCCACGGCGCGGCAGCGTGTGGTGCTCGTAGAAGTGGCCGCCGTGAAAGTCGGGGTCGGTGACGATCGCGCGCCGCGCCACTTCGTTGAAGGCGATGTTCTGTGCCGAAAGATTGGGCGCGGTCGCGACCGCCACGCAGTGCCGCAGCCGCGTGGGGTAGCGCAGCGACCAGCTCAGCGCCTGCATGCCGCCCAGGCTGCCACCCAGCACCGCGGCGAGTTGAGTGATGCCGAGCGCGTCGAGCAGCCGCGCTTGCGCATCGACCCAGTCTTCGACGGTGACCACGGGAAAGTCGGCGCCGTAGGTCTTGCCGGTCGCCGGGTTGGTCTGCATCGGACCAGTGCTGCCGAAACACGACCCGGGGTTGTTGACGCCGATGACGAAGAAGCGGTTGGTGTCGAGTGGCTTGCCGGGGCCGATGAGGTTGTCCCACCAGCCTTCGCTCTTGTCTTGCCCGGCATATGTGCCGGCCACATGGTGGCTGGCGTTGAGCGCGTGGCAGACAAGCACGGCGTTGCTCTTGTCGGCGTTGAGCATGCCGGAGGTTTCGTAGACGAGTGTGTAGTCGCGCAATTGCGCGCCGCTTTGCAGCGCCAGCGGCTGTGCGAATGGCATCGCTTGCGGTTCGACGATTCCGACCGAGGTCATGGACGTGCCCAAAAAGAAACCCGGCGCCGCCAAAGCGGGACACCGGGTCTGCGTCCTGTCTTTAGCTGAATTTATAAAGCGCCCGCAAGCCGGAGCAAATCAGCGCTGGAGGGCAGTATAGCGGCGCTCGCGGGTGCGTTGCAGGGCCGGTGCCTGCCACGCTGGCGGCCGTCATGCGGACTGCACTAGCATCGCGCCCACCATGTCGCGCGCTGCGCGAGGAGCACTCATGTTTGCCTGGCTCAAGACACTCGATCAGCACTTTCCCGTTCGCTACAGCATCTGGTTTCTGTGTGCCGTGGGGCTCTTGCTCAGCGCGTTCAGCTGGGTGGGCTTCGGCGTGGGCGGGTGGCTCACGCTGGCCTTTCTGGTGCTGGTGATCCTCGGCTACCGAGACACACAGCAGACCAAACATTCGGTGCTGCGCAACTACCCGGTGATCGGCCACCTGCGTTTTCTGCTGGAGTTCATCCGGCCCGAGATGCGGCAGTATTTCATCGAGGGCGACAACGAGGCCGCGCCGTTCTCGCGCCAGCAGCGCTCGCTCGTCTACCAGCGTGCCAAGGGCGAATCGGACAAGCGGCCCTTCGGCACACAGATGGATGTGGGCGCGGTCGGCTACGAGTGGATCAACCATTCGCTGGTGCCGACCGAGATCGCCTCGCACGACTTTCGCGTGACCATCGGCGAAGGCCGGGCGCAGCCTTACAACGCGAGCATCTTCAACATCTCGGCGATGAGCTTTGGCGCGCTGAGCGCCAACGCCATCATGGCGCTCAACGCCGGCGCGAAGCGCGGCAACTTCGCGCACGACACCGGCGAAGGATCGATCAGCCAGTACCACCGCGAGAAAGGCGGCGACCTCATCTGGGAGATCGGCTCGGGCTACTTCGGCTGTCGCAACGCCGATGGCGCCTTCAGCACCGAGCGCTTCGTCGAAAACGCTTTGCAGCCGCAGGTGAAGATGATCGAGCTGAAGCTGAGCCAGGGCGCCAAGCCGGGCCACGGCGGCGTGCTGCCTGGCCCGAAGGTCACGCCCGAGATTGCCGCGGCGCGTGGTGTGCCGGCGTGGATGGATTGCGTCTCGCCAGCCAGCCACAGCGCCTTCTCCACGCCGATCGAGATGATGCATTTCATCGAGAAGCTGCGCACCTTGTCGGGCGGCAAACCGACCGGCTTCAAGCTCTGCATCGGCCACCCGTGGGAATGGTTCGCCATTGCCAAGGCGATGGTCGCGACCGGCATCACGCCCGACTTCATCGTGGTCGATGGTGCCGAAGGCGGCACCGGCGCAGCGCCGCTGGAGTTCACCGACCACGTGGGCGCGCCCTTGCAGGAAGGGCTGCTGCTGGTCCACAACACGCTGGTCGGCCTGAACCTGCGCCACCGGATCAAGCTCGGCTGCGCCGGCAAGGTGGTGAGCGCCTTCGACATCGCTCGCATGCTGGCGCTCGGCGCCGACTGGTGCAATTCGGCGCGCGGCTTCATGTTTTCGCTCGGCTGCATCCAGGCGCAAACCTGCCACACCGGCAACTGCCCCAGCGGCGTGGCGACGCAAGACCCGCAGCGCGAGAAGGCGTTGGTCGTTCCGAGCAAATCGGAGCGCGTCTACCACTTCCACCAGAACACGCTGATGGCCTTGAAGGAACTGACGCAGGCCGCAGGCCTGCCGGACCCGAGCAAGATCACCGCAGCCCACATCGTGCGGCGCAGCGCCGAGCAAAGCGTGAAGCTGCTGGCGCACCTGCTGCCATTTGCGCGGCCCGGCGAGCTGCTGGATGGCGAGATGACGCAGCAGGTCTTTCGCATGTACTGGCCGATGGCGCAGGCCGACAGCTTCAGCGTGGTGATCACGGTGTGACCTTCTCCACGCGGGCCACGCCTCTGCACGTGGCTAGCCCGCGGTCGCGGGATGTGGTAGCGAGGCCCGCTCGGAACAATCGGCCCCTTCCTCATTTGCCGATCGCCACATGTCCCGCATCTTTTTGCTTCAGCACGACCCGGTGGCCGCCGAGCGGCTCTGCGAGATCGTGTTGCGCACCTCGGGCCTGAAACTCGCGGGCATGGCGCGCACGCTCGCGCAAGCCCGCCCCATGCTCCAGCACGGCACCTCCGATCTGCTCATCTCCGACCTTCGCCTGGCCGATGGCCGCCCAACCACGCTGACCGATGAACTGCGCGGCCCCGGCCGCCGCGGCCGGCCGCTGCTGCTGGTGGCAGCACGCTCGTTCGAAGACCCGCAACTGATGTACGCGCTGCGCCACGGCGCCGATGGTTATGTGATGCACGGCGATTCGCGGGCCGCGACGGCCGGGGTGATCAAGCTGGTGCTGGGCGGCGGCTCGCCGATGTCTGCCGAGTTGGCACGCCAGGTGAAAGCGCACTTTGCGGCGAGTGCTGCCGGCAGCGGCCGGGCCGTTGTCGAATACCAGAGCCCGGCGCAGCTCACGCCGCACGAAAAAGCGCTGTTGAGCCTGTTGGCCGAAGGCGAAGCTATCCACGAGATCGCGCGTGCGCTGCGCGTCACCACGCAGCAGATCGATGTGCGCGTGCGCAACATCTACCGCAAGATGCAGCATGAGCTGCGGGCTGCGTCGCTCTCGCTGGTCACCATCTGAACGACCGGGCCGTCAGGCCCAAGCCGGATCAAACGCTCAAGCCTTGGGCGGCTGCGTGTCGATAAAACTCTGGCGGGCGCCGAGCTTGTCGGCCAGCTTGGCCAGGTTGCTGTACTGATCGCGCCAGGTGATGTCGGGGAAGCGGAACTCGAGGTAGTAGAGCGCGCAACCCACGGCAATGTCGGCCAGTGAGAGGTGGATGCCAGAGCACCACGGCTTGTCGCCCAGACCCTTGGCGATGGCGGAGAGCGACGCATCGATGCGCGAACGCTGGCGGTCGATCCAGGCTTGCGAGCGTTGCTCCGCGGTGCGGCCGGGCCAGGTGGCCTCCAACCGCGCGAGGATGGCGGCATCGAGCACGCCATCGGCGAGCGCTTCCCAGGTGCGAACTTCGGTGCGTTCGCGCCGGCCTTCGGGGATCAGGCGGCTCACCGGCGAGCGCGTGTCGATGTACTCGACGATCACGCGCGAATCGAACACCGCTTCACCGCCTTCGAGCACCAGGCAAGGCACCTTGCCCAACGGGTTGGACTTCAGGATCTTGTCGTTGCCCCACACGTCTTCGAGCTCGAACTGGAAATCGAGCTTCTTCTCGGCCATGACGATGCGCACCTTGCGCACGTACGGGCTGGTCAGCGATCCGATGAGTTTCATGGTGTGTGGTCGTCCCTGTTCCCGGTGCTGGCTGTCGTTGGCGCGTCGTTCGCTGGCGCTTTTCTCGGTATGGGCCGGTGTCGCCAGCCTCTGTTGCAATCGATTCTAGCGGCGCAGGCAGCGGCAAAAGGCTCAGCGGCGTAGCGTCCAACTGACACTGGGGGGTCGATTCGGCAGGCTTAGCACGGCCGTGGCCGGTGGTGTGCGGGCAACCACTTGACCAGCCCGCACCACGATGAGGCGGGTGGCACGCAAACGGATCGCCTCGACCACATCGGCCGCCTGCAGCAGCACAAAATCGGCGCGTTTGCCAACCTCCAGCCCATAGTCGGCCAGGCCCAGAATTTTTGCGCTGTTGACGGTCACCGCATCGAAACAGGCACGCATTTGCGCTTGCGAGGTCATCTGCGCCACATGCAGGCCCATGTGCGCCACTTCCAGCATGTCGCCCGAACCGAGCGAATACCACGGGTCCATCACGCAGTCGTGGCCGAAGCCCACATTGATGCCGGCGGCCATCAGCTCGGGCACGCGCGTCATGCCGCGGCGCCTGGGGTAGGTGTCGTGCCGGCCTTGCAGCGTGATGTTGATGAGCGGGTTGGCAATCGCGTGGACCTGCGCCTCGCGCATCAGCGGCAGCAGCTTGCTCACGTAGTAGTTGTCCATCGAATGCATGGAGGTGAGGTGCGAGCCGGTCACGCGGCCATGCAGCCCGAGGCGATGGGTGTGGAAGGCCAGCGTCTCGATGTGGCGCGACATCGGGTCGTCGCTCTCGTCGCAATGCATGTCGACGGGCAAGCCGCGCTCGGCCGCGAGTTCGCACAGGATGCGCACGCTCTCGGCACCATCGGCCATGGTGCGTTCGAAGTGCGGAATGCCGCCCACCACATCGACACCCATGTCGAGCGAGCGCTTCAGGTTGGCGAGCGCCGTCGGTGACCGCAGGATGCCGTCTTGCGGGAAGGCGACGAGTTGCAAATCGAGATAGGGCGCGACCACTTGCTTGACGTGCAGCAGCGCCTCCACCGCCAGCAGCCGGTCGTCGCACACATCCACATGCGTGCGGATCGCGAGCAGCCCCTTGGCCACCGCCCAATCGCAATACTGCAGCGCGCGCCCGACCAGCGCCTCTTGCGTCAGGTCGGGCTTCAACTCGCCCCAGAGCGCGATGCCTTCGAGCAGCGTGCCACTCTGGTTGACGCGCGGCAGGCCGTAGCTCAGCGTCGCATCCATGTGGAAGTGCGCGTCGACGAAAGGCGGGCTCAGCAACTGGCCTTGCGCATCGATTTTTTCGGTGCCTTCGGGCACGCTGAGGTTCGCGCCGATGGCAGCGATGCGGTCGCCATCGGTCAGCACATCGATGCCGGTGCGGCCGTCGGCGAGGTTGGCGTTGGTGATCAGCATTTGGCGTGACGCTCGTTCGGTGGTCGGGGCGGCATGAGGTGTTCGATGACCTCGCAGGTCATGGACAGCAAGCAGTGCGCCAACGAGGATACGTTCAACGAGCCGAACGCATCGGCCGGTTTCGACCCACCCACCTTCAAGGAGATTCACATGGGCAGCTTCGACATCCTTCCCCTCGCCGTCGGCCACATGATCGGCCTCGGCGCCATCGGCTCCTGCCTCGGCGTCGGCCTGCTCGGCAGTCGCTACCTCGAAGCCTCGGCCCGCCAGCCCGAGCTGATGGAGCCGCTGCAGAACAAGGTCTTCCTGCTGGTCGGCGTGCTCGACGGCGCCTTCATCATCGCGACAGGCATCGGGCTGTGGTTTGCGACGGCGAATCCGTTCAAGGGCTGATCAACGCTCACCCTTTCGATACGGCTTCATCAACGCCTGCGGATAGGCGGCGCGCCGGGCCACCAGAACCAGCGCGGCGATCGACAGCAAATACGGCAGCATCAGATACACCTGATACGGCACCGCCACGCCGAACAGCCCACTGCCCGATTGCTGCAGCCGCAACTGCAAGGCGTCGAACAGCGCGAACAGCACCGCCCCGAGCAGCGCCTTGCCCGGCCGCCAGGAGGCGAAGACGACCAGCGCCACGCAGACCCAGCCGCGCCCGTTGACCATGTTGAAGTAGAAGGCGTTGAAAGCCGCGAGCGTGAGAAAACATCCCGCCACGCCCATCAGCGCCGAGCCGGCCGCGACCGCACCGATGCGCACCCGCGTCACGTCGATTCCCTGCCCCTCGGCCGCCGCCGGGTTCTCGCCGACCATGCGGATGGCCAGGCCCAGCGGGGTCCGGTACAACACATAGCCGATCGCCGGGACAAGCAACAACGCCAGCAAGGTGAGCGGCGTGAGTGCGCTCAGCACGGGAACAGGCAGCCAGACCATCTCGGCAAACGGCGTGATCGTCGGCGGGCTGCTGACCTTGGGAAAGCTCACGCGGTACGCATAACTCGCGATGCTGGTCGCGAACAAGGTGATGCCCAGGCCGGAGACGTGTTGCGAGAGCGATAGCGTCACCGTCAGCACGCCGTGCAGCACGCCGAAGGCCGCACCGGTGAGCGCCGCCACCATCACGCCCAGCCACAGGCCGCCGCCCTGGTACACCGTGAGCCAGCCGGCAAAGGCGCCAGCGACCATGATGCCTTCGATGCCCAGGTTCAACACGCCCGCGCGTTCGCACAGCAGCACACCGAGCGTGCCCAGGATCAGCGGCGTGGCGATGCGCAGCACCGCCACCCAGAACGGCACGCTCATCAACAGGTCCAGCGTTTCAGCCAGCATGGCGCGCCCGGTTCGTCCAGACGATGCGGTACTGCGCCAGCATGGTCGCCACCAGCATCGCGAGCAGGGAGACGGCGACGATCACATCGGCGATGTAGGTCGGCACGTTGACGGCGCGGCTCATGCTGTCCGCCCCCACCAGCACGCCGGCCACGAAGACAGAGGCCGCCACCACGCCCAGCGGGTTGAGCGCGGCGAGCATCGCGATCACGATGCCGCTGTAGCCGTAGCCGGGCGACATGTCGAGCGTGACGTAGCCGGTGCGGCCCGCCACCTCGATCGCACCGGCCAGGCCCGCGAGCGCACCCGAGAGCATCGCGACCTTGACCGTGACCCAGCCGACCGGCATGCCGGCAAACGCCGCCGAGCGCGGGTTGGCGCCGACCGCGCGGATCTGGAATCCGGTGGTCGTGAACTTGAGCAGCGCCCACAACGCGACCGACAGCACCAGTGCCCACAACAGGCCGGTGTGCACCCGCGTGCGGTCTATCAGCTTGCCGAGTTGCAGGCTGTCCTGCAACGCCACGCTCTGCGGCCAGCCGAGCGCGCCGGGGTCTTTCATCGGGCCATCGAGCATCATCGAAACGAAGAGCAGCACGATGAAGTTGAGCAGCAAGGTCGTCACGACCTCATCGACGCCGAGCCGGCTTTTCATCAGCGCCGGGCCGAGCAGCAGCAACGCGCCGGCGACAGCCGCGGCCAGCATCATCAGCGGGAACAGCAGCCACGGCGACAGCTCAAAGCCGGTGCCGCCATGCAATCCGCCCACGGCGACGGCCGCGAGCGCGCCGGCGTACAACTGCCCTTCGGCGCCGATGTTGAAGAGCCGCGCCTGAAAGGCCACCGCCGCGGCCAGGCCGGTGAGGATCAGCGGCGTCGCGCGCGTGAGTGTTTCGCTCCACGCAAAGCCCGAGCCGAAGCCGCCCTGCAACAGAAGCGCATACGCACGGCCGACCGGCGCGCCGGCC
>JAMFRW010000475.1 GCA_026224975.1 Rhodoferax sp. | reverse complement strand
GCGGTGCGCTCCTTCGTCTTCAATGAAGTGCTGGCGCTGCGAATTCAGCAGGGACTCTGGGGCAAGACCCTGCCCGGTGACGTGATGGACGAGGCGGGCCGGCCCACCGGTCCGCTCTGGGGCCGGGGCCGCGCGATCACCACCGATCAAGCACAGGCCCTGGAAAACGGAGTCGCTGAACGTCACGCCACCTTGTGCGGCGGCATGGAATACGCCGGTCTGGATCAGGCGCGCCGCGCCCTGGTGGCAAGCCCGGTGGACATGTCATGGGAATGGCCGCAGGCCGATCAACTGGTGCTCACGTTCTCTTTGCCCGCCGGAACTTACGCCACTTCCGTTTTGAACGAAATCCTCCGCACCACGGAGCCTGACCGGCACACAGAGAACGAGTCTGCGGCTGTCGAATAGAGCCGCCGTTCGCCACGAATGCCGAAGCTGGCGCGTCTCAGGTAGCGGCCTTTTCCGAGAGAAAACCCCATTCGGGTCGCAGCATCTGGCTGCCGCACATGAGCACCGCGCGCGAGGTGATGACTTTGATGTTGGAGTCGAGCAAGCCTATCGTGTAGGGTTGCGTCGTCTCGATCTTCGAGCCACCCGCGATCTTCCAGCGAAGGGCCTTCGGGTCTCTTGCATACAGAGGCAGATCACCCGGGTGGGTGTCGAGATACTTGCGCATCTCGTCGTCGGAGATAGGTCGCAATGGCACCTGCTCGATCTTCGCGGGATTTCCGAACACGGTTTCCGCGACGCAGGTATTCGCGTCGTAGCCCATGACGATGACCGTGTCCACGCCATCCGCCGCGAGGTGTTCGGCAAACAGGGTTCCGAAGAACGTGGGATAGCTGGGCTTGGGAATGTGCCGCAACTGGGCACCCGGGAAATGTTGCGCCAGCAACGGCGAGGTCTTGATGCGGGCGGCTTCCGCGTAGGAGTCACGCCGCTGCCGCTGGACCGTCAGCCCTCCTTCGGACGCACCATCGCGATCGATGACGATGTCATAGACGATGGCGCGAAGCCCGGCCGCGATCTGCAGCACGTCCTGCTGATGCTCCAGCGCCGTCGTACCGCCGTAGTGGGTGTTCTGTCCGATGTCCCCGCCTTTCTCCAGGTCGCCCTGCATGTCGATAAGAACGACCCCGACGTTGCCACCCTTGCCAAGACGGTCTGCCAGTTCCACCCCCACGTTGCTGTCGCAGCGGGTGCACGTTGCAGTCGCACGCTGCGTTCCCCCGCCTTTGGTAGCCAGCTGATACAGCACGGCGCGTGTGTCGGTGTCTCCAAGGTAGGTGAGGATGCGGCTGCTGATCTCGGCAAGCAGCCAGTTCTTGACCTTGTTCTTGACCCGCTCGGCTTCGGCGTGAGAGTCCTTGGGCGCGATGTCGTTGTTGTAGAGCGAAGCGAGCAGATAGGCGCGGATGGCGTGGCGGGCGTCCTTGTCCGGGCGCGAGTTGTACCAGGACCAATCGAGCGAAAGCGCCGCTCCATTGTTCGTCTTGTCGTTCTTCGAGACTCTGTCTGCAAATTCGAGCACATGCCCTCTGCGGAGGGCGCCCAGCTTGCCGGCCACGGCGTTCTCCAGCAGCCAGCCCTGCGTATCTCCCAGTCGATCCTTGCTCATCGGGTTCTCCGTTCGCCCATGAGCATCTTATGGTGATTCGCCTCGATCCGCGGGCCTTTGCCGGGCCGCCACGCTGGCGACGAATTCTGCGTCCAGCCACACGGCACAAAGCTTGCGAACGCCGGACAAGGAACGAACAACCATGACCAGACCCCAAGCCGCCCCCACCGTCCAGATCGACAACGACCGCGTCAAGGTGACCGAATGGCGCTTTGCGCCGGGCGCCGAGACGGGCTGGCATCGGCATGGGATGGACTATGTGGTGGTGCCGATGACCACCGGCACGCTGCTGCTGGAAACGCCTTCGGGCGACATCCGCAGCCCGCTGACGGCGGGGGTTTCGTACACGCGCTTGACGGGGGTGGAGCACAACGTGATCAACGCGAACGACCACGAGTTCGTGTTCGTCGAGATCGAGCTGAAGTAGCAGGCGGCGCTTGCGCCGCAAGCCAGGTTCACATCGCCGTCAACACATCGTCGTCAGCACCTCGTCCAGCGTGTCGACCAGCAGGTCGGCGTTGGCTTGCGAGAACACCAGTGGCGGGCGGATCTTGAGGGTGTTGGCGTGCGGGCCGGTGCCGCTCAGCAGCACGCCGCGCTCGCGCAGGGCATTGACGACGCGGGCCGTCTCTGCGGTGGCGGGCGCCTTGCTGGTGCGGTCGGTCACGAGTTCCACGCCGATGAAGAAGCCGGCGCCGCGCACGTCGCCGATCACTTCGTGGCGCGTGGCCAGTTCGCTCAGCCTCGCGCGCAAGTAGCGGCCCACGGTCTGTGCGTTGGCCACGAGTCCTTCGCCCTCGATCACGTCCATCACGGCCATGCCCGCGGCCATGGCCACGGGGTTGCCGCCAAAGGTGTTGAAGTAGCGGCATTCACGGCCGAAGGTGGCCAGCATTTCGGGCTTGACGGTGAGGCCGGCGAGCGGGTGGCCCGCGCCGAGGGGCTTGCCCATGGTGACGATGTCGGGCACCAGGCCGTGGCGCTGAAAGCCCCAGAGCGCGTCGCCGGTGCGGCCCATGCCGGCCTGCACTTCGTCGGCGATGAAGAGGCCGCCGGCTTCGCGGATGGCTTCGACGGCTTCGGCCAGAAAGCCGGGCGGGTCGGTGAAGATGCCGTCGCTGGAAAACACGGTGTCGACCAGCAAGGCGGCGGGGCGGATGTTGTGTGCTTTCAGGTCGGCAATGGCCTCGCGCACCCCGTTCGCGAATGCGGTGCCGATGGCTTCGGGCGCAATGCGGTAGCTGTCGGGCGCGGGCACGGTGCGCACTGCATTGCCGAGCTGCACGAAGGCGCCCAGCGAGGGGGACGCTTCGGCGATGGACGCGGTGACGCCGTGGTACGCAAAGCGCGTGACGATGAGGCCATCGGCCTTGGTGTGTGAGCGCGCGATGCGCATCGCCAGGTCGTTGGCCTCGCTGCCGGTGCAGGTGAACATGGCATGGCCGAGCGCAGGCGGCATGGTCGCGAGCAGGCGCTCGGCATAGTCGAGCACGCCTTCGTGCAGGTAGCGGGTGTGGGTGTTGAGGATGGCTGCTTGATTCGCTATTGCCGCGACCACATGCGGGTGGCAATGGCCTACGGAGGCGACGTTGTTGTAGGCATCGAGGTAGCGTCGGCCGCTGCTGTCGTAGAGCCACACGCCTTCGCCGCGCACCGGGTGCAGGGGGGTCTCGTAGAAGAGGCGGTAGGCGGGGCCGAGTGCTTTCGCTCTGCGGTCCATCAAGGCTTTTGTGTCTGGGGACATGCTCATGACATGGGTTCAATCGAAATGGCAAGCGCGTCGCAGGGCTGATGTGGCGACGTCGTTACCCAACTTCTCGCAAGCCGCCAACCGTGCCCACGAGATGGCATTGTTGCGCAGCAGATAGGCGGCGTTCTCGGGGTATCGCGCGGCGCGCCAGCCGCTGATGGCGACGACCATCACCAGCCTGGCGGCCATCAGGGTGAAGAGCAGGTCGATCTCTTCGGCGCGCAGGGGCAAGACCGCGTGATACGCCGTGACGAAGGGCGCGATGTGCGCGAGCGGGTCGCCTTCGGCGCCGAGCTGGTAGGCGGCGGCCACGGCCAGGTCGTCGATGAGCGGCGCGTGCACCATGTCGCCAAAGTCGATAATGGCGGCGATGCGGTCGGTGTCGCCCGGGTCGACCAGCACGTTGTAGATGTTCAGGTCGTTGTGGATGGGCTGGCGGCGCAGGCCGGGCAGCACGGGCTTGGCGATGCGCTCGAAGCGGGTTAGAGCGCCTTCGGCCATGGCACGCCGGGCAGGATCGGTGACGTGCACGAGCAGGCTGCGCACTTCGTCGGCGCGTTGAATGTCCCACGGCAGGTCGAGCGCGGCGGCCGGGTGCGCCAGGTCTTGCAGCGCGATGTCGAGCCGGGCCAGCGTGCGGGCCAGGTTCTCGCGTTGCGCCATGGTGCGCGGCGCATCCGGCATCGGCAGGCCGGGCAGGTAGGTGAAGAGGCGCACGACGCACGGCAGGCCGTCGCCCGGATCGACGACGAAGGAAGGCGCGCCATCGAGCGACGGCACGATGCGCTGCACCGGCAGCCCGGGATCGGTGGCGGCGATGTGCAGCAGCGCTTGCGTTTGAAAGTCGGCGACGAGGGCGGATTCGGCTGGGTGCGAGAGCTTGAGCATGTAGCGCGAAGGATCGGCGTCGGCATCGGCGTCTGATTGCAGGCGGTAGTTGCGGTCACGCTCGCCGGTCAGCGCCACGAGTTCGCCGCTGAGGCCGTAGCGCTCTTTTGCGAGCGCGCGCACCCAGTCGATGTCGAGTGGCGGTGATGCTGCGATCAGCACCTGCGCGTCGAACTGGGCCATCGCCTTCAAGCCGCGCTCGCAAAGCCGCGCAGCGCACTGGCAAGGTTGGGCCCGAGGTCATCCGACAGATAGCCGCCTTCCTGCACCAACACGGTCGGCAGGCCGAGCCGCGCGATCTCGGCCATCAGCAGCGCGAAGCCGGGCGTGGTGATGCGCATCCATTTGTACGGGTCGCGCTCGTGCGCATCGAGCCCGAGGGCGACCACCAGCGCACCGGGCGCGAAGGCGCGGATGCTGTCGCAGGCATCTTGCAGGGCAGGGAGGTAGCCGTCGAGGTCGGTGCCGCGCGCCATGGGCTTGTTGATGTTGTAGCCCAGGCCTTCGCCCTCGCCGTGCTCGTGCGCATGGCCCACGAAGAAGGGCGTGAAGTGGCGGGGGTCGCCGTGCAGCGAGATGGTGAGCACATCGGCGCGGCGGTAGAAGATGCCTTGCGTGCCATTGCCGTGGTGTACATCGATGTCGAGGATGGCGACGCGCGCATGCTTCTGGCGCAAGTGTTGTGCCGCGATGGCCACGTTGTTGAGGTAGCAAAAGCCGTTGGCGCGGTCGGCATACGCATGGTGGCCCGGCGGGCGGCACAGTGCATACGCGGCACGCTCGCCATCCATCACCAGTTGCGCCGCATGCGTGGCCAGGTGGGCAGATGCGGTGGCCGCGGCCCAGGTGTGCGCGCCGATCGAACAGGCGTTGTCGCCCATGTGAAAACCGGCCTGGCCGACCACGCTCTCAGGGTAGGTGCAGGGCTGGCCGGGGAAGGGGTGGATGTTGGGCATCACCTCGTCGGATGGGTCGTCGAGCAACTGCCAGCGCGCATGGGCTGTCTCCAGAAAGCGCAGGTACTCGGGCGTGTGGATGGCCGCACGCGGACCGGCGCCGAAGTCATCGGCAGGCACGACCTGATGGCCCTCCTGCTCGACGGCCGCGAGCAAGCGAAACGCGCGCTCGGGCTGCTCGTTGCTGCGCTTCAACTTGCCGCGCACCATGAAGAGCTGCGGGTCGTGATCCTTGTGCGTGTCGCTGTAGACGACTTTCATGGCGTGGAGCCTTTCTGCAATCTGGGGCGCTTGGAGATGGGCGACGTGGGCGCGGCGCCGTGCTGCTTCATGAAGAGCGCGCGCACATGCTGCCAGGCATCGGCCAGGTGCACGCGCATGGCGGCGGTGGCGGCCGGCGCATTGCGCTGGCGCAGCGCTTCGACGATGGGGTTGTGCGTGGTGGCCACGGCGCCGGGGTCGTCGTAGACCGCATCGATGAGCGCGATGACCATGCGCATCTCGGTCTGCATGTTGGAGAACATGCGGTGCAATTGCGCATTGCCCGAGAGTTCGCAGATCAGCGTGTGAAAGCCCAGGTCCAGCCCGATGCGCGCGTGTTGCGGCAGCGGCGGCGCCTCGCGGATCATGGTGTCGACCAAGGCCTGCAGCCGCGCCATGCCGGCGTCGTCGGCCTTGCGGCAGGCCAGCTCGATGGCGGTCAGCTCCAGGCTGATGCGCACTTCGAAGAGGTCATCGATCTCCTGCACGCTCACCGTGCGCACCGCAAAGCCGTGGCGCGGCCTGGCCACCAGCACGCCTTGGCGTTCGAGACGGCGCGCGGCCTCGCGCACCGGTGCGCGGCTCACGCCCATGCGGCGCGCGATCTCGGCTTCGAACACGCGCGCGCCGGGTGCGAGCCGCCCTTCGACGATGGCGCGCGTGAGCTGCGCCTCGACCAGCCCGACCAGATCGGGCGCTTCGACGGATTCGAACTGGGCGGTGTCTGCGGATGCTGCGGTGGCCATGGGTTTTGTCTCGCGCTTGTCTTGTGTGGGCGGCGCTGTGCGCTCGCTTCTTGTGGGTCGATTCTGGTTCTAGGGCACGACGGGTATGGCTTGCACACTGCGGGCAGAAGGCCCTGACCGCGCCAGGTAAATGCCCGCCGCCAGGATCAGCGCGATGCCGCAAGTGGCCAGCGCATCGGGCGGCTTGTGAAAGACCAGGCTGCTGATGGCGACGGCCAGCAGCAATTGCAGATAGTTGAGCGGCGCGAGCGTCGAGGCTTCCACGCGCTCGAAGGCCGCGAGCAGCAGCCACTGCGCCGCGCCACTGCAGGCGCCGCCGGCGAGCAGCAACAAGACGGCTGTCCACGGCACGGGCTCGGTCGGCCAGAAGAAGGGCGCCGGCGCAGCAGTGACGATCAGGCAAATGATGGCCGTGTAGGCGTACTGCACCGGGCTGGGCACGAGCGCCGCGAGCCGGCGCGTGAGCAACTGGAAGATCGCATAACAAACCGCGGCGATGGCCATCAGCACCGTGCCGAGCAGCGGCAGCGCATTGCCCGGCCGCACGATCAGCAGCATGCCGCCGAAGCCCACGATCACCGCGGCCCAGCGGCTGCGCTGCACCCGCTCGCCGAGCAGCCAGGGCGAGAGCGCCACCATCAACAAGGGCGCGGTGAAGTAGATCGCCGTGGCCTCGGCCAGCGGCATCCAGAGCAGCGCGGTCATGAAGCTGGTGGCCACGACGGCGAGCATCGTGCCGCGCAGGATCAGCAAGCGCTTTTGTGGCGCGCGCCAGAAGCGCAGGTCGCCATGGCGACACAGCATCACGCCCGCGATCGAGATGACCGAGAGGTAGCGCATCAGGTTGACGAAGGGCGCGGGATAGAACTGCAGCATGTACTTGCAGAAGGCGTCGTAGCTGGCGAAGGCCGTCAGCGCGCAGCAGAAGATCGCGATGCCGGCGCGGCGGGAGTGGGGGGCGTTCATGGGGTCATTCAGTAGCCGCGCGCCAGATCGACCTGCAAGCGAGGCCGCTCGCCACGCTGCAGCGCCGCGAGGTTGTCCAGCGTCTGCTGCACGATGACGAGGCCATCTGTACGCGTCGCGATGTGCGGCGTGACGAGGATGCGCGGGTCGTGCCAGAAGGGGTGCTCGGCCGGCAGTGGCTCGACGGAAAACGCATCGAGCGTGGCCGCACGCAACTGGCCGCTGGCGAGCGCCGCGATCAGGTCGGCTTCGACCAGGTGGTCGCCACGGCCGACGTTGATCAGGTGCGCGCCACGTGGCAGCTTGGAGAAGAGTTCGGCGTTCAGGAAGCCGTGCGTCTGCGGCGTGAGCGGCAGCAGGCAGACCAACGTGTCGCAGCCCGACAGGAACGCATCCAACTGATCGTCGCCATGAAACGCGGTCACGCCCTCGGCCAAGTAGGCCTTGGCACTGCGGCTCCAGCCGCGCACGTCATAGCCGATGGTCGCGAGCGAATTCGCGCAGGCCAGCCCCAGGTTGCCGAGCCCGGCAATGCCGACGCGGTGCCGGCGTGGTGTGACAAAGGGCTGCTCTTGCCACTGTGCTGCGGCGGCGCTCTTCACATACGCACTCATGTGGCGCTGCTGTTGCACCACGGCCCAGCACACATAGGCGTTCATCCCCGCCGTCATGGTGGTGTCGACCACGCGGCACAGCGGCACCTCGCGCGGCAACGCAGCGTCGTCCACCAGGTGGTCTATGCCAGCGGCGAGCGATTGCACGAGCTCGAGGCGCGGTAGTTGGGCGAGCAGGCCGTGTGGCGGGAACCAGCAGACGGCGGCTTCGATGTCTTCCAGCGGGCCGAGGTCGTTGCCCAGGCGCAGGTCGATGCCGGGGCAGGATTGCCGGAAGGTGTCGACGAGGTAGTTCATGTCGATCGCCTCGCTGAGCAAGGCGATGCACGGCGGCTTGGTCGCAGCGGCTGTGAACGTCATCAAGCCACCGCCATCGTCAGGTGATGTGGCGGCGCGGCCAGGCGCGGCACGGCTTCGATGAGCTTGCGGGTGTAGGCATGTTGCGGGTTGCTCAGCACCTTATGCGTTTCGCCGCATTCGACCACCTCGCCGCGCTGCATCACCGCGATGTGGTCGCACATCTGCCCGGCCACGCGAAGATCGTGCGTGATGAAGACCATCGCCAACTGGAACTGCTCGCGCACCTGCGCAAAGAGTTCGAGCACCTGCGCCTGCACCGACACATCGAGCGCCGAAACCGGCTCATCGGCCACCAGCAATTCGGGCTGCATGGCGAGCGCCCGCGCGATGGCGATGCGCTGCCGTTGCCCGCCCGAAAATTCATGCGGGTAGCGCTGTGCGGCGTCCGCACCCAGGCCCACGAGCTTGAGCAGTTCCAGCGTGCGCGCCATCGCCTCGCTCTTGCCTACGCCTTGCGCGATCGGCCCACCGGCAATGGCGGCGCCCACCTGGTGCCGCGGGTTGAGCGAGGCATAAGGGTCCTGGAACACCATCTGGATCTTGCCCGCGGCCTCGCGCCGGAAGGCTGCGCCTTGCGAGAGGTTGCGGCCCTTGAACAGGATGCGCCCGCTGTCGAACGGCGCCAGCCCCACCAGGCAGCGGCCCACGCTCGACTTGCCCGAGCCCGACTCGCCGACCAGCCCCAGCGTCTGCCCGCGGCGCAGTTCGAAGCTGATGTCTTTCGCCGCCTGTACCGACCGGCCGCGCTTGAAGAGACCGTTGCCCGAGCGATAGGTCTTGCAAAGGTCCTGCACCTGCAGCACGCGAAGCTCTTCGTCGATCGGCGCACTGCGCTGTGCCTTGCCATCGGGAATGGCCGCGATCAGCTTGCGCGTGTAGGCGTGCTGCGGCGAATCGAGCACGTGCCGCGCCGGGCCGGATTCGACCACCTGACCGGTCTGCATCACCACCACCTGGTCGGCAATTTCGGAGACCACGCCGAAGTCATGGGTGATGAAAAGCACCGCCGTGCCGCGCCGGCGTTGCAGCTCGCGCACCAGCGCCAGGATCTGCGCCTGCGTGGTCACATCGAGCGCGGTGGTGGGCTCGTCGCAGATCAGCAGCAGTGGCTCGAGCACCAGCGCGCAGGCGATCATCACACGCTGGCGCTGGCCGCCGGAGAGGCGAAACGGGTAGCTGTCGATCGTCAACTCAGGGTCGGGCAGGCCGACATCGGTCAGGGCCGCGATGATGCGCTGGCGCTTCTCGGCTGCAGAGATCGCGCCCAGCGCATCGGCATGCGCATCGAACATCTCGCCGATCTGCTCGCCGATGCGCATGACGGGGTTGAGCGCCGTCATCGGCTCCTGAAACACCATGCCGATGCGCCGCCCGCGCAGCTCGCGCATCTGCGGCTCTGTGAGCGTGAGCAGGTCGATACCTTCGAACAAAATTTGGCCTGCAACCGGCGCCACATGCGGACGCGGCAGCAGGCCCATCACCGCATTGGCGATCATCGATTTGCCGGAGCCCGATTCTCCGACGACGCAGAGCGTTTGCCCCGGCAGCACCGAGAGCGAGGCGCGATCGACAGCGAGCGTGCGGTCGGCACCAGCCGGCAACGAGATGCTGAGGCCGGCGATCTGCAGCACCGGCAGCGCTGCGACGGGCGGCACGAGCTTCGGCGCGGGTTGCGGCGTGGAGGCGAGGGTGGCGATCATTTCGTTCTCCCGTCCAGCCGCGTATTGAGCCCGTCGCTCAAGCCTTCGCCGACGAGGTTGAGCGCCAGCACCGTCAGCACGATGGCCAGCCCCGGGAACAGCGCCATCCACCAGGCTTGCCGCAACACCGTGCGCGCCGAGCCGACCATGTAGCCCCAGCTCATCTGGTTGGGGTCGCCCAAGCCCAGAAAGCTCAAGCTCGATTCGAGCAGGATGGCGGTCGCGACCATCAGCGAGGCCATCACGATGATGGGTGACATGGCGTTGGGCAGGATTTGCGTGAGGATGATGCGCGGCGTGGATTCACCGGCCAGCAGCGCGGCCTGCACAAAATCGCGTTGACGCAAGGTGAGGAATTCACTGCGCACCAGCCGCGCGACCGGCGGCCAAGACACGATGGCAATCGCCGTCACGATCGAGCCCACCGAAGGCTGAAAAATCGCCACCAGCACGATCGCCAGCGCAAAGCTGGGCACCGCCTGAAAAATCTCGGTGAAGCGCATCAAGGCCGAGTCGACGATGCCGCCGAAGTACCCCGCGATGGCACCGAGCGTGATGCCGATGAGCAGCGCCACGACGGTGGACACTGCGCCGATCAGCAACGAGATGCGCGCGCCGTAGATCATGCCGGAGAGGATGTCGCGGCCCAGTGTGTCGGTGCCCAGCGCAAAGCCGGGTTCGGTCCAGGGGCGCAAGAAGGGTTGCTGCACCATGCCCCACGGATCGTTGCTCGCGATCCACGGGCCGATGAGCGCAACGACCACCACGACCAGCAGCACGGCCATGCCGGCCACTGCGCCTTTGTTGCGCGTGAAGCGGCGCCAGAAGGGGCTTTTCATGTGTTTTTCTCTTCGGTTCTGTCAGGTGTGCGTAGCGCGGCAGGGTTCGGCTGCGGCGCGCCCGGGCAGGCGGCTGTGCTTCGCTTCAGCGGTCGGCGGGTACGCCGACTCCCCTGTGGTGCTCGGTCTTGTGGCCACGTCGCCGAACTCGCTACGTTCGCTTTGCTCACTGCGCTCAGACAGCCGCGACGAGTCAGTTGACGAAGCGCGCAAGCGCGCGGCCACAAGCCCTGTGCTCCTCGGCGCCGAAGAGGCGCACCGCCGCCTGCCCGGGCGCGCCTTCGCTGCAGCAGCAGTTGTTCCCGTCCCGAATAGGACCGAAGCATCTCTGCGACCGCGGTAGTTCCCGATGTCGCTTGCCCCCGGAGCCCGGAGCCCCCGCACCCCGCACCGATGACCGCTGCTGTACCCATCGCGACCGCGCGCGATGTGGCGTGCGGCGGCTCTTCCCCCCAACCACCGCCGATGGTTGAGCGCGGCAGGGGGTGCCCGGT
>JAMFRW010000474.1 GCA_026224975.1 Rhodoferax sp. | reverse complement strand
GCCTTGCGCGCCTTGGCAGCACCGACGGCGTAGACAGGTCTGTGGATGGCGGCGGTGAGGCGGCGCGTCGGAACGGTTCGGCTGGCCGCAAAATCCGCGCGAAGTACGTCGGCGCGGCCACCGCGCCCGATGCGCGAGTCCACGGGTCGAGACACTGCCACGACCCGCGCTCACCTGCTGCCAGGAGTTTGCCGATGAAAACCGGGTTCCCCGTGCGCACGCTGGCCGCACTGCTGACGCTCGTGTGGGCCGCCGCCACGCCGCTCACCCTCCATGCGGCCGAAACGCTGCGCTACGTGCTGCTCGCGGGCGACGGCAAGCCGGCCGGAGAGCAAGTGGTCGAGCGGACCGACGATGGCCAGGTGAAGGTGCGCTACATCTTCAAGAACAACGGCCGCGGCCCGGAACTCGCCGAGCGCATCACCCCCGCCGCGGACGGCACCTTCTCGGCTTATGAAGTCACCGGCGCCTCCACCATGGGCGGCCTGGTCGACGACCGTTTCACACGCAGCGGCGACAAGGCCGAGTGGCGATCGACCTCCGAGCGCGGCACGGCCACGGTGAACGGCACCGCTCTCTACGTGCCGATGAACAGCTCGTTCGAACCGGCCTCCATGGGCATCACCGCGCTGGCGGCGCGGCCTGACGGCCAATTGCCGCTGCTGCCTTCGGGCACGCTCATGCAAAAGACGCTGGACAGCGTCGAGCTGACGAGTGCGGCCGGCGAGCGGCGCCAGGTGCAACTGCTGGCGCAGACCGGACTGGGGCTCACGCCGTCGTTCTACTGGGCCACGACGGGCGACAAGCCGCGCTTGTTCGCGGCGATCTACCCGGGCTGGATGACAGCCATCGAAGACGGCTGGGAAGCGGGCGCCGCCGAACTGCGCACGCACCAGCTCGCCGCCGAAGGCAAGCTGCTGAAGGACATGGCCACGCGGTTGATGCAACCGCTGAGTGGCCTCACCGTGGTGCGCAATGCGCGCATCTTCGACAGCGACCACGCGCGGCTCGGCCCGGCCTCGGATGTGTACGTTCTGCGTGGCCGCATCTCCGCCATTCGCCCGGTGGGTTCGACGTCGGGCCCGACCGCCATGCCCCCCGACCATGAGATCGATGCGGCAGGCCGCGTGATGCTGCCGGGCCTCTTCGACATGCACGGCCACGTCGACCGCTGGGATGGCGGCCTCAACCTCGCCGCGGGCGTGACCACGGTGCGCGACATGGGCAACGACAACCTCAAGATGCAGCAGATGCTCGACGAGCGCATTGCCGGCGACCTGCTTTCGCCGCAAGTCATTCCCTGTGGCTTTCTCGAAGGTGACAGCCCGAACGCGATGCACCTGGGCTTCGTCATCGAGACGCAGCAAGAGGCGAAGGACGCGATCGACTGGTACGCGGTGCGCGGCTACCCGCAGCTCAAGATCTACAACTCGTTCCCGAAGGAGATGGTGCGCGAAACGGTTGCCTATGCGCACTCGCGCGGCATGCGCGTGAGCGGCCATGTGCCGGTGTTCATGCGCGCGCAGGACGTGGTCGATCGAGGCTTCGACGAAATTCAGCACATCAACCAGGTGATGCTCAACTTCCTCGTCACGCCGACCACCGACACGCGTACGCTGGAGCGCTTCTACCTGCCGGCCAAGAAAGTGGCGGGGCTCGACTTCGATTCGAAGCCGGTGCGCGACTTCATCGCGTTGCTGGCGCGCAAGCGCATCGGCATCGATGCCACGCTCGCCACCTTCGATTTCATCAAGCAACGCGACGGCACGCTCTCCGAGCCTTACGCGGCCATCGCACCGCACCTGCCGCCCGATGTGCAGCGCTGGTTTGTCTCGGGCCAGTTCGACATCCCGGACGACAAGACCGAAGCGCTCTACCGCAAGTCGTACGAGAAGATGGTCGAGTTCGTGGGCCGCCTCTACCGTGCCGGCGTACCGCTGGTGGCAGGCACCGATGCGATGGCCGGCTTCACGCTGCAAAGCGAGCTGGAACTGTATGTAAAAGCCGGCCTGACGCCCGCGCAGGCCTTGCAGGTCGCCACCCGCAACGGCGCGACCTACACGCGCACCAGCGCCGACCGCGGCAGCATCGCCGTCGGCAAGCTGGCCGACCTGGTGCTGGTCGATGGCGAGCCCACGGTGCGCATCGGCGACCTGCGGCGCGTGGCGCTGGTGATCACGCAGGGCAAAGTCGTGTCACCGTCGAAGGTGTACGAGGCCCTCGGCATCAAGCCGTTCGTGGACAGCACGCCGGAGGTGACTGCGCTCGCGCGTCGACGTTCTTGCGTCGACGCCTTGCGCTGACTCACGCGGCATCGGGCTTGCCATCGATCAGCAACCAGGCGCTCACCGCGGCGAGCAGCGCGAGCACAGCCGAGAGGCCCATCACCCATCGAAACCCCGTCACGAACGACTGACCGATGGCGAGCTTCAACGCAGCGGCAACATCGGGCGCCACACCGTCAGGCACGACCATGCCGGCCAGCCTCGTGTGCTGCGCCAGCATCGCCGAGGCGACATCCGCCGGTACCTTCGTCGCGGCGAGCGAATCGGCCAGCCGTGCATCGAAGGCCCAGGCCATGACGATGCCGAAGACAGCGATCGCCAGCAGGCCGGCGGCGCGCGAGACGGCGTTGTTCACGCCCGACGCCACACCGGCGAGGTCGGCGCCGACGGCGTTCATCACCGTCGTGGTGAGCGGCGCCACGGTGATGCTCATTCCCAGCCCGAGTACGCAAGTCGCCGGGAAGAACGTGAGCCAATAGTTGCTGCCGACCGAAGGCACGGCAAGCAGCGCGAAACCGACCGCCGCGATGGCCGGGCCGACCATCAGCGGGCCCTTGGCCCCGAACCGGTCGACCAGCCCGCCGGCCCAGCGAGACAGTGCGAACATGATCGCGATGAAGGGCAGCAGCGCGGCACCGGCCGTCGTGGCGCTCAGGCCTTGAACCTGCACGAGGTCGAGCGGCAGAAAGTACAGGCCACCCCCGAGCGCGGCGTAGAGCAACAAGGTGAGCAGGTTGGCGCCGCTGAAGTTGCGGTCGCGGAACAGCGCGAGCGGCAGCATGGGCGCACGGGCCTGCGCTTCGGTTCGGACGAACATGGCGAGGCCGGCCACGCCCAGCACTGCCGCCCCCCAGACCGGCGCGCTGGCCCAACCGCGCGCGGGGGCTTCGATGAAGGCGAACACCACACCGGCCAGGCCGACCGTCGCGAAAGTCGCGCCCCGCACATCGACGGGATCGCGTGAGGGTGCGCCGGTGCTTTCAGGCACCTTCGACGCGCAGATCACCAGCAGCACGATGCCGATCGGCAGGTTGACGAGAAACGCCCAGGTCCACGAATAGTGGTCGACCAGAAAGCCGCCGATCACCGGCCCGACGGCTGCGGTGATGCCGCTGAAGGCCGACCAGGTGCCGATGGCCGCGCCGCGCTCGGCCTGTGGAAAGGTCGCGCTGATGAGCGCCAGGCTGCCCGGCACCAAGAGCGCCGCGCCCACGCCCTGCACCGCGCGCGCCGCGATCAGCAGCGCCACCTGGCCCGAGAGCGCGCAGCCGACCGAGGCGAGAGTGAACACGGCCACGCCGAGCATGAAGATGCGCTTGCGCCCGAAGCGGTCACCGAGCGCGCCGCCCACCAGCAGCAAGGCCGCGAGCAGCAACGCGTACGACTCGACGACCCATTGCGCATCGGACGCGGTGGCGTCGAGCGCGCGCTGGATGGCCGGCAGCGCCACGTTGACCACCGTGCCATCGACGAAAGCCATGCTGGAACCGAGGATCGCGGCGACCAGCGTCCAGCGCCGCGCAGCCGCCGAACAAGGCACCGCCGTCGGCCCGTGGAGGATGGTCGCGTGGTCGGCGATCGGTGTGGCGATGGTGGTCATGGGTCGTGCCGGGTCATCTGCAAAGCAGCAGTCTGCAGAGAAGTGAAGGTTTCCGTAGGATGATGGATCACATCGAAGGATTCGACAGCATGGACCTGAAACTCGACGGCAAGCGCGCACTGGTCACCGGCGGCAGCCGGGGCATCGGCAAGGCCATCGCCCGCGTGCTGGCGCAAGAAGGCGCACACGTCGCCTTGCTGGCGCGCGACGCGCAGGCACTCACAGCGGCGGCGAATGAGCTGACGGCCGAGACCGGCGCCCGGGTCGTGGGCGTGAGCGCCGACACGCGGCAGGACGATCAGGTCAAGCGCGCCGTGGCCGAAGCGGTGGCGCTGCTGGGCGGCGACATCGACATCCTCGTCAACGCGGCGGCCGAGCCCGCAGGCTTTGCCGCGCCGCCCAAGCTCGCCGAGATCACGGCCGACTTCTTCCACAACGAACTCGACACCAAGGTGATGGGCTACATCCGCTGCGCCCGTGAAGTGGCCGGCGGCATGCGCGCGCAGGGCTGGGGCCGCATCGTCAACATCGCAGGGCTCGCCGCAAGGCAGACGGGCAACGCGGTCGGCAGCATGCGCAATGTGTCGGTCGCGGCGCTGAGCAAGAACATGGCCGATGAACTCGGCCCGGCCGGCATCAATGTGACGGTTGTTCACCCTGGTTTGACGCGCACCGAGCGGACGGCGCCGCTGGTGGCGGCGCGGGCGGCGTCGCAGGGGATATCCGCGGAAGCGGTCGAGGCGCAGATGGCTGCGGGCAATTCGATCGAGCATCTGGTCGATGCCCGCGAAGTCGCCGATGTGGTTGCGTTTCTGTGCTCGCCGCGCTCGAAGGCGATCAACGGCGATGCGATTGCGGTGGGTGGCGGCGGGCCGAAGGGCATCTACTACTGAGCATCTCGAGCCCATGAATGTGCCCGAGGTTCACGAAGAAACCGCGAAGCGGTACAAAGCGGACGGCAGCGTCGAGATGACCGACATGTCATGGGTGCGAGTCCGTGGCGTTGTCGGACGCCGTGTGGTGAGCCCGTTGCCGAGCATGGTCCGGGAATCGTCGGCGACCGTGGCGAGCGGCGCAAGCCGCATTCCGTTCGAGAGATCGAGTCGAATTCGACGCTTGCCAGGGCGCTGCCGTTCGTCGACGATGGTGGAGCAAGAACATGGCAATGCGCAAGCGAGACGACGAGGTGTTTCCTGACGCGGCGGGGATCGATATCGGCGCATCCAGCCACTGGGTGGTGGTGCCACGGCATTTGGCCGATCAGGGGCGCTGCGATCCGGTGCGCGAGGTCGGCGCCATGACCGATGACCTGAACGCCCTGGCCGACTGGCTGCTGGCGTGCGGAGTGGGCACGGTGGCGCCCGAGTCCACCGGGGTGTACGGGATCCCGGTTGTACGAGGTGCTGGCACAACGCGGGCTGGAGGTGTGGCTGGTGGACGCGCGGCAGATGAAGTACGTGCCCGGCCGCAAGAGCGACGTGCAGCACTGCCGTTCGAAGCATGCTTCTCACCTGCAGAAGCTCATGAGCCTTGGGCTGCTGCGCGCGGCCTGGCGCCACGACGGCGAAGTCTGCGTGGTTCGCGCCGTGGCGCGTCGGCGCGAGGTGCTGATCACGGACCCAGCCACGTGGGTGCAGCGCATGCAGAAGGCGCTGTTGCCGATGAACATTCGGCTCACCGACCTGCCGGGTGATGTCATGGGCATGACGGGCCAAGCCATCATCTGCACCATCGTGGCGGGCGAGCGCGACCCCAGGATGCTGGCACGGCACCGGCGCAGTCGCGTGAAGGCCAGCGCCGTGGATGTCGCCAAGGTGCCGACGGGCAACGGGTGCGGCGAGCACCTGCTCGTGCCGGGTCGGGCGCTGGCGATGTACGACGACATTGCGCGCCGCTTGAGCGAGTGCGACGCCAAGCTGCAGACGCTGCTGGGAGAACGCAGCAGGGCCAGGGTCGATCTGGGTCGTGCGCCGAAGGCGGGCAGCAAGTCGCGTGTGGAGTTCGACGTGCGCCAGTCGCTGGCACTGACACTGACCACCCTACATTCGAGCGCGTGCGGCTGCGAGAGACTTGCCGGGAGCGCCCGCGCGTTCGGCGAGGAACCGCAGGCCGTTCAATCGGCCGCCTGCGCGCCGACGTCCGCGCCGCGACGAACTCCCGACGTTGGGTAGATTCGCCTCCGAAGGCAACGAGTCCGGATCACGACATGCTTCCAATCCTCCCCCGAGAACTCTGGCTGCCGAACTTCGCGAGCGAATGGATGGCCGCTCAGCCGCGCTTTCCGCCGCGCCTTGCCGGCGAGGTCGCCCTATACGCATGGGATCGATTGCAGATGCTGCCGCCGCACCAAGCGGTTCTGACGCTTCTCGAAGCGGCTGCCACCGTTTTGCCTGGCGGTGCCGACGGTTCGGGAGAGGACGGACCCCTGCCGATAACCCTGCCGGGGCGTTGACCGAGCAGCACGCCGCCTTGCATGCCAGGCATCTGCCCGAACGCCGACGCGAGATGCGAAGAAATCCGCTGAGCGGGAAGAGCGCTTGCCGAAGACGCCGGGATTGGCTGCGCAACTTGGCCTCCCCCCTCGAACGCGGGATGAGATACGCCCAAGGGAAAACGCCATACCGCACTGCAACAATGGGAGCGGCGGTGCAGTATCGACAGTTGTTGGGCCGATACGAACGGCTGCGGCGGGAACTGGAGTCCGAGTACAGGGCAACCAACTGGAACGCAGGTCGAATCGACCGTCTGGCAGACGATCTTGCCGAGACGGAATTCGAACTCGCCGAGCTGAAGCCGGGCGGCGCTTGGGGCCAGGACATCAAAATTCAGTGGCCTCCCGTCGAACGGTGGTCCGTTCAAGTTTTCGGCCGGCGGTAGCTGTGTGCGGCAAGCCGCGCAGCTCGCCTTCGACCCATGTCTGCTGGCACGTCCAAGAGCGCTGCCTCCTGCGGGCTCCATCCCCGCCGATGGGCTAG
>JAMFRW010000473.1 GCA_026224975.1 Rhodoferax sp. | reverse complement strand
CCCGAAGACGCTTTCAAGGCCGCGCGCACCCAGCGCCAGGTGGTGTATTCGAAAACCTTTCTCGACAGCTACGGCAGCGCGGTCTTCCAGGTGCATGTGCCGCTGGTCGAACGCAACGCGTTCTCGGGCACGCTGATCGCCGAATACTCGGTCGAATCGCTGATGCGGCACAACGTGCCGCGCGTCGTTTCGAGCCGGCACGCGATCTCGCTGTTCGACGAAGAAGGCAAGGCGCTCGCCAGCACCGTGATCGCCACGCCCGGCGCGGCCACGGCGCGGCCGTCAATCCTGTACGAAGTGCCGATCTCGCCGGCCGGCACCGGGCTCGTGCTGCGCGGCCAGGGTTATCGAACCTCCATCGGCCTCATCAGCAACACGTTGTTCTGGATGGTGGCAGCCCTCTCGGTGCTCACGGTGTGGATGTTGCTCGGCACCTGGCGCCACATGGGCCGGCGACTGCAGATGCAGAGCGCACTCGTCTCGGAAACCAACTTCCGCCGCGCGATGGAAAACTCCATGCTGACCGGCATGCGCGCCATGGACATGGAAGGTCGCATCACCTACGTCAACCCGGCTTTCTGCGCGATGACGGGTTTCCAGGAAGCCGATCTCGTCGGCCGCAACCCGCCCTTTCCTTACTGGCCGCCCACACGCCTGGAAGAAAACGGCCGCCTGCTGCAGCAGGAACTGCAAGGCCGCAGCCCGGCCGGCGGCATCGAGGTGAAGGTGATGCGCAAGGACGGGTCGCTGTTCGATTCACGCATGTATGTCTCGCCGCTGATCGACCCCAAAGGCCAGCAGAGCGGCTGGATGACCTCGATGACCAACATCACCGAGGCCAAGCGCATCCGCGACCAGCTCTCGGCCTCGCACGAGCGCTTCACCACCGTGCTCGAAGGGCTGGATGCGGCGGTGTCGGTGCTGTCGGTCCAGCAAGGCGAACTGTTGTTCGCCAACCGCTCTTATCGCCTCTGGTTCGGCGCCGATTCGCAGGGCCACGGGCTGCTGGCGGGGGGCGATGCGGTGCTGTCGCTGCCGACCGAATCCGACGACGAAGTCGACAACTTCGGCGGCCTGCCCACGCAGGAGCTGACCGAGGCCGGTTCCGATTCGCGCGAGGTCTTCGTCGAGCCGCTGCAGAAGTGGTTCGACGTGCGCGCGCGCTACCTGCAATGGACCGACGGCCGCCTCACGCAGATGCTGATCGCGACCGACATCACCGCCCGCCGCAGCGCCGAGGCGCTCGCCGCCAGCCAGGCCGACAAGGCGCAGATGACGAGCCGGTTGGTGACGATGGGCGAAATGGCGTCTTCCGTGGCCCACGAGCTGAACCAGCCGCTGACGGCCATCACGAACTATTGCAACGGCATGGTGACCCGCGTCAACAACAACGCGATCGAAAAAGACGACCTGATCGCCGCGTTGCAAAAGACTTCGAAACAGGCCCAGCGCGCCGGGCAGATCATCCACCGCATCCGCGCCTTCGTGAAGCGCAGCGAGCCGCAGCGGCAACCTTCGAGCGCGCACAGCATCGTCGAAGACGCGGTGGAACTCGCCGGCATCGAGCTGCGGCGCCGCAATGTCTCGATCCGCACCTATGTGGCGCAACGCCTGCCGCCGCTGATGTGCGACCCGATCATGATCGAGCAGGTGGTGCTCAACCTGCTCAAGAACGCGGCCGAGGCCATCGACAACGCCCACCTGCCCACGGCACGCCGCAACATCGAGCTGCGCGTGGTGCCGCGGCAGACGCCGGAAGAAGGCGCGGTGATCGAGTTCAGCGTGACCGACATGGGCCCGGGCCTCGCCGCGGAAGTGATCGGCCGTTTGTACGAAGCCTTCTTCTCGACCAAGGCCGATGGCCTGGGCATCGGCCTGAGCCTTTGTCGCTCGATCATCGAGAGCCACCGCGGCCGTATCCGGGCGGAGAACCTCTACAATGGCGAGTCCGCCATAGGCTGCCGTTTTTCGTTCACGCTGCCGGTCCAAGCCGCACGCGCAAGCGCCCCTTCCACCCCCAACCCGGCCGTCACTTCATGAGCTTGATTCCCAAGAAGGGCACCGTCTATGTCGTCGATGACGACGAAGCGGTCCGCGATTCTCTGCAATGGTTGCTCGAGGGCAAGGATTACCGCGTCAAGTGCTTCGATTCGAGCGAGTCGTTTCTCTCCCGTTTCGACCCGCGTGAAGTCGCCTGCCTGATCGCCGACATCCGCATGGACGGCATGAGCGGCTTGGAACTCCAAGACCGCCTGCTCGAACGCCGCTCTCCCCTGCCCATGACCTTCATCACCGGCCACGGCGACGTGCCCATGGCGGTGACGACGATGAAAAAGGGCGCCGAAGACTTCATCGAGAAGCCCTTCAAGGAAGACGAACTGGTCGCCTTGGTCGAGAAAATGCTCGACCGCGCCCGTGTCGACTTCTCCAAGCACCAGGAAGCCGCCAGCCGCGACGCCCTGCTCTCGCGCCTCACCACGCGTGAAGCGCAGGTACTGGAGCGCATCGTCGCCGGGCGGCTCAACAAGCAGATCGCCGACGACCTGGGCATCAGCATCAAGACGGTCGAGGCGCACCGTGCCAACATCATGGAAAAGCTCAACGCCAACACCGTGGCCGACCTGCTCAAGATCGCGCTCGGCGCGCAAGCCAAGGTCTGATCTTTTTCCGACCCGTTTTTCTCGCCATACCCGAAAGGCCGCCTCATCAGCGGCCTTTTCTGTTCAGGAACCTCTTGAAGGACCGCTGGGAATGACCCCACCGAACACCGCCCAACTCATCGACGGCACCGCGCTGTCGAAATCCACCCGCGCCGAAGTCGCAAAACGCGCCGCCGCGCTCACCGCCCGCGGCCACCAGCCGGGCCTGGCCGTGGTGCTGGTCGGCGACGACCCGGCCAGCGCCGTCTATGTGCGCAACAAGGTCAAGGCCTGCGAAGAAAGCGGCCTGCGCTCGGTGATGGAGCAATACCCCGCGAGCTTCACCGAAGCCGAGTTGCTCGCGCGCGTAGCCGCGTTGAACAACGACTCGAGCATCCACGGCATCCTGGTGCAGTTGCCGCTGCCCAAGCACATCGACCCGCACAAGGTGATCGAATCGATCTCTACGCGCAAGGATGTGGATGGCTTCTCGGTGCTCTCGGCCGGTGAGCTGATGGCTGGACTGCCGGGCTTTCGGCCGGCCACGCCTTACGGCTGCATGAAGCTGATCGAAAGCACCGGCGTGATGGTGAACGGCAGCTTGAAGGGCAAGCACGCGGTCGTGATCGGCCGCAGCAACACCGTCGGCAAGCCGATGGCCCTGCTGCTCTTGCAAGCCAACGCGACCGTCACCATCTGCCACAGCGGAACGGCCGATCTGGCCGCCCACACCCGCCTGGCCGACATCGTGGTCGCCGCGGTCGGCCGGCGCAATACGCTGACTGCCGACATGGTCAAGCCCGGCGCCCTCGTGATCGACGTGGGCACCAACCGCAACGAAGCGGGCAAGCTAGTCGGCGATGTCGACTTCGCAGCCGTTAAGGAGGTTGCCGGCTGGATCAGCCCGGTGCCTGGCGGCGTCGGGCCGATGACGATCGCGATGCTGCTGGTGAACACGATAGAAGCCGCGGAGCGCGCCGCCGCCTAGACATCAATTCGAAGGATCAAGCCGATGACGCTCAACGCCACTGCCCACCTCACTGCCGACGCAGCCGCGACCGCCAACCCGCTGCTCGACACCACCGGCCTGCCGCGCTTCACCGAGATCCGCCCGGAGCACATCACGCCGGCCGTCGATGAACTGCTGGCCGATGCCAACGCCGCGCTCGACCGCGCCACCAGCGATGCCGTGGCCGCCGACTACGAAGCGCTCTCGGCCGTGCTCGACACCGCCACGGAGCGCCTCGGCCGCGCCTGGGCCGCCGTGGGCCACCTGAACGCCGTGGCCGACACGCCCGAACTGCGCGCCGCCTACACCGAGAACATGGGCAAGGTCGTCGAGTTCCACGCCCGGCTCGGTGCCGATGAGCGCCTCTTCGCCAAGTACAAGGCCGTGATGGCCGACCCGCGCTCGGCCTCGCTGAGCGCGCCGCGCAAGAAGGCGCTGGGCAACGCGCTGCGCGACTTCATCCTCTCGGGTGCCGAGCTGACTGGCGCCGCCAAGGAGCGCTTCGCCAAGCTGCAGGATCTGCAGGCCGAACTCGGCCAGCAGTTCTCGGAGAACGTGCTCGACGCGACCGATGGCTACGCCTACTACGCAACCGCCGAAGAGCTGGCCGGCGTACCCGACGACGTGAAGCAGGCCGCCCGCGCCGCTGCAGTGAAAGACGGCAAGGAAGGCCACAAGCTCACGCTGCACCTGCCGAGCTATCTGCCGGTGATGCAGTACGCCACCGACCGCGCGCTGCGCGAAACGCTCTACACCGCCTACGTGACCCGTGCCAGCGAGTTCGGCGCCACGAAGCAGGACAACGGCCCCTTGATGCGCCAGTTGCTCGAACTCCGGCAGGAAGAAGCGGCACTGCTCGGCTACGGCAACCATGCCGAGGTGTCGCTCGTGCCCAAGATGGCCGATTCGCCCGCCGAAGTGATCGAGTTCCTGCACGACCTGGCCCGCCGCGCGCGGCCGAGCGCCGAGCGCGACCTGGCCGAGTTGCGCGAATTCGCCCGCGCCGAGTTCGGCCTGGAAGAACTGAAGAGCTGGGACACTGCTTTCGTCAGCGAGCGGCTCAAGGAGCAGCGCTACGCCTTCAGCGAGCAGGAGGTGAAGCAATACTTCACGATGCCCAAGGTGCTGGAAGGCTTGTTCCACATCGTCGAGACGCTGTTCGAGGTGCGCATCAAGGCGGACGAGGCCGCGACTTGGAACCCCAGCGTTCGCTTCTACCGGATCGAACGCTCCGGCCCCGCCGATGGGCCGCTCTTGGGTCAACTTGTCGGCCAGTTCTACCTCGACCCCTACGCCCGCCCCGGCAAGCGCCCCGGCGCCTGGATGGACGACGTGCGCGACCGCTGGGCACGCCCCGAAGGCGGGCTGCAAACGCCCGTGGCGCATCTGGTCTGCAACTTCACACCGCCGCTCAATGTCGACGGCGTGGACCGCCCCGCGCTGCTCACGCACGACGACGTGATCACCCTCTTCCACGAGTTCGGCCACGGCCTGCAGCACATGCTGACGCAGGTCGACGATCTGGGCGTCTCCGGCATCGCCGGTGTCGAGTGGGACGCGGTCGAACTGCCCAGCCAGTTCATGGAAAACTTCTGCTGGGAATGGGATGTGCTGGAGCACCTCACCGCGCATGTCGACACCGGCGCGCCGCTGCCGCGCTCGCTGTTCGACCGCATGCTCGCGGCCAAGAACTTCCAGGTCGGCATGCAGACGCTGCGGCAGGTGGAGTTCTCGCTGCTCGACATGCGGCTGCACACCGAGGCCGATGCGTCGTCGCACGTGCAGCAGGTGGCGGCAGAAGTGCGCAGCGAGGTCGCGTTGATCGAGCCGCCCGCCTTCAGCCGCCCGCTCAACACCTTCACCCACATCTTCGATGGGGGCTACGCTGCCGGCTACTACAGCTACAAGTGGGCCGAAGTGCTCTCGGCCGACGCCTGGAGCGCGTTCGAGGAAGCGGCCAACGAATCAGGCGGCGTGCTCGATGTGGCCACCGGCCGCCGCTACCGCCAGAACGTGCTCGAAACGGGCGGCAGCCGCACCGCGATGGAAAGCTTCGAGGCATTCCGCGGGCGCAAGCCGAGCATCGATGCGCTGCTGCGTCATCAAGGGTTGGCGTGATGGAGCCGATGAAGACAAAGCGCATTCCCCTGCTGCTGGCCTCGCTGCTCACCGCAGCGCTGCCGGCGCTGGCGCAATACAAGGTCGTGGGGCCGGACGGCAAGGTCACCTACACCGACCGACCGCCCATCACCACCGATGCGAAGATCACCCCGATGCGGGCAGGCGTGGCGCCGGTCGCCGAAGCAGCGCTGCCGCTCGAACTGCGCCAGCCGGCCTCGCGCTTCCCCGTCACGCTCTACACGATGACGGGTGCCTGCGAGCCCTGTGATGCCGCGCGCAACCTGCTGCGCCAGCGCGGCATTCCCTTTGCCGAGCGTCAGGTGATCGGCGCGGAAGACAACGAGGCGCTGGAGCGGCTCTCCGGCGGCCGCGATGTGCCCACGCTGACCATCGGCTCGCAGACCTTGCGCGGCCTGGCGCCCGAAGTGTGGCGCTCGTACCTCGATGCGGCCGGCTACCCGCGCGATTCGCGCCTGCCGTCGAACTACCAGTACGCTGCGCCTGCGCCGATCACCGAGCGGCGCGTGGTGGGTGCGCCTGCCGCACCGGCCGCCGAGAGCGACGTGTCCACGCCTGCGCCCCAGCCGGTACCGCGCCCCGGCACCGGCCCCGTCATCAAGTTCTGAGCACGCCGGCGCCGATGCGCCGCGCCGGAAAGCTGCCCGCGGCCACCGCCACGCCCATGATCCAGAACAGGGTGGCCGCACCCAGCGCTGCGCCGGCCAGGCCGAACATCAAGGGCATGGTCGCGCTCGAAAAATTGATCGTCATGGAGCGCAGCGCGATCGCCTCGCCGTGACGGTCGTGCGGCGTGATCTGGTGCAGCGTCGACATGATCATCGGCTGCACCGAGCCGAGCGCGAGGCCGAGGAACACGGCGCAGAGCCCCATGGTCCAGGCGCTGTGCACCATCGGATACACCGCGAAGACTGCAGCGGTGCAGAGCATGGCGCCCACCAGCACCTGCGATTCGCGCAAGCGGTGCGCCAGCGCCGGCACGGCCAGCCGCACCAGCGCCACGGCCGTGGCGAACACGCCCAGCACCAGGCCGATGGCCGAGGCGCTGAAGCCACGCTCGTGGCCGAGGATGGGCACCACGAACGAATGCACATCCCAGCTCGACGAGAGCAGCCAGTTGACCAGCAACAGCCGCCGCAGGCCGGGTGAGCGCAGCAGCTCCCACGAGCTGCGTTTGCGCTGTGCGGCGGTGATGGGCGCCAGCACTTCCACCGGCACGCGCCGCGCCCACCACAGCGTGAGCAGCGGCAGCAGCATCAGCGCCGCAAACGCCAGCCGAAAGCCGCCAGCGTCGATCAGCGTACCCGCGAGCACCGGCCCGATCACGTTCGACAAGGCAGGCGCCAGGCCAAGCCAGCCGAACACGCGCTTGAGTTCGGTGCCATTACGCGCGGTCCGGCCGGCGGTGCGCTGGATGGTGATCAGGCCGATGTTGGCACCGGCGCCGGTGCAGGTGGCGCCCAGGCAGAGCAGCGCGAATTCACCCGCAGGCACCATCGTCGAGATGACGGCGAGCAATCCGCCGAGCACCGTGAGGCCCACGGCCCAGCGCATCGGATGGTGGTAGCCGTGCCGGTCGGCCAGGCGCCCGGCTTGCAGCGCGAGCACGATGGGCGCGGCCGCAAAGAGGCCGAGCAGGATGCCAACGGCCCACGGTGTGTGCCCTTCGCGCAGCGCCTGCAACGGCGAGGCCATGCGCACGCCAGCCATGCAGGAGTGCAGGCAGATCTGGCCGACGACAAGCGCGATGAGAACGCGTGGGCCGTGGGCGGAGGGCGATTCGTCTGTGGTGGTGCTCATGTCAGTGGCGCCCGGCCGCCCGAAGGCACTGACCGCCCCCT
>JAMFRW010000059.1 GCA_026224975.1 Rhodoferax sp. | reverse complement strand
TGTTCGACTGGCGGCCGATGGAAGTGGTGACCACGGCGCTCGGCTTCTTCGTCGCCTTCTGGCTGATCTACGACACCATCTGCCGCACCTTCGGCCGCATGAAGAACGGCGATGTCATCGTCGGCGTGTTGATCTTCGTCTTCATCGTATTCGCCTCGTGGCTCTCCTGCCACCTGTTCGCCGGGCGCGCCGCCTTCCTGCTGGTGGGCGCGATGATCGCCACGACGATGAGCGGTAACGTGTTCTTCTGGATCATTCCCGGGCAGCGCAAGGTCGTGGCCTGCCTGCGCGCCGGTGAACCCATCGACCCGATCCACGGCCAGCGCGGCAAGCAGCGCAGCGTGCACAACACCTACTTCACGCTGCCAGTGATCTTCGCGATGCTGAGCAACCACTATGGCTTCGCCTACACAGGCAAATACAACTGGCTGGTGCTGGTGGCCATCATGCTGGGCGGTGCGCTCATCCGCACTTCGTTCGTGCTGCGCCACAAGGCGCTGGCCTACGGGCAGCCGGTGCCATGGCGCTTTGCGGTGATCGGCACGCTGATCCTGCTCGCCACCATCGTCGTCACCGCGCCGGCCCCGACGCCCGCGCCTGCACCCGGTGCGGCCGCTGCACCGCCGCCGACCTTTGCGCAGGTCCAGGCCGTGCTGGCCCAGCGCTGCGTGCTGTGCCACAACGCGCAGGTCATCAACAAGAACGTGCGGCTCGACCTGCCGGAAGAGATCGCCAAGCACACCCAGCAGATCTACCAGCAGGCCGTGGTGCAAAAGCTCATGCCGATGAACAACGCCACGCAGATCACCGACGACGAGCGCGCGCTGCTCGGCCGCTGGTACACCGCCGGCGCGCCGACGAAGTGACCTGAACCCGCCACGACTGTTTCGAACCGACCCGACCCGAAGGAGAGAGCGACCCATGGCCACGATGCAACCCACCGCCGTCCACCCCGTCGATGAAAGACTCCCCACGCCGCGGCTGGCCGCGCTCGGTCTGCAACACGTGCTGGTGATGTATGCCGGCGCAGTGGCGGTGCCCTTGATCGTTGGCCGCGCCTTGAAGCTCTCGCCCGACCAGGTGGTGCAGCTCATCTCGGCCGACCTGTTTTGCTGCGGCCTCGTCACGCTGATCCAGTCGCTGGGCTTCGGCCGCTATTTCGGCATCAAGTTGCCGGTCATGATGGGCGTGACCTTCGCGTCGGTCGGCCCGATGGTCGCCATGGCCAATGCGGTGCCGGGGACCGATGGGGCCAGGGCGATCTTCGGCGCCATCATCGGCGCGGGCATTCTGGCGATGCTGATCGCGCCGATCGTGAGCCGGCTGCTGCGCTTCTTCCCACCGGTGGTCACCGGCACCATCATCGCGGTCATCGGCATCAGCCTGATGCGCGTGGGCATCGGCTGGGCGATGGGCGGCGTGCCGCCGATGGCGCAGAGCGTGGATGTGCCCAAGCTGGTGGCTATGGTCGATGGCGCAAAGGCGAGCGCAGCAGCAGCCACGGCGTCGGCCGCGGCTGCGGGTGTAAGTGCCAGCGCGCCGGCTTTGAAGCTCGGCCCGATCCCGATGATCGACAACCCCAACTACGCCGCTCTCGACAACATGGCGATCGCAGCCTTCGTGCTGGTGGTGATCCTGCTGATCACGCGCTACTCACGCGGCTTCCTGGCCAACATCTCGGTGCTGCTGGGGATCGTCGCCGGCTGCATCCTCGCGGTCGGCATGGGCAAGATGAGCTTCGAGAAAGTGGGCAAGGCGCACTGGTTCGATGTGGTAACACCTTTTGCCTTCGGCGCACCGACCTTCGATCTGGTGATGGTGCTGACGATGACGCTGGTGATGGTCGTCGTGATGATCGAATCGACCGGCATGTTCCTGGCGCTCTCCGACATCACCGACAAACCGCTCTCGCAAACCGAACTCGCCGCCGGCCTGCGCACCGATGGCCTGGGCACTTTGATCGGCGGCATCTTCAACACCTTCCCCTACACCAGCTTCTCGCAGAACGTGGGCCTGGTGGGCGTGACCGGCGTGCGCAGCCGCTTCGTCTGCGTGGCGGCAGGCATCATCATGATCGTGCTGGGGCTGTTGCCGAAGATGGGCGCGCTGGTGGAGTCGGTGCCGCAATTCGTGTTGGGCGGCGCCGGCCTGGTGATGTTCGGCATGGTGGCCGCGACCGGCATCCGCATCCTGGCCAACGTCGATTTCAAGACCAACCGCCACAACCTCTACATCGTCGCCATCAGCATCGGTGCCGGCATGATCCCGCTCGTGGCCCCGCGCTGGAGCCAGCAGATGCCGCATGCATTGGCTCCCTTGCTGGAGTCGGGCATCTTGCTGACCGCCATCGCCGCTGTCGCCTTGAACCTCTACTTCAACGGCAGCAAGGGTGGGGCGGAGGATGCTGTTGCCGCGGCGAAGATGGCGGAAGCTCACTGAAACTCTTCTTGCGCTCCTCAACGCCAGCGAGTCCTCCGGTGGGCAGGGTATGGGGCCGTCGCCGGAGTGAATAAGAATTCCCTGAACGGAGGCGGCGGCCCCATGCCCTGCCACGGGAACCACCGAAGCCGCGAACACTAACAACGCCACGACCACCACCGACAACCACCGACCACCATGCCCACGCTACTCATCAAAAACGCGCGAGTGGTCGTCACCATGGACGCTCAACGCCGCGAAATCCCCAACGGCGCAGTCTTCGTCCGCGACCACGCCATCGAGGCGGTGGGAACAACGGATCAGCTGCCACAAACTGCGGATGAGGTGATCGACGCCACCGACCAGATCGTCATCCCCGGCCTCGTCAACACCCATCATCACATGTACCAAACCCTCACCCGCGCAGTGCCGCAGGTGCAGGACTGCGAGCTGTTCGGCTGGTTGCAGGGGCTGTACCCGATCTGGGCTAATTTGACGCCCGAGATGGTCAAGGTGAGTACGCAGACCGCGATGGCGGAACTCTTGCTCTCGGGTTGCACCACCAGCAGCGACCATCTCTACATTTACCCCAACGGCGTTCGGCTCGAAGACAGCATCGAAGGCGCGCAAGAGATCGGCATGCGCTTCCACGCGGCGCGTGGCTCCATGAGCGTCGGCCAGAGTTTGGGCGGCCTGCCGCCCGACAGCGTCGTCGAAGACGAAGCCTCGATCCTGAAAGACACCCAGCGCCTCATCGAACGCTGGCACAACCCCGGCCGCTTTGCGATGCAGCGAGTGGTGGTGGCGCCATGCTCGCCGTTCTCCGTCAGCCGCGAGCTGATGCGTGACTCGGCCTTGCTCGCCCGCAGTTTCGGCGCCGAGCACCGCGTCTCCCTGCACACCCACCTGGCCGAAAACGACAACGACATCGCCTACACCCGCGAGAAGTTCGGCTGCACGCCGGCCGAGTACGCCGAACAACTCGGCTGGCTGGGCCACGATGTGTGGTGCGCCCATTGCGTCAAGCTCGATGCATCGGGCATTGCGCAATTTGCCCGCACCGGCACCGGCGTGGCGCACTGCCCGTGCTCCAACATGCGGCTCGCCTCGGGCATCGCGCCCATCCGCGAGATGCGTGATGCGGGTGTGCCCGTCTCGATCGCGGTCGATGGCTCGGCGTCTAACGACAGCAGTCACCTGCTCGGCGAAGCGCGCCTCGCGATGCTGCTCCAGCGCGTGGCGCATGGCGCCGTCAAGGGGCCATCGGCGATGACAGCACGCGAGGTCTTGGAGATCGCCACGCTGGGCGGCGCACAAGTGCTGAACCGCGACGACATCGGCGCCCTCGCGCCCGGCATGGCGGCAGACATCGTCACCGTCTCCCTCAACCAGATCGGCATGGCCGGGGCCCAGCAAGACCCGCTCGCCGCGCTGATGTTCTGCAACGTCCCGCGCATAGAACATTCCATCGTCAACGGCCGCTTCGTCGTGCGCTCGGGCGAGATCACCTCACTGGAATTGCCGGTGCTGATCGAGCGGCACAACCGGCTCGCGGCGCAGTTGGCGGACGCGGCTTATTCCACCAGATAGTTGGCGGAATCGACCGGTGAAAGGCCGTTCGATACAGTGGGGTCATGGCACCCACCATCGTTCGTGACGGCCAATTCCGGCTGTTCTTTTTCTCGCGCGAAGAATCGCGAATCCATGTCCACGTATCGCACGCCGACGGCGAGGCCAAGTTCTGGCTGACGCCGACCGTACACTTGGCCACGAACATCGGTTTGTCACCCTCGCAGATTCGGCAAGCGCAGGTCGTGGTCGAAGCGCACATTCGGGAGATCGAAAATGCCTGGCATCGTCACTTCGGCGGTTGAAGTCACCAACGTGTCGACGCACTGCTTCTGGGTGCTGCTCGGCGACGAAGAGCTGGCTGTGCCGTTCGCCGATTTCCCGTGGTTCAAGCAGGCGACGATCGAGCAGTTGGCCAATGTGGAATGGCCGAGCGCCGACCATCTTTACTGGCCGCAACTGGACGTGGATTTGTCCGTTCGATCGATCCGCGACCCGTCGGCTTTCCCTTTGGTATCCGGAGCCCCGATCTAGACCGCAGGCTCAGGCCGAATCGAAGCGCCTACGGAGTTGCGCAGAGCAGGCCTGAGCATGAGTCGCCTGCGCTGCCCAGTTTCACAGGGGCTTCGCTGCGGCGACTCACCCCTCATCCCGCTGATACCGCGGCAGCGCGGCGCCGCAATCCTTGCAGAATTTTGCCGTGGGCTCGTGGCCTTCGCTCAGGCATTCGTGGCAGGTCCGGGTGGTGATGTAGTACGGGCGCAGGCGCTGAGCTGTGAATTCGGCACCGACGATGCCTGTCGGCACGGCCAGCGTGCCCCAGCCGACGAGCATCATGGCCGAGGCGATCAGGCGGCCCAGGTCGGTCTTGGGGGTGATGTCGCCGAAGCCCACCGTCGTCATCGTGCTGATGGCCCAGTAGACCGAGACCGGCACGCTGGTGAAGCCGTTCGCCGGGCCTTCGATGACGTACATCAGCGTACCCATGACCACGACCACGAGCAGTACGAACGAGAGGAAGACGAAGATCTTGCGCCGGCTGGCCACCAGCGCCTCGCCGAGCGCGCCGAACTCGGCCACGTAGGCGGCCATCTTGAGGATGCGGAAGACGCGCAGCAGCCGCAGCACACGCACATCGATCAACGCATGCGTGGCCGGGAAGAAGAGCGCCAGCCAGGTCGGCAGGATGGACAGCAGGTCGATGATGCCGAAGAAGCTGCGCGCATAGCGCTGCGGTTTGCGCACGGCGATGAGGCGCAGTAGGTACTCGGTGGTGAAGAGGGCGGTGTAGCCCCACTCCAGCACGGTGAGCCAGTCGCCCCAGCGGGCGTGGATGGCCTGCACGCTGTCGAGCATGACCACGATCACGCTGGAGACGATGAGGCACAGCAGCGCCACATCGAAGGCGCGGCCGGCGCGGGTGTCGGCCTCGAAGATGATGGTGTAGAGGCGCAGCCGCAGGCCGCCCTCGGGCCGGCCGAAGCGTTCGGCGGGATCGATGGGCAGGTTCGTCTGGGCGGTGCGGGGCATGCGGCGGTCGGCGTGAGATATGAGCGGTGAGAGATGGCCGGGTCATTGTGCCGATGAGCCGTCTCTCCCGTGATCGGACGACATGCCGTCCTCAAGTTGCGCCGCGCCCGACCGAAATCGATGAACGACTCCCCGAAAGGCCGCCATGAACATCGCCAGCACCTCCGCCGTCCAGGCCGCGACCAGCGCCACCCAAGGCTCGGTCACCAGTGACGCGCAAGTCCTCGTGCTCAAGAAAGCGCTCGATTCGCAAGCCGCTGGCGCGCTCGGGCTCATCAACGCCATCCCGAAGCAGCCGCCGCTCGCCGGCAGCGGCCCGCTCGGCACGCAGGTCAACACCTACGTTTGAGCTTCAGAGTTTTTTCGACGCTCACCAGCTCGCCGGGTCCAGCCGGTAGAAGCGGGCCAGCTCGATGTAGAGCGCGGTGTGCTCCGCCGCCATGCGCTGCGGCTGCTCGAAGAACACCTCCGACACCACGGCGAAGAACTCCGCCGGATCGGTGGCGCCGTAGCTGCTGAAGAGCGTCGGTTCGCCGTCCTGCGAGCGCTGCCGCAGGGTCGTGTATTCGGCGCTCAGCACCTGCGACCAACGCGCATAGCGCTCGCGCCGGCCCAGCATCGGTGCACCGTTGGCGTGGCCCGCCTGCTGGTCGAGCTGGTGCGCGAATTCGTGGATCACCACGTTGCGGCCGTCGTCCACCACGGCTGCGCCTTCCACGCTGTCCTGCCACGACAGGATCACTTGCCCGCGCGACCATGATTCGCCCGACAGCGCGCGCCGTTGCTCCTGCAAGGCGCCGCTTGGCTCGGCATGCACCCGGTCGACGACGAAGGCGCCGGGATACACCAGGATCTCGCGCAGTTCGGGGTAGTAGTCGGTGCGACGCCGGTTGAGGATCAACAGGCAGGCCTGCGCGGCGATGGTGACGCGCATCTCGTCGGTGACCGTCAGGCCGTCGCAGCCGATGAAGGGCTTTTCGGCCAGGAAGACCTGCATGTGACGCTTGAGCTGCAGTTGCAGATCGGCCGGCAGCAGGCGCACATAGGGCACGCGCTTGCGCAGGATGGTGCGCCAGGCGGCCGGGAAGGGCTGGCGCCGAAGCCGCTCGCGGCGGCGCTCCACCCACCACGGCTCGCCGAGAAGCCACAGCACCAGCAGCAGGGTCAAGCCGAGGACGATGGCGATGGGCACAGGGTGAGGCTCGCGTTGGCAGGTGGACAGGGGAGGTGGGTCCGCTGGGTGGGGTTTCAATGGCAACCCGCCGGATAGCTTCGCCCAGCTGCGGGTGGCGCGTCCTCGGACGTGTGCCACGGCTGGCACGGGAGAGTTGTATAACCGCCTTCCTTCTCTTCACCATCCATGACCGATCATCCTCCTGCAGCCGCCGTGCGGCGCCCACCACGCACCGAACAACAGGTGCGCACCGACCTCGCCGCCGCCTTCCGGCTGGCCGCGCTCAACGGCTGGGACGACACGGTCTACACGCACCTCTCGGCCACGGTTCCGGGAGAGTTGGGCGTGTATCTGATCAACGAATTTGGATTGAGCTTTGACGAGATCTGCGCCTCGTCGCTCGTCAAGGTCAACGTGCGCGGCGAGGTGGTCGATGGTTCGCGCCGCGCCGTCAACCCGACCGGCTTCACCATCCACGGCGCGGTGCACGCGGCGCGGCCGGATGTCGAATGCGTGATCCACCTGCACACGCCCTGGGGTGTGGCGCTCGCGATGCTGCCCGGCGGTCTGCAGCCGACCTCGCAGTACGCGATGCGTCTGCACGGCCGGCTCGGGCGCCATGCGTACGAAGGCCTGGCGCTGGGCGCGGATGAGCAGCGCCGGCTCGTCGCCAACCTCGGCTCGCTGGACGGGCTGATCCTGGACAACCACGGCACGCTCACCGTCGGCCGGACCATCGCCGAGGCCTACATGCTGATGCACTTGCTGGAGCGCGCCGCGCAGGCCCAGTTGCGCGGCATGGCGGCCGCCGGCGGGCAGGTGCTGGTGGCGAGCGATGAACTCGCCGCGCGCACGCACCGCCAATGGGTGGGCGACGGCAGCGAGTGGGACGGCGATGTCGAATGGCCGTCGCTGCTGCGCCGTCTCGATCGGCTCTCGCCCGGCTACGCTGACTGATTTATGCAGACCAATTCATGACGATCGACCCACACGATCGATTTTTTGCAAACACACAGGAGTCCCCACCATGCCCACCATCCGCGTCGAACTTTTCGAAGGCCGCACCCCGGAACAAAAACGCGCGCTCGCCAAGGAACTGACCGACGGCGTCGTGCGCGCGCTCGGCGGCTCGCCGGAAAGCGTCGACATCCTGTTCTACGACATCAAGCGCCAGGACTGGGCGACCGGGGGCAAGCTGTGGAGCGACAAGGCCGCCGCCGCGCCAGCGACGCCCACGGCGGATGGCACCGCCGTATAACGCGCATCGACATGCGGTTTTCATGGATCGCCCCGTCGCCGGAATCGATCCACAATCTTTGCCCCGAGAACACGCACCCAAGGAGCCACCATGTCCCTGCGCATCAATGACATCGCCCCCGATTTCGAAGCCGACACCACGCAAGGCAAGATCAAGTTCCACGAGTGGATTGGCGACCAGTGGGCGATCCTGTTTTCGCACCCCAAGGACTTCACGCCCGTCTGCACCACCGAACTCGGCTACATGGCCCGCATCGAACCGGAGTTCACCAAGCGCAACGCCAAGCTGATCGGCCTGAGCGCCGATCCTGTCGCGCGCCACGGCGAATGGGCCAAGGACATCGAGGAAACGCAAGGCTCGGCTGTCAAGTACCCGATGATCGGTGACGCCGACCTGGTGGTCGCCAAGCTCTACAACATGCTGCCGGCCGACGAGGTGGGCGCCGATGGCCGCACCGCCGCCAACAACGCGACGGTGCGCTCGGTCTTCATCATCGGCCCCGACAAGAAGATCAAGCTGATGCTCACCTACCCGATGACCACCGGCCGCAATTTCGACGAGATCCTGCGCGTACTCGACTCGATGCAGCTCACCGCCAAGCACAAGGTCGCCACCCCGGTGAACTGGAAGCAGGGCGACGACGTGATCATCACGCCCGCGGTCAGCAACGAAGAGGCGGAGAAGTCCTTCCCTGGCTTCAAGACCATCAAGCCCTACCTGCGCACCACGCCGCAGCCGCGCTGATCAGCCCTTCGGTTCATGGCGGTTCGATACCGGCCGCCGTGAACACCGCGCGGGCGGCATCGGAGGCAAGGAATCTCATCAGCGCGCCGGCCGCTTCTGCGTTGCCGCGCGTGACCGGCGCCGCGGCGTACGAGGTCATGTTCTGCAGCTCCGGCGGCAGCGGTCCTACAAGGACCAAACCTTCGGCGCGAAAGAGCGCGATCTCGGTCATCGCGCCAAAACCGAACTCGCGCCCGCTGCCGACGAGCAGGTGCCTCATCACCGAAGCGCCGTCCGGGTAGCGCGTGGTGCGGCCTTCGAGCTCAGCCGTGACGCCCAGCGTCTTCAACAGGCCTTCGACATAAAGCCCGGTCGATGCGCGGTTGAAGACAACCGAATCGGCCTGCAGCAGCGAATGCTTCAGCTCGTCTGCCGTGCCGATCCCGGGCTGCGGCGCGCCCGGCCGCACCGCCACGCCCAGGCCGACGCGGCCGATCGCCGCTCGTGCGGGCGCCAGTTGCCCGGCGCGCGCCAGCTGGTCGAGCACCGCCGGCGGCGCGAAGACCGCATCGGCGTAGGCGCCGGCCGCCATACGTTGGCGGATCTCGGGCGCGGTCGCAAACGCCAGCGTCACGTGCAGCCCGCTGGCCTTCTCGAATGCTGCAAGCGCCGGCCGCACACCCGGCTCGATGGCGCCTGCGCTCAGCACGGCGAGGGATGCGGCGTCCGCCGCCTCAACGGGGCGGGGTGCCGCCAGCGGGGCGAGAAGGAGGGCGAGCGGCATCAGCCGCGCCAGCGAATTCATCGAAGTTCTCCGGTTTGGATGGCGCGCCGCGAAAACGACGATTCGCACCGATTCGTTCGATGATGCCCGGGATCACGCACCGTCGTTGCACACCGCGCGTTTGCTAACGCACCAGCCCTGCGCGCGGTGTGATTCGGCGGTGATCCGCAGCGCCAAAAACTAGGGAAACCACGGGCACGACGATTGCTAATGTTGACTACATTGCTTGTACACAAGCTTGTGATCAAGAAAACTTGAGTGCAGGCACTGGTCAGGTAATTGCAGGACTCGGCAATTCGCAGCGGGTCCGGAGTTCGTCGTCCTTCCTCTTGTTGGAGAGTCCCATGCCTCGTTTTTTTCGCTCCTTGTTCGGCCAGGTCGTGCTGGCCCTCATCCTCGGTGTGCTGGTCGGGTTCTTGTGGCCCGACACGGCCGCCAAGTTCAAGCCGCTGGGTGACGGCTTCATCAAGCTCATCAAGATGCTGGTGCCGCTGATCGTCTTCTGCGTGATCGTGCACGGCATCGCCGGCACCGGCGACCTGAAGCGCGTCGGCCGCGTCGGCGTCAAGGCGCTGATCTACTTCGAGGTGCTGACGACAGTCGCCCTCGTGCTCGGCCTGGTGCTGGCCTTCGTCTTCCAGCCTGGCGTCGGCATGAATGTCGATGTGCACACGCTGGACGCCAAGGCGATGAGCGCCTATGTCGAGAACGCTGGCAAGCTCTCCGGCGGCGGCTTCACCGAGTTCTTCTTGAAGCTGATTCCCACGACGGCCGTCAGCGCCTTCGCGACCGGCGACGTACTGCAGGTGCTGCTGTTCTCCATCGTCTTCGGCTGCGCGCTCTCGCTCGTCGGCGAGAAGGGCGCCAAGATCGCCGGGCTGATCGAAGACCTTTCGGGCATCCTCTTCAAGACCATGGGGCTGATCATCAAGCTGGCGCCGCTCGGTGTGTTCGGCGCCATCGCGTTTACCGTGGGCAAGTACGGCATCGGCTCGCTCAAGCAGCTCGGCATGCTCGTGGTGCTTTACTACGCGGCAGTCGCGATCTTCGTCGTCGTCATACTGGGCGGGATCATGCGGCTTTCAGGCTTCAGCCTCTTCAAGCTGCTGCGCTACCTGCGTGAAGAGCTGACCATCGTCTTCGCGACGACCTCGTCGGACAGCGTGCTGCCGCAGATCATGGCCAAGTTGAAGCGCATGGGCATTCGCGATTCGACGGTCGGCCTGGTGATCCCCACCGGCTACTCGTTCAACCTCGACGCCTTCTCGATCTACATCACGCTCGCCGCCGTGTTCATCGCGCAGGCCACCAACACGCCGATCTCGATGACCGACCTGCTGACGATCCTGGCGATCTCGCTCGTCACCTCCAAAGGCGCGCACGGTGTGCCAGGCTCGGCGATCGTGGTGCTGGCCGCCACGCTGCAGGCGATTCCCGCCATCCCCGCGATCGGCCTGGTGATGGTGCTCTCGGTCGACTGGTTCATGGGCATCGCCCGCGCGCTCGGCAACCTGATCGGCAATTGCGTGGCCACCGTGGCCGTGGCCGCGTGGGAAGGCGACATCGACCGCGAGCGCGCGCATGCGGTGCTGGATGGGCGGCCGGTGGCCGACGACATGGAACTGGGGCTGGAGCCGGCGGCGCCGGTGGGGGCGGTCGCTGCCTGAGTCGTTGAAGCGAAGCCCCTGTGAAACTGGGCAGCGCAGGCGACTCGTGCTCAGGCCTGCTCTGCGCAACTTCGTAGGCGCTTCGTCCCGGCCCGAGCCTTATCGTCCGGGTTCCGTTTCCTGATCCGCCCATGACCATCAACCAGACCGAAATCGCCCAGCGCGTCGTCGAATCCATCCTGGCCCAGAAGCTCGCGCCCGGTGAGCGGCTGGGTGAGCAGGAGCTGGCCGACATGTTCGGCGTGAGCCGCACGCTGGTGCGCGAGGCGCTGATGCAATTGCAGGCGCGCGGCTTCGTGGAGGTGCGCTCGCGCAAGGGCTGGTATGTGCTGGAACCTTCGCTGGCACAGGCGCACGATGCGTTTGCGGCGCGGCGCGCGGTCGAGTCCGGCATGTTGCGTGACTCTGCGGTGCTGCGCGAAGCTGGCCGGCCGCTGCAGGCGGTGATCAAGCGCCTGCGCGGCCACATTGCCGATGAAGAAGCGGCCATCGCCGGGGCCGACGTGGCCACGCGCACCTTCCTGCTCGCCGACTTTCACGTGTGCCTGGCCGAATGCCTGGGCCACCGCATGCTGTGCGACATGCTGCGCGACCTGACCGCGCGCACCACGCTGGTCGCCTCGCTCTATCAATCGACGCACGACGCGGTGCAGTCCTGCGCCGACCACGCGCGGATCGTCGGCGCCATCGAGGCGGGCGATGTGGAGGGGGCGGCGGTCCTGATGCTGGCGCACATCGGCAGCGTGGAAAGCGGCCTGGGCCAATCGGTGCAGGCGCCCGATGCGCGCGAGCGGCTGCGTGCTTTGCTGGCGCCGATCGGGCCGGGCTTCAGCGCTCGTTCCGCCACCACTCCGGGCCGAACTGCTCCTGCAAAAACGTGATGAAGGCATTGACCTTCGACGGCACGAGTTTGGGGCTCGGGAACACGGCGTTCATCTCCTGAACCGGCAGATTGAATTCGGTCAGCAGCGTATGCACCCGGCCTTCGGCTACCGCACGTTGCGCCACATACCAAGGCAGGATCGCCAGGCCCAGGCCGCGGCAAGCGCCGTCGAGCAGGGCCGAGAGGCTGTTCGACCGCAGCGGGCCTTGCACCCGCACCGATTCGGCCAAGGAGGTGTCGCCGCCCGCGCCGGTGAAATGCCAGCGGTCATCGCCTTGCACGCTGCTGTAGACCAGGCATGCGTGGCGCGCCACCTCGGCCGGGCTCTCCGGCGCGCCGAACGAATTCAAATACTCGGGCGATGCGACGAGCACCCACGGGTTGGTGCCAAGGTAGCGCGAGCCGAGCGAGGAATCGGCGAGGCGCCCCATGCGGATCGCCACATCGATGCCTTGCTCCACCAGGTTGGCGTAGCGGTCTTCCACGCTGAGGTCGATCGAGATGTCGGGGTGCTGCCGCATGAAGGCCAGCACCATCGGCGTCAGCACCCTGCGGCCGAAGGCCACCGAGGTGCTCACCCGCAACTGCCCGCTCACGCGCGATTGCAGCAGCGAGGCGAGGTTGTCGGCCTCTTCCAGTGTGTGCTGGATCGCCTTGCATTTCTCGTAGTAGAGCGCGCCGATCTCGGTCGCGCTCACACCGCGCGTGTTGCGGTTGAGCAGCCGCGCGCCGAGCTTGGCTTCGAGCGCCGCCACGTGCTTGGTGGCCGTCGGCTGCGTGAGGCCCAGATCAGCCGAGGCCTTCGAGAAGCTGCCCGTTTCGACGATGCGCACGAAGAGCTGAACGCCGGTGATTCGGTCCATGGTGCTTGTCTTCCTCCAGCGGAGGATGATGCCCGCTCTTTGCGTGGCCGACGCGCTGTTACGCCGATGAGGCCACGCTACACCTGACCGAGCAGCCGCATCACCTCCGGCTGCTCCGCAAAGCCCGCGCCGAGTTTGGCGAGCGTTTCCAGCTCTGCGCGAGCCCGCGCCTTGTCCCCCGACAGGATGAGCAAGCGCGCCATGGTGAGCCGCAGCGAAGGGTCGGCCGTTGCCTTGGCCACGGCGCGCTGTTGCACCTCGAGTGCCTTCGCGACCTGGTTCTCGGCGGCCAGTGCGGTCGCCAGCGTGTCCATCAACGGCGCCTGCTCGGGCATCGCCTGGTTGGCTTTTTCAGCCAGCGGCAACGCGCCCGGCTTGCCCTGTTTCAGCAGCATGGACGCGACGTTGTTCATGGCCAGCGCGTTGCCGGGTTGCGCTTTCAGGACCTGGCGGTAACGGCTTTCGGCCTCCTCGTAATTGCGCTGGTCGACGGCGATGTCGCCCAGGTAGAACGTGAAGCCGCTGCCGGCCGAAGGCTCTGCCGACCAGCTCGCGGCGAATTTGGCGGCGTCGGCGCGTTTGTCGGCCGCCAGCAAGGCCTTGTGCAGTGCGATGGCGAGTTCGCTGGACTTCTGCTGTTGCAAGCCGGCGCGGAATTGGGCGATGGCGGCGTCCGAGTGTTTGCCGGCCGCTTCGATTTGTCCTTCCAGCAGATAACCGATGGCTTCTTTCGGCCGCTGCGTTTTGACCTGGCGCGCCACCTCGAGCGCGTCTGCCGGGCGCTGGCTGGCCATGGCCAACTCGATCAGCTTGCGCTGGGCGATCAGCAGGCCGGGCGACGCTTCGAGCGCGCGCCGCAGGTCTTTCACCGCGCCGGCCGAATCCTTCGAGCCGAGGTGCGCATCGGCCAGACCCAGCAGCCCGCGCGGCGAGGTGGGTTCGAGCGTGGCGAGCTGGCTGAAGGAACTGACGGCCTGCTCCGGTGCGCCGGCGGCGAGCTGCGCGCGGCCGAGCGCGAACAGCACGTCCGCATTGCCGGGCAGGGCTGCGGCCGCGCCTTGCGCTGCAGCCAGCGCCGCCTTCGCATCGCCGGTCGACAAGTGATGGTCGACCAGGCGGATGCGCGGCGCCGCCAGCGTCGGGTTGTCGGCCACGGCCTTGGTGAGGAGGGTGGCGATTTCCTTCGGGTCACCGCCGGTGCGCGCCAGCAGGTTGGCCACGGCCAGCATCGCCATGGAATTCTTGGGGTCGAGGCGCAGCAGGTCATCGAAGCGCTTGCGTGCCGCCGCCGGGCCGCTTCGAGCGAGGTCGAGTGCGGCCAGGTTGAGCGTCGCGGGAAAGTAGGTCGGGTCGATGGCCAGCGCACGTTCGAAGCTCGCCCGCGCCGACTTCGGGTCACTGACCAGCAATTGCACGCGGCCACGCAGGTGGGCGGCCAGGGGCTTGTCGGGCTGCTTCTTTTCGAGTGCGTCGGTGGCCTTCAGCGCCTTGTCGAACCGCTTGTTGCGCAGGTGTTCGCTGATCAGCGCCAGATCGGCCAGCACGCCGGTGTCGGTCGAAGCGATGTTCTCCAGATCGGCGAGTGCCTTGTCACCGCTGCCGGGCTTGCCGAGCTGTGTGAGCGCGAGCTCGGTGCGGATGCGTGGGTCGGTGGGCCGGGCGGCGACCGCACGCTTGAACGCCGCTTCCGAGGCCGCCGCATCGCCGTTCAGCAGATGTGCCTCGGCCGCGGCCGCCAGCGCATCGGCACTCGGCGTGGGCTGGTCGAGCAGGGGTTTGAGCACCGCCAATGTCTTGGCCGCGTCGCTGTTGCGCAGGTAGGTTCGCGCGAGCAGCAGCCGCGCCATCTGCAAGCGCGGTGCGGCCTGCACGGCTTGCGCGAGCATCGCTTCGGCGCGCGAATACGACTTGAGGCCGTATTCGGCAGCGCCGGCGAGTTCGAGGATTTCGGGGTCGTTGGGCGTAGTTTGCAGCAGGCGCTGGGTGATCTCCTGCGTGGTCTTGAAATCCTGCGCCAGGTAGGCCACGCGGGCTTCCAGATAGGCGGGCCTTGGATGGCCTGGCAGCAGAGCCTTCAGCTCCGCCGCCTGCGCGCGCGCGCCGGCCAGGTCGTTTTGGCGCAGCAGGATCAGCACGATGGCTTCGCGCGCCTGCAGGAGCTTCGGACGTACCGCCACGGCCTTGTGGAACGCGGCGAGCGCTGCGGCTGGGTCGGCGTCTTGCTGAAGGCGGATCTGGCCCTCGAGCAGCCAGGCATCGGCGTTGGCCGGGTCGCGGGTGGTCACGGCCGCCAGTTGCGTCAGGGCGCCGGCGAAATCCCGCCGCTGGGCGCTCATCTGCGCCTCGAAGACTCGCGCGCGTGCCGATTCCGGCGCGGCGGCCAAGGCGCGCTGCAAGGCGTCACCCGCTTTGCCCAGGTCGCCTTGGCGTGCGTAAGCGACGCCGACTGTCGTCTGCAACTCGGCCTGGGCGGACCTGTCGGGGAGCGTCGTGGCGGTGAAGCGGTCGGTGATCTGCTTGTCTTCGCCCGTCAGCAGAAAGGCCTGGGCCAGCAGCGGCGTGACCAGCGACGGCTCGTATTCCACCTGCGCTGCCTTGCGCAGCTCCAGGCCGGCGGCGGCAGGCTCGCCCTTGTCCAGCAGTGCCTTGCCGAGCAGGTAGCGGGCCTCGCCGGAATCGGGCGATTTCTGCAGCGCGTTCTTCAGCTGGATGATGGCAGCGGGGATGTCGTTGGCCGCGAGGTAGGTCTTGGCCGACGCAAGCAGTTGCTGCTCCGACTGGCCCCCGCCACAAGCTTGAAGCAGCACAAGCAACAGGGAGGCGAGGAGGGCGATGGACGGCTTGGCAAGGCGATGGTGCATTCGGGCAATGTAGCGCCCTTGACGAGGCGAATCCGGTGCAGGCACCGGGTGGCCGCATTCCTCGGCGGAATAGTTCTTATCGACAGGCTGGCATTCCCGAATGCGCCGCGTGAGCGGACCATGGCGGCAACCGATCGATAAACCCGCGACAAACCGAAGCGACAACCCCAAGGAGACTCACATGGCCCGCATGAAAGCGATCATGGCTGCTGTTCTGGTGATGGAAAAAGAGGGCATCACCCAGGCCTTCGGCGTGCCCGGCGCCGCCATCAACCCGCTGTATTCGGCGCTGCGCGAGCGCGGCTCCATCGCCCATGTGCTGGCGCGCCATGTGGAAGGCGCCTCGCACATGGCCGAAGGCTACACGCGTGCCAAGGCCGGCAACATCGGCGTGTGCATCGGCACCTCCGGCCCGGCCGGCACCGACATGATCACCGGGCTTTACTCGGCCATCGCCGACAGCATTCCCATCCTGTGCATCACCGGCCAGGCGCCGCGTGCGCGGCTCTACAAGGAAGACTTCCAGGCGGTCGACATCGAATCGATCTCCAAGCCCGTCACCAAGTGGAGCGTGACGGTGCGCGAGCCGGCCCAGGTGCCGCGCTCGTTCCAGCAGGCCTTTCACCTGATGCGCTCCGGCCGCCCCGGGCCGGTGCTCATCGACCTGCCGTTCGATGTGCAGATGGCCGAGATCGAGTTCGACATCGAGACCTACGAACCGCTGCCCGTCTACAAGCCGCAAGCCACGCGCAAGCAGATCGAGAAGGCCATTGCGATGCTGCAAGCCGCCGAGCGGCCGCTGATCGTCTCCGGCGGCGGTGTGATCAATGCCGACGCCAGCGATTTGCTGCAGGAGTTTGCCGAGCTGGTCGATGTGCCGGTGATCCCCACGCTGATGGGCTGGGGCACCATCCCCGACGACCACCGCCTGATGGCCGGCATGTGCGGCCTGCAGACCAGCCACCGCTACGGCAACGCGACAATGCTCGCAAGCGACTTCGTGCTCGGCATCGGCAACCGCTGGGCCAACCGCCACACCGGTTCGCCGGAGGTGTATTGCAAGGGCCGGCAGTTCATCCACGTCGACATCGAGCCGACGCAGATCGGCCGCGTTTTCAGCCCCGATCTGGGCATCGTCTCGGATGCCAAGGCCGCGCTGAAACTCTTCGTCGAAGTCGCGCGTGAGATGAAGGCCGCCGGTACGCTCAAGGACCGCAGCGAATGGGTGGCGCAATGCCGTGAGCGCAAGCGCACCATGCTGCGCAAGACCAACCTCGACACCGTGCCGATGAAGCCGCAGCGGGTGTACCAGTGCATGAACAACAACTTCGACCGCGACACGACCTATGTGACGACGATCGGGCTTTCGCAGATCGCTGGTGCGCAATTCCTGCATGTGTTCCACCCGCGCCGCTGGATCAATTGCGGCCAGGCTGGCCCGTTGGGCTGGACGATTCCCGCAGCGCTTGGCGTGCGCGCCGCGGACCCGAGCCGCAAGATCGTGGCCTTGTCGGGCGACTACGACTTCCAGTTCATGATCGAAGAGCTGGCCGTCGGCGCGCAGTTCAAGCTGCCCTACATCCACATGGTGGTCAACAACAGCTACCTCGGCCTGATCCGCCAGGCGCAGCGCGGCTTCAGCATGGACTACTGCGTGCAGCTCGGCTTCGAGAACATCAACGCGCCGCAGATGGATGGCTACGGCGTCGACCATGAAGCGGTCGTCAAGGGCCTGGGCTGCAAGTTCGTGCGTGTCTACAAGCAGGAAGAGATCAAGCCGGCCATCGCGCAGGCCAACAAGTGGATGGAAGAATTCCAGGTGCCGGTGGTGATCGAGGTGATGCTCGAGCGCGTGACCAACATCTCCATGGGCACCGAGATCGATGCGATCAACGAGTTCGAGGAATTGGCGACCAGCCTGGCCGATGCGCCCACCGCCGTTGGTATGCTGGATTGACCCGCATCACACCAGGAGATCCCATGCCCCGCTTTGCCGCCAACCTCAGCATGATGTTCACCGAGGCGCCGTTCATCGAGCGCTTTGCCCGCGCCGCGCAAGCGGGCTTCACCGAGGTCGAGTTCCTGTTCCCGTATGCGCACGCCATTGCCGAGCTGAAGGCGACGCTTGCTGCTGACAAGCTGAAGGTGGTGCTGCACAACATGCCCGCCGGCGACTGGGATGCCGGCGACCGCGGCATGGCCTGCGACCCGTCGCGTGTCGAAGAATTCCGCCGCGGCGTGGCGCTCGGCGTGGAGTACGCCAGTGCACTTGGCTCTCCCAACCTGCACTGCATGGCCGGCAAGGTGCCGGCCGGCGTGAGCGATGCACTGCTGCGCGAAACCTTCGTCACCAACCTGCGTTATGCCGCTGGCGAAGCGAAGAAGGCCGGGCTCACCTTGCTGATCGAGCCGATCAACCACTACGACATTCCGGGCTACTACATCAACCGTTCGGCGCCGGCGCTGGCGATCATCGACGAGGTGGGCGCCGATAACCTGAAGTTGCAGTACGACATCTATCACATGCAGCGCATGGAAGGCGAACTCGCCGCGACGATCGCGAAGAACCTTGCACGCATCGGCCACATCCAGATCGCCGACACGCCCGGCCGCAATGAACCGGGCACGGGCGAGATCAACTACCCATTCCTGTTCGCGCACCTCGACCGCATTGGCTACACCGGCGCCATCGGCTGCGAATACAAGCCGGCCGGCGTGACCGAAGCGGGCCTGGGCTGGCTGACGACAGAGAAGGCGCGAGCTGCCTGACCGCGGCCACTGGCCACATCAACACATCGAAGCGACACCACCATGACAACGACGACTCCACTCGACATCGGCTTCATCGGCCTGGGCATCATGGGCGCGCCGATGGCGCTGCACCTCATCGCCGCCGGCCACAGGCTCTCGGTCTTCACCCACGGCAAGCTGCGGCCCGAGATTGCCGAGGCGGGCGTGACTGTTTGCGCCACGTCGAAGGAAGTGGCCGAGCGCTCGGCCATCATCTTCGTCATGGTGCCCGACACGCCCGATGTGGCGGCGGTGCTGTTCGAGGCCGATGGCGTCGCTGCTGGCTTGTCGAAGGGCAAGACTGTGGTCGACATGAGCTCGATCTCGCCGATCGAGACCAAGGAGTTCGCCAAGAAGATCAACGCGCTCGGCTGCGATTACCTCGATGCGCCGGTGTCGGGCGGCGAGGTCGGCGCCAAGGCGGCGTCGCTCACCATCATGGTCGGCGGGCCGGAAGCCACATTCGAGCGCATCCTGCCGCTGTTCCAGACGATGGGCAAGAACATCACGCTGGTGGGAGGCAATGGCGATGGGCAGACCTGCAAGGTCGCAAACCAGATCATCGTGGCGCTGAACATCGCCGCCGTCGGCGAGGCCTTGGTGTTCGCGAGCAAGGCCGGTGCCGACCCGGCGCGGGTGCGGCAGGCGCTGATGGGCGGCTTTGCGGCCTCGCGCATCCTGGAGGTCCATGGCGAGCGCATGGTCAAGCGAACGTTTGCGCCGGGCTTTCGCATCGGCCTGCACCAGAAGGACTTGAACCTGGCGCTGGCCGGCGCGCGTGCGCTGGGCGTCTCGTTGCCGCAGACGGCCGGCGCGGCGCAACTGATGCAGACCTGTGCTGCCAATGGCATGCAGGACCTCGACCATTCGGCTCTGGTGCGCGCGCTCGAACTCATGGCAAACCACGAGGTGGCGGCCGGCTGATCGGCGAAAATCGGAGGATGAGCACGACGACCCCCGTACCCCACACCGATCCGCGCGGTTTTTTGCGGGCCTTGTTCGATGCCGCCGTGGCGCAAGCCGTGCCCGGCGTCAGCACCGCGGCCTTTTTGCCGCGCCCGCCCAAGGGCCGCACGCTGGTGCTCGGCGCCGGCAAGGCGGGCGGCGCGATGGCGGCGGCTGTCGATGGTTTGTGGCCTGCCGATGCGCCGATGTCGGGGTTGGTCGTTACCCGCTACGACTATGTGCCCCCGGCCTACAAGGCCCGGCAACAACAGGGCGCCGGCCGCATCGAAGTGATCGAGGCGGCGCACCCTGTTCCCGACGAAGCCGGCCGCCGCGCGGCGCAACGCATCGTCGAGCTCACGCGCGGATTGACGGCCGATGATCTGGTGCTGTTCCTGATCTCCGGCGGCGGCTCGTCGCTGCTCTCGCTGCCGGCCGAAGGCATTTCGCTCGACGAGAAGCAGGCCATCAACAAGGCGCTGCTCAAGAGCGGCGCCGCCATCGACGAGATGAACTGCGTGCGCAAGCACCTCTCGGCCATCAAGGGCGGGCGGCTGGCTGCGATGTGCGCGCCGGCGAAGGTGGTGACGCTGCTGATCAGCGATGTGCCCGGCGATTCGCCGCAGGTGATCGCCAGCGGCCCGACCGTGCCCGACACCACGACCTGCGCCGACGCGCTGCGCATCCTGGCGCGCTACGGCATCGAGGTTCCCGCCGCAGCGCGTGCCGGGCTGGAGAGCGGCGCGTTCGAAACGCCCAAGCCAGGCGACGCGTGCTTCGCCGGCAACGAGGTTCACATGATCGCCACGCCGCAGCAATCGCTGGAAGCCGCCGCCGCCGTGGCGCGCGCCGCCGGCATCGCGGTGCATGTGCTGAGCGACGAGATGGAAGGCGAATCGCGTGAAGTGGGCAAGGTGCACGCCGCACTCGCCCGCTACATCGCCAAACACGGCCAGCCGTTCACCCCGCCCTGCGTGGTGCTCTCCGGCGGCGAGACGACGGTAACGGTCAAGACCAAAGGCGGGCGCGGCGGGCGCGCGACGGAATTCCTGCTGAGCGCCGCGATCACGCTGCAAGGCGAACCGAAGATTTACGTGCTGGCCGGCGACACCGATGGCATCGACGGCGTCGAAGACAACGCCGGCGCGATCGTCACGCCCGACACCCTGGCGCGCGCCGCAGAGGCCGGCGTGAAGCCGCAGGACTTCCTGGACCGCAACGACGCCTACAACTTCTTCCGCCCGCTGGGCGACCTGCTGATGACCGGGCCGACCTTCACGAACGTCAACGACTTTCGGGCGATGCTGATCCTGTGAGCGGTGGGTGGAGCAAAGCACGTGACGCAAATCATCGGCATCGATCACCTCTACATCACCGTCTCTGACGTATCGCGCTCGGAGCGCTTCTACGACCTCGCGCTGGCCGGGCTAGGTTTTCGCAAGAACACCTTTGCGATCGGTGGTGAGCCGCACGTGCAGTACTACGGCCGACACTTCGGCTATGTGCTGCGGCCGGCGCGTTCGGCCGTGTCCCACGACCCGTACGCGCCGGGCCTGCACCACCTGTGCCTGCGGGTGGAGTCCATCGACGATGTGCGGGCCGTGGCCACACGCTGGCGTGGGGCCGGGCTGGCAGCCACCGAGGCGGCCTTGCATCCTGGTTATGCGCCCGACTACTGGGCAAGCTTTTTGAGTGATCCCGACGGCATCCGCCTCGAAGTCACCAACTACCGGCAGGAGCGGCGCGAGCGCCATGATGAGTGGGAGAGCCAGCCGGGCGCCATCATCTGACGGGCGAGGCGCGCAGCAACTGCGCGACCACGCTGGCCGCGATCACTTCCGGCTCCTTGCCGTCTATGCCTTCGATGCCGATCGGGCAGGTCATGCGGGCGATCACTTCGGGCGCGATGCCGCGTTGCTCGAAGCGGTGGATGAAGCGGTGCTTCTTCGTCTTCGAGCCGATCAGGCCGAGAAAGCCGAAGTCGCCTCGCCTCAGGATCGCTTCGGTGATCTGCAGGTCGAGGTCGTGCTGGTGCGTCAGCACGAGATAGAACGCGCCGGGCGGCGCGCTGCGCACTTCGGCATCGACACCATCGACGCAGACCTTGCGGATGTGCGCCGGCCAGGTGCTTCCTGTTCCGCCGAAATCGGCGGATTGGAACGACGCGGGAAACTCTTCTTCCCGCTCATCGATCCAGTCCACGAGCACATGCAACGGTGCCAGCGCCCGTGCGATGGCGCGGCCCACATGGCCGGCACCGTAGAGCTGCAGATGAAACCGCGGCGGGGTCTCCGGCCATGTGGCCAAAGCTTGAGCATCGAGGGACGAAAAACCGAGCGTTACCGCGCCGCCGCAGCATTGGCCGAGGGCCGGGCCGAGCGGGTAATGCGCAGACCGCGGGGCAGGGCGTTCGATGCGGGCGTCCGTGTCTGCATCGATGAAGGCCACGTCGCCATCCGATGCTCGCAAGGCCGAGGCCATCTGCGCCAACATCTGCGGAGTAGCCGCGCGAGAAGCCACGCCCGCCAACATCTCCCGCGCCTCTGCGATCGCCTTCAATTCCAGATGCCCGCCGCCTATTGTCCCGGCCGTCTGCTGCGCCGCGACCAGCATGCGCGTGCCGCCTTCGCGCGGCACCGAGCCCGCAGATTGCGTCACCTCGACGACGACGGCCGCGCGCCGTGCCGCCAGCCACACCTTCGCCGTGTCACGCAGGTTCGGCATGGCTCAGGCGGCCTGCACCGCCGTGATGGCGCGCAGGATCGCTTCGCTGGTGGCGGGCGCCGTCAGCGGTGGGTCGCTGCGGTGGCCGCCTGCGGCCGAGACCGCATCACGGATCGCGAAGAACACCGAGAACGGCAGCAGCAGCGGCGGCTCGCCCACGGCCTTGCTGCGGTGGATGCTGTCTTCGGTGTTCTGCCCCTCGAACAGCGTGCAGTTCAGGATGGGCGGGCAGTCGTTGGCCGTCGGGATCTTGTAGGTGCTGGGCGCGTGCGTGGTGAGCTTGCCGCTGGTGGGGTGCCACACCAGCTCTTCGGTGGTCAGCCAGCCCATGCCCTGGATGAACGCGCCTTCGACCTGGCCGATGTCCACGGCGGGGTTCAGCGACTTTCCGGCGTCGTGCAGGATGTCGGCGCGCAGCAGCTTCCATTCGCCGGTGAGTGTGTCCACCACGACCTCGCTCACGGCGGCGCCGTAGGCGAAGTAGTAGAACGGCCGGCCCTGCATGGTCTCGCGGTTCCAGCTCAGGCCGGGCGTGGCGTAGAAGCCGTCGGACCAGAGCTGCACGCGGTCGAGGTAGGCCTGGGCCACCAGCGCGACGAAGCTCATGGTCTTGCCGTTCACATGAACCGTGTCGTTCGCAAAGCGCACGGTCGACGGATCACCGCCATGCAGGTTGGCGGCGCACACCGCGAGCCGCTCCTTGATCTGCCGCGCGGCGTCTTGCGCCGCCTTGCCGTTCAGGTCGGCACCGGTCGAAGCGGCCGTTGCGGAGGTGTTGGCAACCTTTTGCGTGTCGGTCGCGGTGGCGCGCACGCAGTCGAAGCTCACGCCGAGTTCGTGCGCTACCACCTGCGCCACCTTGGTGTTCAGGCCCTGGCCCATCTCGGTGCCACCGTGGTTCACCAGCATCGAGCCATCGGTGTAGACATGCACCAGCGCGCCGGCCTGGTTGAAGTGCTTGACGTTGAACGAGATGCCGAACTTGAGTGGCGCCAATGCAATGCCGCGCTTGAGCACCGGGCTGGTCGCATTGAAGGCTGCGATGCCGGCACGCCGTTCGCGGTAGCCGCTGCTCGCCTCCAGCTGCGTGGTCAGCTCGTGGATGATGTTGTCGGTGACGACCTGACCATAGGGCGTGACGTTGTTCGTCTCGGTGCCGTAGAAGTTGGCGCGGCGCACATCGAGCGGGTCCTTGCCGAGCGCGCGCGCGATGGTGTCGAGGATGTTCTCGATCGCAATGGCGCCCTGCGGCCCGCCGAAGCCGCGGAAGGCGGTGTTCGACTGCGTGTTGGTCCGGCCCGAATAACCGTGCATCGACACATCGGGCAGCCAGTAGGCATTGTCGAAGTGGCAGAGCGCGCGCGTCATCACCGGGCCCGAGAGGTCGGCCGAATGCCCTGCCCGCGAGACCATGCTGATCTCGGCGCCCAGCACCTTGCCCTCGTCGTCGTAGCCCACTTCGTACTCGTACCAGAAGCAGTGCCGGCGGCCGGTGATCAGGAAGTCGTCATCGCGGTCCAGCCGCAGCTTGACCGGGCGCTTCAGCTTCGCCGCGGCCACTGCCGCCACGCAGGCGAAGATGGCCGATTGCGACTCCTTGCCGCCGAATCCTCCCCCCATGCGCCGGCATTCCACCTGCACCTGGTTGGCCGAGAGGTGCAACGCATGCGCCACCAGATGCTGCATCTCGCTCGGGTGCTGCGTCGAGCAATACACATGCATGCCGCCGCCTTCTTTCGGAATGGCGTAGCTGATCTGGCCTTCGAGGTAGAACTGCTCCTGACCGCCGACTTCGAAGGTGCTCTTCAGTCGGCGCGGCGCCTTGGCGATGGCCGCTTGCGCGCCGCCTTCGTTCGTGGCGCGTGCCAGGTGCATCGGCGGCAGCACGTATTGCTGCTTGGCGTGCGCCTGCTGCGGCGTGATGACGGGCGGTTGGGCGGTGATGCTCAGCACGTCCTTGGCCTTGGCGGCGGCGCGGCGTGCGGCATCGCGGGTTTGTGCGATCACCGCGAAGACCGGTTGGCCGAGGTAGCGCACCTCGCCGCCGTCTTTGAGCGAGAGCAGGATCGGGTCGTCGTGGATGATCGAACCGCAGTCGTTCGGGCCGGGAATGTCTTCGGCGCTGATCACCGCCACCACGCCGGGCAGCGCGCGGATCACGTCGAGCGACATGGCGGTGAGCACGCCGTTGGCGACCGGCGAGAGGCCGAGTGCGCAGTGCAGCGTGCCGGCCAGTTCGGGAATGTCGTCGATGTAGGTCGCTTCGCCGGCCACGTGCAGATGGGCCGATTCGTGCGCGCGGCTCACGCCCACGCGCGCGCCATCGCGCTCGGCGGTTGCTTCGGCGGTTTGATCGATGCGCGCGGCGGTGTTCTTCAGGTAGTGCGCGAAGTTTTCTGTCGGCTGCAGCAGCGAAGGATCGATGGGCTTGTTCATGGCGATGTCCTCGAATTCTTGTGACTCACGCAACCACGCGGATGGCGATGGACGTGTCGTGCGGCATCACGCTCCACACGCTCGTGGCCGCAGCCGGCAGCGGGTCGACGCGGCGGGTTTCGAGCCAGAAGCGCTGCAACAAATTCTGCGCCACTTGCAGGCGATAGGCGGCGCTGGCGCGCATGTCGGAGAGCGGCTTGAAGTCTTCGGCGAGCGCGGCCTTGGCGGCATTCACTGTCTCTTGCGACCAGGCCTTGCCGACGAGCGCCGCTTCGGCCTTCGCACCACGCTTGACGGTGGCCGCCATGCCGCCGAACGCCAGGCGAACCTCCTTCACCACATCGCCGTCGAGTGCGATCGCAAACCCACCGAGCAGCGCCGAGATGTCGCAATCGAAACGCTTGCTGATCTTGTAGGCGCGCACCTGGCGTGACATCGCCTCGACAGGAATCGCCAGCCCCTGCACGAACTCGCCGGCCTCGAGCTCGTTCTTCATGTAGTCGAGGTAGAAGGCTTCCAGGGGCATGCGGCGCACGCGCGCGCCACGGCGCAGTTCGATCTGCGCGTCCAGCGACATCAGCACCGGCGGCGAATCGCCGATGGGCGACCCGTTGGCCACGTTGCCGCCCATGGTGCCGGCGTTGCGGATGGGCGGCGACGCAAAGCGCAGCCACACGTCGGTCAGCGACGGCACGCGCTCGGCAAGTGCGCGCCAAGCCGATTCGAGCGAGGCGCCGGCGCCGATGTAGAGCTCATTGCCGTGCGCGGTGCTGCGTTCTTCGATGGTCTTGAGTTCGTCCACATCGCCCACGTAGATGATGTCGCCGAGGTCGCGGAACATCTTGTTGACCCAGAGGCCCACATCGGTCGAGCCGGCCAGCAGTTGCGCCTTGGGGTTGTGCTCGCGCAGTTCGGCGAGGGCGGTGAGCGTTTTCGGCGCGTGGAAGTGGTCGAGGCGGTTCTTGGGGTTGGCCGCGGCGTAGTCGAAGGTCGGCGATGCTTCGCCCGCTTGCAGTGATGTCAAGGCCTCGATGACAGGCGCCGTGTCGAGCGCCACGGCGGGCAGGTCGAACATGCGCTGGCCGGCATCGAGGATCGGCCGGTAGCCAGTGCAGCGACACAGGTTGCCCGAGAGTTCGTCGGCCAGTTGCTGGCGCGTTGGTTGCATGCCGCAAGCGCTGCTGCGCTCATAGGTCGACCAGAGCGACATCACGAAGCCCGGCGTGCAGAACCCGCACTGCGAGCCGTGGCACTCGACCATCGCCTGTTGCACCGGGTGCAGCGCTTCGGCCGCACGAGCAACAGCCGGCGCCGGAGTCATCGCGTTCAAGTCTTCCACCGTGAACAGCGCCTTGCCATCCAGCGTCGGCAGGAACTGGATGCAGGAGTTGACGGTGCGCAGGTTCAGCCCGCGCACCGCCGAGCCGCTGCTGCCTGCATGCTGGGGCAACTCGCCGATGACGACGGTGCAGGCGCCGCAATCGCCTTCGTTGCAGCCTTCCTTGGTGCCGGTGCAGCGCGCGTCTTCACGCAGCCAGTCGAGCACGCTGCGGGTGGGGTGCGCGCCGGTGACTTCGACGACGGCGCCACGGTGAAAGAAACGGATGGGGCAGTTTTCCATGAGCAACTCGGGTGGACGAAAGAGATGAATGTGATTCGGGCGCGCTGATCAATCGAAACTTAGTCGCTTTCCGCGCCAACGGTATACATCAAGATCCATAGTAGATATGCTTCTGGCCATATGACAGCACGCCCGGCTTTCGACAAGATCGAGATCTACCTCATACGGGTGTTGCAGACCTTGATCACCGAACGCAGCGTTTCCCGGGCCGCCATGCGCTTGAACAGCACGCAGCCCGCCGTGAGTGCCCAACTGAAAAGGCTGCGGCAGTTGACGGGAGACCCGTTGCTGGTGCGCGCCGGCAACGGCATGACGCCCACCGCCATCGCGTTGCAATTGCTGGACCCGGCCACCCGCCTGCTCGACGACGCCGACCGCCTCTTCAGCCCCCGTTCGCGCCAGCGCGGCTTCGACCCGCTGGCGAGCGACACCACCTTTCGCATTGCCGCGAGCGATTACCTCGATCCGCTCTTCCTGCCCGAGCTGGTGGTGCAGCTCAAGCGCGCCGCGCCCGGCGTGCGGCTCGAATTGATGCCGCTCTCGGGCGGCTTCGACTACCGGCGCAGCCTGGCGGCCGGCGAGGTCGATCTGGTCATCGGCAATTGGCTGCAGCCGCCCGAAGAACTGCACCTGGGCCGCCTGATGTCCGACGAGATCGTCTGCCTGGTGGCCGACGACAACCCCGTGGCCCGCAGCGCCGGCACCCGCGCCTGGACGGTCGAGCGCTACCTCGCCTGCGAGCATGTGGCGCCCACGCCGCTGCACGCCGGCCTGCAAGGCGCGGCGCCGGGCGTGATCGACGAGCACCTCGAATCGCTCGGCCTCTCGCGCAACATCGTGGTGCGCAGCGCGCACTTCAGCCTGATCCCGCTGATGGTGGCGCAGAGCTTGCTGGTGCTCACCACAGGCCGCCTCTTCTGCTCGCGCTATACCGACACGCTGCCGGTGAAGGTGGTGCGCTGCCCCGCGCCTTTCCCTGCGCTCACCTACTACCAGCTCTGGCATGACCTCACGCACGCCTCGGCCTCGCTGCGCTGGCTGCGTGAGCAGGTGCGCGACGTGGCCCGCGGCCTTGCCACGCACGGCATGGTGCGGCGGCGCGACGCGGCCTCTGCCCCAAACTTGCAATGAGTCCGCCCATGAGCACTGCTTCATCTTCCCCGGCCCAGCGTGTTGCCGCTCGTTTGGCACTCCGTGGCGACCTGCTCGATTTCACCGGCCCCCCGGAATGGGGCGCGATCGAATCGCCCGCAGTGCGCTACCGGCCCGACCACTGGCTGCTGATCGAAGGCGGCCGCATCGTTGGCGCGCAGCCGGCCGCGCAAACGCCGGATGCCAGCTGGCGGCAGGTCGACCATGCCGGCAAGTTGCTGATGCCCGGCTTCATCGACACCCACGTGCACAGCCCGCAGATCGACGTGATCGCGAGCTACGGCACGGCGCTGCTCGACTGGCTCGAGACCTACACCTTCCCGGCCGAGATGCGCTTTGCCGATCCGCACGAAGCCGAAGCCGGCGCGGCGCGATTTCTCGATGCGCTGCTGGCCAGCGGCACGACCAGCGCCGTCGTCTTTCCCACCGTGCACAAGGTCAGCGCCGACAAGCTCTTTGCCGGGGCACAAGCCCGCGGCATGCGCCTCATCACCGGCAAGGTGCTGATGGACCGCCATGCGCCCGATGGCCTGCGCGACGACGTTCCTCTGGCCGAGGCCGATTGCATCGACCTCATCGACCGCTGGCACGGCAAGGACCGCCTGGCCTACGCCGTGACCGTGCGCTTCGCGCCCACCAGCACGCCGGAGCAACTGGTGATGGCCGGCAAGCTCTGCGCCGCCTACCCCAGCATCTACATGCAGACCCACGTGGCCGAAAATCGCGATGAAGTCGCCTGGGTGCGCGAGCTCTTCCCCGAGGCGCGCAGCTACCTGGATGTGTACGCACGCGCCGGCCTGATGCATTCGCGCAGCGTGCTGGCGCATGGCATCTGGCTCGACGACAACGACCGCGCCGTCATCCGCGAGACCGGCGCGCAGATCGCGCACAGCCCGTCCTCCAACCTCTTCCTCGGCAGCGGCCTGTTCGATTGGCGTGCTGCCATCGAAGGTGGCGCGGCCGTGAGCGTGGCGAGCGATGTGGGCGGCGGCACCGGCCTCTCCATGCAGCGCACGTTGGCCGATGCCTATAAGGTGCAGGCCATGGCCGGCCAGCGGCTCACCGCCTGGAAGGCATTGCATGCCGCCACGCTGGGCTCTGCCGAAGCGCTGCATCTGGAGGACGAAATCGGCTCGCTGGAAATCGGCCGTACCGCCGACGTGTGCGTTTGGGAGTGGGCCGTCGGCCCGGTCGCCACGCGCCGCCACGAGGTGGCGACGGCCCTGCACGAAAAAGTGTTCGCATGGTTGACGCTCTCGGATGAGCGCAACCTGAAGGCAGCGTATGTAGCCGGCATCGACCGGCTCGCGACTGCCTGATCCCTCAAAACAATCGGAGACAAGACACATGTTAGAGAGACTTTTCAAGCTGCGAGAGCACAACACCAACGTCAGGACCGAAGTCGTCGCCGGCCTGACGACCTTCCTGACGATGGCCTACATCATCTTCGTCAACCCTTCCATCCTCGGTGCGGCCGGCATGCCGAAGGAATCGGTGTTCGTCGCCACCTGCCTGATCGCCGCACTCGGCACCGGCATCATGGCGCTCTACGCCAACTACCCGATCGCGCTCGCGCCGGGCATGGGGCTCAACGCGTACTTCGCCTTCGTGGTCGTGCTGCACATGGGCTTCACCTGGCAGACGGCACTCGGCGCGGTGTTCATCTCGGGTTGCCTCTTCCTGATCGTCACGCTGTTTGGCCTCCGCGAGTTGATCATCCGCGGCATACCGCATTCGATACGGGTCGCGATCACTGTCGGCATCGGGCTCTTCCTCGCGATCATCGCGCTCAAGAGCGCCGGCATCGTCGCCAAGTCGGATGCCACCTTCGTGACCCTCGGCGACCTGCACACCGCACCGGTGGCGCTGGCTTCGATCGGCTTCATCCTGATCGTCGTGCTCGACCGGCTCAAGGTGCCGGGCGCGATTCTGATCGGCATCGTCGCCGTCACGCTGGCCTCCTTCGTCTTCGGCGGCAATGAGTTCCACGGCATCTTCTCGCCGCCACCGTCGATCGAGCCGACCTTTCTCAAGCTCGACATCAAGGGCGCACTCGCCGGTGGCCTTTTGAACGTGGTGCTGGTCTTCTTCTTGGTGGAACTCTTCGATGCCACCGGCACGCTGATGGGCGTGGCCAAGCGCGCCGGCCTGCTGGTGCCGGGCAAGATGGAACGGCTCAACAAGGCGCTGCTGGCCGACAGCGTCGCCATCTTCGCCGGCTCGCTGCTCGGCACCTCCAGCACCACGGCCTATGTGGAAAGCGCAGCCGGCGTGCAGGCCGGCGGGCGCACCGGCTTGACGGCGCTGACGGTGGCGATCCTCTTCCTCGCCTGCCTCGTCATCTCGCCGCTCGCCGGCTCGGTGCCGGCCTATGCCACCGCACCGGCGCTGCTCTTCGTGGCCTGTTTAATGCTTAGGGAACTGACAGAACTGGACTGGGACGAGACCACCGAAGTCATCCCCGCGGCCGTCACGGCGCTGATGATGCCTTTCACCTACAACATCGCCAACGGCCTCGCTTTCGGCTTCATCACCTATGCGGCGCTGAAGCTTTTCACCGGCAAGGCCAGGGGCGTGCACTGGATGGTGTGGATCATCGCGGCGGTCTTCCTCGGCAAGTTCATCTACCTCGGCGGCGGCTGAATGGTTTAACACTCCATCGATACCGCGAGCCGTTGCTGCGGCACCCGATTGACGCTGGCCCCCGGCCGTGCTTCATTCGAAAGCCGCCCCGAATGTTTTCTACCGGAGAAGCCCGTGTTGCGACTCGAACTCGTCGACATCAGCAAGCAGTACCCGGCCGTCAAGGCCAACGACCGCGTGAACCTGCGTGTGCAGCCCGGCGAAATCCACGCCGTGCTCGGCGAGAACGGTGCCGGCAAGTCGACCATGATGAAGATGATCTACGGCGCCGTGCGGCCCGATGAAGGCGAGATCCGCTGGAACGGCCAGGCCGTGAACATCCGCAACCCGCAAGAGGCGCGCACGCTGGGCATCAGCATGGTGTTCCAGCACTTCAGCCTGTTCGACACGCTCACCGCGGCCGAGAACGTGTGGCTCGGCCTCGACAAGTCGCTCTCGCTCGCCGAAGTCACCCAGCGCATCACGCAGGTCTCCAAGGGCTACGGGCTGGATGTGGAGCCGCTGCGGCCGGTGCATTCGCTCTCGGTCGGCGAGCGCCAGCGTGTGGAGATCGTGCGCGCGCTGATGACCAACCCCAAGTGCCTGATCCTGGATGAGCCCACCTCGGTGCTCACGCCGCAAGCGGTCGAAAAACTCTTCGTCACGCTGCGCAAGCTCGCGAGCGAAGGCTGCAGCATCCTCTACATCAGCCACAAGCTCGACGAGATCCGCGCGCTGTGCCACAACTGCACCGTGCTGCGCGGCGGCAAGGTCACCGGTGAGGTCGATCCCACGAAAGAAACCAACGCCAGCCTCTCGCGCCTGATGATCGGCGCCGAGCCGCCGCAGTTGCAGCACATCCAATCGAAACTCGGCGCGGTCGCGTTGGAACTGAAGGGCTTGAGCCTCGCCAAGCAGTCACCCTTCGGTACCACGCTCGCCGACATCGCGCTGCAAGTGCTCGCCGGTGAGATCGTCGGCGTGGCCGGCGTCTCGGGCAACGGCCAGCAGGAATTCATGGCTGCGCTCTCGGGCGAAGACACGCGTGCACCGGCTGGCTCGATCCAGTTGTTCGGCAAAGACATCTCGCAAACGCGCCCGCGCCAGCGTCGCAACCTGGGCCTCAATTTCGTGCCCGAAGAGCGCCTCGGCCGCGGCGCGGTGCCCACGCTTTCGCTGGCGCAGAACACGCTGCTCACGCGCACCGAGGCCGTCGGCAAGAGCGGCTGGATCGCGATGGGCCAGGTGCAAAAACTGGCCGAGGACTTGATTCGCAAATACAACGTGAAGGCCGGCGGGCCGGATGCGGCGGCCAAGAGCCTTTCGGGCGGCAACCTGCAGAAGTTCATCGTCGGCCGCGAGATCGATGCCAGCCCGAAGCTGTTGATCGTTTCGCAACCCACTTGGGGTGTGGACGTGGGCGCCGCTGCGCAGATTCGCGGGGCGCTGCTGAAGCTGCGTGACGAGGGCTGCGCGCTCTTGATCGTCAGCGAGGAGCTCGACGAGTTGTTCGAAATCTCGGACCGCCTGGTGGTGATCGCGCAGGGGCGTTTGTCGCCCAGCGTGCCGACTTCGCAAGCCACGATCGAGATGATCGGCGAATGGATGAGCGGCCTCTGGCCGAAGGACGGCGCCCACGCCGCGAAGGAGGTGGCCCATGCTTAAGCTCGAAGCGCGCCCGCAGCCGTCCAAGGTGATGTCGATCGCCTCGCCTCTGCTCGCTCTCGCCATCACGGTGCTGATCGGCGTGGCCCTGTTCATGATGCTGGGCAAGGACCCGTTGCGCGGGTTGCAGATGTTCTTCGTGGAGCCGTTGAAGAGCGGCTATGCGCTCTCGGAACTGGCTGTCAAGGCCACGCCACTGTTGCTGATCGCGCTCGGGCTGGCGGTGTGCTTCCGCTCCAATGTGTGGAACATCGGCGCCGAAGGGCAGTTCATCCTCGGTGCCCTCTTCAGCGGCTGGGTCGCGATGCAGGCCGGGCCGGAAACCGGCCGCTGGATCGTCATCCCGATCCTGCTGGCCGGCGTGGTCGGCGGCATGCTGTGGGCCGGCATCGTGGCATTGTTGCGAGACCGCTTCAACGCCAATGAAATTCTGGTGAGCCTGATGCTGGTCTACGTGGCCGAGTTCGTGCTCGGCTACCTTATCTACGGCCCGTGGAAAGACCCGGCCGGCTACAACTTCCCCCAGACCATCACCTTCCTGGCAGTCACCAAGATCCCGCGGCTCTTCGACGGCATGCGGCTCAACATCGGCGTGCTGATCGCCGTGGCGAGCGTGGCGGTGTTCTGGGTGTTCCTGTTCCGCACCTATCGCGGCTTCCAGTTGCAGGTGGGCGGGCTTGCGCCGGCTGCGGCCAAGTACGCAGGCTTTTCGTCACGCGCCGCACTGTGGATTGCGCTACTCATCTCCGGTGGCATGGCCGGCCTGGCTGGCGGTTTGGAAGCCGCAGGCCCGCTCGGTCAGCTCACGCCCTACGTGCCGGCAGGCTACGGCTTCGCCGCGATCATCGTGGCCTACGTCGGCCGTCTGCACCCCGTCGGCATCGTCTTCTCGGCGATCCTCATGAGCATGTTCTACATCGGCGGCGAGCTTGCACAGTCCCGCCTCGGCCTGCCCAAATCGCTGACCGGCGTGTTCCAGGGCTTGCTGCTCTTCACGCTGCTGGCTTGCGACACGCTGATTCATTATCGGGTGCGTTGGTCGTCTCGTGCCCCTTCACTCTCCGGTAGCGCTGCGCATTTGAATGCTGCTGCGCTCAAGACCGGGAAAGGGGCTTGAAATGGGATGCTTCGATTCGATCATCGCAGCCCGCCCGCTTCACGGTGACGACATTGTGGGCTCTTCCGCCCAAACACACAAAGCCGGTTCTGCGCGGCAGGGGGTGCGCGGTGGAGCCTCACTGTGGGGCGAGGAGACGCACAGGGCCGGGGTCGGCGCGCTTTGCGCGCTCCGTGAACTGACTCGTTGCGGTTGTTCGAACTTAGCTCGCCTCGGCGAGCGGGGTGAGTTCGGCGACGCGACCCCGGACCGAGCACCGAGCCCGGACATAAACAGTCTTGAGGACTGTTTGTGCCTGGCGAGGGCCCAGGGCCTCTGGCCCTGGGCCGCGCAGCGCAGTCGGCGTACCCGCCGACCGCACCAGCGTGAGACCACGCCGCGCACCCCCTGCCGCGCCGCGCACAAGAGCCAGACGAAACTTCGCGCGAGCAACCCGTCGCTCACACATCGCATGTCGAACACCCCAACCCGGAGCCACTGAGATGGACGCAATCGCACTGCTCATCGCCGCCACGCTCAACGCCGGCACCGTGCTCGCGTTGGCGGGCATCGGTCTCTTGATCAACGAACGTGCCGGGGTGTTGAACCTGGGCGCGGAAGGGATGATGCTCGTCGCTGCCGTGGCCGGCTTCGCCACCGCTGTTCATACCGGCAGCGACTGGCTGGCCTTCGGTGCCGGCGCCATTGCCGGTGCGCTGATGGCAGCGGCCTTCGGGGCGTTGGTGATCTGG
>JAMFRW010000472.1 GCA_026224975.1 Rhodoferax sp. | reverse complement strand
CTGATCGGCCCGAATGCGCTCAACAACTGGCGGCTCACCGTGGCCGACGGCGGCACGCTCGATGGCATCGCCGCCTTCGCCGCGGTCGAGAACCTGATCGGCGGCAACGCGGCCGATGTGTTCCATGTAGCCACCGGCGGCTCGCTCAGCGGCACGCTCGATGGCGGCCTCGACAACGCCGATGCGCCGGCCGACGACAGCCTCGATTTCAGCGCGATGGTGGCGCCGGTGACGGTCGATCTCTCGCTCGCGAGCGGCGCGAGTTCGGCCACGGGTATCCATGCCTTCGCCACGATAGAAGCCATCACCGGCAGCGCGAGCGCCGCCGATGTGCTGAGCGGCCCGGGCGCAGCCGGCGATGCGGTGAGCTGGGATGTGACCGGCCTCAACGCCGGCACCGTCGAAGGCACGCAGTTCGCTGGCTTCGAGAACCTGCGCGGCCGCGGCGCGACCAGCGATGCGTTTTCGTTCGAGGCCGGCGGCTCTTTGACAGGCACGGTCGATGGCGGCGTAGGCGTTGGCTCGGCCGATGCATTCCGCGTGGCGAGTGGCGCGCAGTGGGTGGCCTTCCAGCCGACCGCGGCCGATCAATCGGGCACCGTCACCATCGCCGGCAAGACGGTGCGTTATGTCGGCATGGACAGTTCGAACCCGGTCACGGGCGATGGCGCCAACCGCACCATCACCGGCTCTGCCTTCGGGGACGACATCACGCTCGAAGACGACAGCACCGGCGCCACCGGCCGCATGAAGGTCGGCTTCGGCGGCACCAGCTTCACCAGCGACGGCACGACGACGACCAACGGCTTCGCCTTCGACAACCCGACCGAGTCGCTCACCGTCATCGGTGGCACCGGTGCCGACACCATCACCGTCAAGTCGCTCGACCCGGCCTTTGCCGCCAGCCTGCTGATCTACGGCCGTGCGCCGGGCGCGCCTGCGCTCGAACCCGATGTGGGCCATGACGTGGTGCGCTTCGAGGGCGACACTCGCACCCACGGCGGCTATCTCGAAGTCTTCTCCGACAGCGTGGTTGTGGGCAACGGCGTCACGCTCTCGACGCTGGCCGATGCCAACGACCCGACCAGCGGCAACGACATCGTCTTCCGCGCACGCCGCATCGGCACGCCCGAAATCGAGAACCTGCTGCCTGCCGGCTACCTCTCGAAATCCGTCGGCATCGACATCGGCGATGGCGCGAAGCTGCAGGCCGCGAGCATCTACCTCGTGGCCCAGGCCGAAGACCGTGCGCTCGCCACCAGCCTCGGCCTGACGACGCTGGAGAAGCAGTTCTTCCTGAACACGCCGCTGGAGATGTTGAACGACCTGGTGTCCTTGCCGATCAAGGTCCTCGTCAAGGCGGCAGATGCGCATGTGAACATCGGCCAGAACGCCCAGATCGTCGCCAACGACGTGATCGGCATCTATGCCACCGCCAGCTCCAACGCGAGCGGCCAGGCCAAGAGTTCGCTGTTCTCGGTCGGCTATTCGCAGGCCGATGCCACGGCCACCATCGATGTGGCGGCCGGTGCCTCGATCCGCGGCAACGGCGCCATCAACCTCACCGCGAGTGGCGAAGCGGTCGCCGAGATGAAGACCGAAACCTCGGACGCCGAGAAGTTCGCGGCGTCCGTCGCTGCATCGAACGCGCATGTGACCTCGACCGCCACCGTCGCCGCCACCGCCGAGATCCATGGCGGCCGCACGGTCAACGTGCGCGCGCTCGGCAAGATCGAAAGCACCGCCGAATCCGAATCGGGCGTCGCATCCGACGGCACCTCGGCCTTGTCGCTGGGCCTGCAGTTCTCGACCGCCAACATCCTGACGACGATCGCCGGCAAGGTCACGGCCGACATGAACACGCCGGGTGGCGAGGTCGTCAAGTACGAGTTCGAGCCCACCGTCACCGACCCGACCGCGCGCGGTTATGTGGACTATGCGAACGACCGCATCCTGGTCTGGGACAAGGACAATGAAGCGACCAACTGGGTCGTGGTGACCGAAGACACCGCCGTCTATTCACCGCGCCGCGGCAACAGCATCGGCGGCCTCGATGCGGGGCAAACCTATTACCTGATCCGCCCGGTCGACGACGCCTCCACGCCGAACGTCGACGAGAGCCATTACGTGAAGCTGGCGCGGACCGAGCAGGACGCGATCGAAGGCAAGGCCATCGATCTGAAGTCGCCGGCCGAGACCGGCATTCCGGTCACCACCAACACGCGCAGCTTCGACTCGGCCGACATCACCGGCGACCAGATCACCTTCAAGGGCCTGGGCAACAACATCGAGATCGGCCAGGCGGTGATCTACCGCGAGCCGGGGCATTCGGCGGCCGATACCGTCGAGCAACGGGTCGACGGTTCGGGCAACCCGCTGTGGAACGCCGATGGCTCGCCGGTGCTCGAATGGCACAGCCCCACCGCCTCGCTCAACCACACCCTCTACGTGCCGCTGATCGAAGGCCTGCAGCACGGCGGCCTCTACTACGTCAAGGCAGCAGTCGACCAGTTCAACCTGACGGGCGACAGCCGCCTGGCCGATGGCCAGACCTTCACGCTGGGCGCGTTGGAGAACGAAACCCGCGGCGGCATCGCACGTGCGCGGCTGGGCACCGTCACGCCTGGCGTCACCGGCTTCACGCTCAGCGTCGAGCAGATTCTCGATTCCACCTTTTTGACATTCGGCATCGGCTCCAAGCTGGAGACCAGCGACACGGCTTCGGCATCGGCCGGCTTCTCGGCATCGGATGCCAACGACCCGGCCAAGAGCAACGACAAGGGCTGGAACTGGGGATCTTCGGCCTTCGACAACCTCTTCGGCAAGGCGACCGAGCAGTACAAGACCAACGCCAATGCGGGTGGCGCCAATTCGAAGGCCACGGTGCAGATCGGCGGCGCACTCGCGTTCTCGTACACCGACCACGAGACCCAGACGCTCATCAAGAGCACGGCCGATCTCAACTCCAACGACGACATGGAGTTGACGAGCGACATCACCGAAAAGCTCCGCATCAATGCCGAGAGCACCGCCGAAGAGCAGCCTGGCAAGAAGGATGCTTCGGGCAACCCCACGGCCAACACCTCGGCCGACAACAGCCTGACGGCCGCCATCGTCATCGGCGTGGAAAGCAACGAGGCACGCGCCATCGTCGAATCGGGCGCTCACCTCGATTCGATGCGCGCATTGCGTTTGCTCTCGGGCGTGAGCTATCCCTTCCTCACGCGGCCTGACGAATTCATTCCACTCTCGGCCAGCGAGCTGAGCGACAAGATCACGACCCAAGGCTTCGGCGCTGTCAACCAGTACCTGGACGGCACGCTGGGCCTCAAATCCAGCCTGCTCAACACCTGGGCGCGCAGCCTCACCTCGGCCGACGATGTGGCCATTGCCGGCTCCATCAACGTGCTGAGCTTTCACAACGTGGCCGAATCCATCGTCCACACCGGCGCGCAGATCAACCAGGACCCGTTCTACCGGCCCGACCCGCGCTTCTACCTCGCGCCGGGCGATGCGGGCTACGACCCGGCCTACGACCCGACCGTCGACAACGACAACATCACCCACAGCGCCAACGCCAACAATGTGGACGAGCACGTGGTGTCGATCGAAGCGACGAACACCATGCAGTTCCTCAACGTCACCGGCGTGTTCGGCTTTTCGCTGCCGAGCGTGAGCATCGATGCGAGCGGCTTCAACGATGCCGAGTCGTATGACGCGAGCCTGGGCGCCAGCGGCAAGAAGGGCGGCATCGGCGGCGCGGTCTTCCTGAAGTTCCTCGACAACACCACGCACGCCATCGTCGAGCACGGTGTCAACCTCTACAGCGGCAGCAACTCGGGCCTGAACATCAAGGCCGAAGAAGCCATCATGGGCTTCGACTTCTCGCAGGCCGGCGCAGACGCCGGCAAGCTCGGCGTGGGCGGCACGTTCTCGTACGCCTCGCAGCGCAGCGACATCCTGGCGCAGCTGGCCGAAGGCTCGGTGATCACAGGTGGCCGCGTGGATGTGTACGCCGGCAACCTGGAGACGCAGATCAACTTTGCCGGCGGCGTGGCCAAGAGCAAGGCCATCGGCGCCGGCATCGCAGTCGCCATCAACGACACCGACCGCAAGACCCTGGCCGTGATCGGCGAGATCGCCGACACAGCCGGCACCGGGCCCAACGGCCGCAGCACCATCGATGTGGCGGGCTCGGTCACCGCGCGCGCCAGCGTGGCGGGCGGGAGCTATGCGTTTTCGGTGGCCGGTGCAGTTGCCAACACCACGCCCGACAAGCCCGGCCAGGGCAAGGCCAAGACCACGCAGGCCTCCAGCCAGGGCGCCAACACCGGCGTCGGCATCGCTGCGGCGGCGGGCGTCACCACCATCACCGATGTGACGCAGGCCTCGATCTCGGATGCCAACGTGAAGGCCGATGCGGTCACCGTCAAATCCAACAACCGCAACCAGATCGTCTCGGCGACCGGCGGCCTGGCCTTCACCAAGACCGGTGGCGGTGGCACCGCGCTGGGCCTGGCGGGCGCCTTCAGCTACAACGAGATCGACGCCACCACCGATGCCTTCGTGCGTGATGCGGCGCTGGTGCTGAACCCGGTCGATCTGGTCAAGGATGCCGTGGTCTACACGACCGACCGCCGCTATTCGGTGACGGCCGACAACCGCATCGACATCTGGACGCTCTCGGCCGGCCTCTCCGGCGCCATCGCCGCGGGCGCGCCTTCCAGCGGTGGTGGCGGCAGTGGCACGGCTGTGGCGCTGGCCGGCTCGGTCAGCCTGAACACGCTGGACAGCGACACCCGCGCGCGCATGCTCGACAGCACCGTCGACATGAGCGCTGCGCCCGGCATCCACAGCGATGCGTGGATACAGGCCAGCGACGATGCCGACATCTTCGCCATCGCCGGCAGCCTCTCGCTCTCGGTCGCCAATGGGCAATCCGGCGGCGCAACGGCCGTCTCCGCCGGCGTGGCGCTGGCGGTCAACACGGTGCGCGACAGCACCGTGGCACTCGTCTCCAACAGCCGCCTGAGCTGGGCGACGGGCGCGCTGGGTGACATGACGGTGAGCGCCACTTCCAGCCCCAGCATCCAGGCCTACACCATGTCGGGCGCGCTGAGCGCGGCCATGGCGGCGCAGGGCGGCAGTGGCATCGGCGTGGCGCTGGCCGGCTCGGGTTCGGTCAACCAGATCGATGCCGACACGCAGGCCACCTTGCGCGGCAGCAACGTGGGCGTCAACGGTGACCTGAGCGTCACCGCGAGCAATGCCGGTGCGGCCATCAAGGTCGGGGCCGGTGCGGTGGCCGGTGCGCTCGGCATCTCGGCCAGCGAATCGGCGGTGGCTGCGGCCATCGGCGGTGCCTTCGCGACCAACACCATTGGCACGACTTCCGACCCGATGCTCGTGCTGGCCGATATCGATGCGAGCACGGCCCGCTCGGGTGGCGCGGTGAAGCTCGGCGCCACGTCTGGTGCCGACATCTTTGCGCTGACCATCGGCGCGGCCGGCAGCGTGGGCGCGGCGAGTTCCAGCACCGGCGTGGCGCTGGCGCTCGGCGGCTCGATCTCGCTCAACCAGATACGCAGCAGCTCGCAGGCGCGGGTTCGCAACGGCAGCACGGTCAGCTCGCGCACTGCGTTGGACATCCTCGCCATCGACAGCGCCAAGATCACCGCCAACGGTGGCGGCGTGGGGATTGCTGTCGGTGCCGGCAGCGAATCCGGCGTGGCGGTGACGGTCGGCCTTTCCGCCGCGACCAACAACCTCACCGGCGTGGTCGAAGCCTCGGTCGACGCGAGTGCGGTCGACAGCACGAACGGCACATTGACGCTCTCGTCCGCCGAAACCTCGACCATCCAGGCGCTGACCATCGGCGGCGCGGTCGCCGTCGGAGCAGGCGGCAGCAATGGCGTGGGCATCGGTGCGGCGGGTGCCGGCTCGGGCAACACTGTCGCCAACACCATCACCGCCGAGCTGCGCAACAGCAGCACGGCGCATGCCGGCGGCGCGGTGCAAATGGCCGCGACAGACAACAGCAGCATCGTCGCCAACGGCGGCGGCGTGGGCATCGCGGTGGGCGTCGGCGAAACAGGCGTAGGTGTTTCCCTCGGCGTGGCCGTGGCGCTCAACGACATCACGAACACCGTGCGCGCCCGCATAGACCATTCGACGCTGGACGCGGGCGGCGCGCTTGCCGTGTCGGCCAGCGAGACCGCCAGCATCAAGGCGCTGACGATAGGCGGCGCGGTCGCGGTGGCGGCGGGTGGCAGCGGTGTGGGCGTGGCCGTGGCCGGCGCGTATGCCGAGAACAAGATCCACAACACCGTCTCGGCGCAGATCAATAGCGCCGTGGGTGCGAACGGCGTGCGCGGTGTGCGCAGCGGCGGCGCGATCAACCTGACGGCCACCGACCGCGCGACCATCGTGGCCGATGGCGGCGGCCTGAGTGTGGCCGTCGGCGTGGGGGCGAGCGCAGGCGTGGGCGTGTCGGTCGGCTTCTCGGCTGCGGTGAACACCGTGGGCGATAACGTCTCGGCGGCCATCGATGCGAGCACGGTCGACAGCGGCGCGTTCGCGACGACGCTCGTGGCCACCGAAGCCGCATCGATCAGCGCATTGACCATCGGCGGTGCCGTCGGCGTGGGCGGCGGCTCGGCCGGCGTCGGCATCGGCGCGGCCGGTGCAGGCTCGGGAAACACCATCGGCAACAGCGTCGAAGCGACGGTGCGCAACGGCAGCAACCTCAAGGCCGGCGGCAACGTGAGCCTGACGGCCACCGACACCTCGACCATCGTCGCCAATGCGGGCGGCGTGGCCGTGGGCGTCGGTGCGGGTGAGGTCGGCGTGGGTGCCTCGCTCGGCGTGGCGATTGCGATCAACACCATCGGCAACACCGTGCGCGCCTCCATCGATGGCAGCACCGTCACGGCCGGTGGCGCGCTGACGCTGCAGGCGAGTGAAAATGCAGCCATCGATGCGCTGGCCATCGGCGGCGCGGTGGCGGCCGGTTTCGGCGAAGTCGGCGTGGCCGTTGCCGCGGCCGGCGCGGACACCACCAACCACATCCACAACACCGTCGAAGCCTTCGTGCGCAGCAGCACCGCCTCGGCGGCAGTGGGCGACCTGCGGCTGGCGGCCACCGAGTCGTCGCACATCACTGCCGATTCCGGCGGCGTGGCAGCGGCCCTCGCGGCTGGCGTGGCGGGCGTGTCGGCCAGCGTGGGCGTCTCTGTCTCCGACAACCAGATCGCCGACATCGTGCGGGCCTACGGCAGCGCCGCGGTCTTGACGGCCACGGCCGGCAGCATCCGGCTCGATGCATCGGAAGACGCGACCATCAAGTCGCTCGGCATCGGCGGCGCGCTCGCCATCGGCGAGGGTTTTGTCGGCGTCGCCGGTGCGGTGGGCGTGGGCTCATCGACCAGCGGCGTGAGCAACACGGTCGCGGCCGAAGTCTTGGCCGGCAGTTCGCTCAACGCCAGCGGCGCCATCGTGCTGACGGCGCGTGAGACCTCTTCCATGCTCGCCACCACGGTGGGCGCAGCCGTCGCCATCAGCGGCGGCGTGGGCGCCGGCGGGTTGGCGGTCGCGGCAACCGTCGCGAGCAACGTCACCTCGAACACCGTGCGCGCCATCGCGCAGAACAGCACGCTGCATGCGGGCGGCGACATCAGCCTGAGCGCTACCTCCACCGATTCGGTCGATTCCTTCGGCATGGCGGCATCCGTGGCGATCGCGGTCGGCATCGGCGGCGCAGTCAGCGGTGCGGGGGCGGACATCCACAACACCGTGCACAACACGGTGACGGCCTCGCTCACCGGGGCAGGCGCCAGCGGCGTCTCGGCCGGCGGCGACCTTTCGGTGCGCAGCAGCCAGACCACGGTGATGAATGCCGAAGCCGGCACTGTCGCCTTGACCGGCGGCCTGTTCGCGGCGTCGATTGGCGTCTCGCTCGTCGACAACACCGTCACCAACACCGTCAGCAGTTTGATCGACAGCAGCGATGTCGCCGCACGCAACGCCACCGTCGCCGCAACCGATGTGGACACGCTGCAGAAGACCACCGGCTTCGCCACCTCGATCGCCATCGCGATCGGTGGCGCAGGTGCCGGCGCCGAGGCCACGGCTCGACTCGGCAGCACGGTCTCGGCGCGCATCGGCTCGTCTGCGAAGCTCGATGCGCGCGGCGCGGTCAGCGTGAGCGCCACAGGCACGGGCGTGGCCAACGCCCACACCGACGGCATCGCCGGCAGCGCCATTGCCATCGGCGTGAGCCTGGCTTCTGCCCGGGCCAATGGCAGCACCAGCGCTGCCTTCGACGGCACGGCCGTCAACGCCACCGGCCTCGATGTGCAGGCGAGCGGCAGCAACACCGTCGATGCCGATGCCATGGCGATTGCCGGTGGGCTGGTGGCGGGAGCGGGCAGTTCGACGACGGCCATCGTGTCGTCGTCGGTCGCCGCGCAGATCGGCGCCAATGCACAAGTGAACGCGAGTGGTGACGTCGGCGTGCGCGCGCTGTCGGAAGCGAGTGCCACCGCCGAATCGCATGGCATCGAAGTTGGCCTGCTCTCGGCCGGCGCATCGCTGGCCACCGCCACCATCAATCCGCAGGTCGATGCACTGGTCGGCGCTGGCGCGGTGGTGGTGGCAGGCGGCGCCTTGAACGTGCAGGCCCGTCACAACACCGGCGCCAATGGCGCGTCGAACAACAAGCGCGCCTTTGCGGGTGCCGACAACTCCGGTGGCGGCGTGCTGCTGAGCGCGACCGGCTCCGACCCCAAGGCATCGTCGTCGGCCGATGTGGCCACGCGCATCGGCAACGGCGCGAGCCTGTCAGCCGGCGGCAACCTGCTGGTCGATGCCAAGTCCAACAACGATGCCTCGGCACAGGGCGATGGCAAGAGCTACGGCGGCGTGGCGCTCGGCTTCGTGTATGCCGATGCCAAGGTGGTCAACCACACCAACACGGCGATCGGCAACAACGCCACGCTGAACGCCGGCGGTTCGCTGAGCGTGCTGGCCACCTCGATCGAAAGCGTGAAGGCGCGCAGCACCGGCAACACCGCCGGCATCATCGCGCTCTCGCAAGGGCAGAGCACCAGCAGCATCGGCGATGCGATCGTGCCCAACAACGACCCGCTGGATGCCACGGGCACCACCGCGCTGGTGGGCGCCGGCGCGCATGTCGACGCGGGCGGCAACCTCACGGTGCGCTCGCAGCGCAGCGACACCGCGCGCTACGGCAGCCGTGCCGATTCGGGCGGCCTGGGCAGCAACTCGACCATCACCGACACCATCACGCTCGATGGCGACACCCGCACGAACGTGGGCGTGGGCACCGGCAATCGCGCAACGGTGATCACCTCGAGCGCCGACCTCACCATCGCCGCCGATGCCGCCAAGCTCGATGTGAAGCAGATCGACAACAACCAGCGCGCCATCGGTGGCGGCCTGGGCACCGAGGCCGATGCCGACACCACCGTCACCACGCGTTCCGACGTGAACGTGAAGGTGCTCGCCGGCTCCACGCTCGCCGGCAACAGCGCCGTGCGCCTGCTGGCCACGCAGAGCAACATCGACACCACAGCCACGTCCATCGTCGATGTGTCGGCTTTCGGTGCGGGCGCCAAGGCCAACCCGACCAACACGCTGACGACGCACACCAATGTGGATGCGCAGGCCGGCTCGACCATCCGCACCCGGCTGCTGGAAGTGCGCGCCGATGTGCCCTTCAGCCCCATCTACAACGCCACCGCCAAGCAGGAAGGCTTTGCGCTGATACGAGTGGGCGGCAGCAACGAAGTGCGCAGCACCACGCTGAGCCGCATCATCGATTTCAATTCGACGGTCGAGATGATGGGCGCGCCGAGCCCGGAACTCTTCATCGATGCGGCCGGCAACGTCACGCGCCAGATCAACGTCACCGTCGACATGTCGCAACCCGTGATCAATGTCGCCGACATCATCAACAACGGCGCCACCTCGGGCACGATGATCTTCTCGGTCGCGCCCACTGTGCAGGATTCGCTGACGCAACAGCAACTCGACGACAAGACCTACGGCACGGTCAGCGCCACCGCCAAGATCCGCGGCAACCCGGATGTGAAGTTCACGACCGGCTTCGACCATGTGACCGTCGCCAACGCCTCGGCGCGCGACCTGCAGATCAACGCGATCCAGACCGAGAGCAGTGCCGGCCAGGCCGGCCAGAACATCACCGTCAGCGTGAAGGACCAGGCCGAGTTCCACTTCACGCCGACCGTCGTGCATGGCAACACGGTTGTCACGCTCTCCAACACCAGCACCACCGGTGCGCCGCAACTGCTGCTCAACGGGAAGATCGACAACCCCTACGGCACCACGACGGTCATCAACACGCGTGGTGACATCGATGCGAACGCTGCGGTCACGACGCACATCAAGACCACCGCGCTGACGCTGGAGGCTGATCTTGGCCACGCAGGCTCGGCCGCCTCTCGCCTGCGTGTGGACACCACCTCGCTGGTGGCAGATGCCGCCACAGGCCTGACGCTGGACGAAGTCGTCGGCGACCTGAACCTCATCCACGCCAACAGCTCGGCGGGCACCGTCGACCTGAGCGCCGTGCGTTCCATCCTCGACAACAACAACGATGCCGCGGCCGACATCAGCGCCTCCGGCATCCGCCTCGCGGCCTTGCAAGGCAGCATCGGCACGGCCGGCAATGCGCTCGAAATCACGCGCACCGGCGTGGCGGGATCGGTCATCGCATTGAACGCCTTGGCGGCTGGCGACATCACCTTGGCGACCACCGGCGAAGTCGGCGTGACGCTGGGCCAATTGGTCTCGACCGCGGCCGGCGTGAGCCTCAACGTGGCCGATGCCGCCACCGCCGGCCAGAACCTGCTGCTAGGTGCCGCGGCCCTGGTGCGGGCCGGCGACGGCAGCGTGCGCCTGCAAACCGGCGATGATTTCGTGGCCGTCGCTGGCAGCCGCATCGAAGCGAATGGCGCCACCGCCAACGTCACCATCGCCGCCGATCAACACGACGCCTCCAACCCGGACAACGCATCGGACCCCGGCTCTGCCATCTGGCTGGCCGGCACGGTCCAGGCGCGCAGTGTCAACGTGCTGGGCGGAGCCGATGGCGACACCGTGCTCATCACCAACACCGTGGCCGGGGTGCCGACAACTGTCAGCACCGACGGCGGTGACGACACCGTGCTGCTGGGCAGCCACGCGAGCATCGACCTCTCAAGCCGCGTCACCAGCAACACCGGCGGGCGCCTGGACAACCTGCGCGGCCGCATCACCGTCGATGGAGGCAGCGGCGCCGACCGCATGGTGCTGGACGACTCCGGCAACACCCAGCCGAGCAGCGGCATGCTGAGCGCGACCGAGGTCAACGGCTTCGGCCTGGCCGGCGGCGTGGCCTACAGCGGGCTGGATGCGAGCGCCGATGCGCTGCTGCTGCAACTCGGCCAAGGCGCCAACACGCTCGCCGTGACGGGTGTGCAGAGCGGCACGCCGACACGCGTGGTCGGCGGCGCGGGCATCGACACCTTCACCATCGGCAGCGCCTCGCAACTGCTGGCACCGATCGCCGATTTGCTGACCTTGAACGGCGGCGACGGTGCCGATGTGCTGCGCATCAGCGACGCGGGCAACGGCGCTGCGACGACCGGCCTCCTGGGTGCCGGCCGATTGACCGGCCTGGGCATGGGCAGCGCCGCCGACGTGGGCGCCAAGGGCCTGAAGTTCGACGGCTTCGCCAACGTGGCGTTGACGCTGGGCAGCGGCGCCGATGCGCTGGCAGTGCAGGGCACGTCGGCAGAGGCCTTGCAAACCATCGTCACCACCGGTGCCGGCAGCGATGTCATCACCATCGGTACCGACCTGCAACTGCTGCGCGGCAACCTCACCGTGCTCGCCGATGGCGGCGACACCGTGATCGTGAGCAGTGCTCCGCGCAGCAGCCTGACCCTGGCGCGCAACGCGCTCGGCCAGGGCGTGATCACCGACACCGATGTGCTGGGCCGCGAGATCGCGCTGCAAGGCACGGGCGCACTTGTGATCCAGCAAGGCGACGATGTGGACAGCCTGGTCGTGAAGGACACGACCGCGACCACCACCATCGCGACCGGCGGCCGTGAAGACACGGTGCGCATCGAGCGCTTCTCGAACAACATCAGCGTCGATGGCGGCGCGGGGGCCGACAACATCACCGTGTTCGACGGCAGCGCCACCGTGAGCGTGATCGACAGCGTGGCCGATGGCAGCATCGACAAGCTCACGATCCAGCGTTCTGTATTGCCCGATGGCAGCGCGCAGCCCATCGCGGTGACCAATGGCCAGGTGCGCGATGGCAGCGTCGCGGGCCAGGGCCAGATGAACAACCTGTTCACCTCGGTGGGCGGCGTCATCACCTACGGCGGTATCGAATCGGTCGACCTGCGCCTCGGCAGCGGCAACGATGTGCTGGGCGTGGACCATGCCTACAGCGCCGGCCAGGTCAATGTGTTCGGCGGCGGGGGCGACGATGCCATCACCGTGACGCGCGTGGGCTCGGTGACCGACACGGTCATCAGCGGCGAGGGCGATGAAGACACCGTCACCGCCGTGATCGCCGGCCGGCCGGTCGCGAATGCCTTTGCGCATTTGCTGCTCGGCGGCGGCGTCGAAACCCTGGTCGTGGACAACCACACCAACAGCGTCTCGCCCGTGGCCTGGGTCGTGGCCGACGGCCAGACCGTCAACGCCGACGTGGGCACAGGCGGCGCGCTCGCGCTCATCATCCCGGTGCAGGGCGCAGGCACGGTGCGCATCCTCGGCGGCACGACCGCGACCGACACGCTCACCGTGGTCTCGAACAGCGCGGCCGGCGTCGATGCCCTGATCGATGGCAACCGCATCGAGCTGACCTCGGGCGAGGTGGTGCTGGCACCGCAGATTTTCCGCACACTGGAAACCGGCGGCGTCGCCATCGATTTCGACGGCGCACTCACCAATTCGACCACCTACAGCGAAGACGGCTTCACGCTCACCGGCACCGCGGCCATCACGCTCGACACCGTGCTCGGGCCCTCGGCGCGTTCCGCTGGTGCAATCACGCTGTACGCCACCGATGGCAGCCCGTTCGCGCTCTATTCCATCGACCTGGCCGCGCGCCCCGGCACCACACCGACGGTGGTCATCAGCGGCGTCACACTCGGCGGACTGCAACTGCCGACCACCTCGCTCAGCAACTTCAGCGTGAGTGCGGACGGGCGCTTTGCGCGCTTCCAGCTGCCGGCCGAATACAGCCTGCTGCGCTCGGTGACGATCCAGACCGACGGCGCCAACATCGACCACATCGCGCTCGCCAAACAGGCGGTGCAGGCGGTGACCGGCCTGGGTTCTGCGGCGCGCTTGCCGATCTTCACGATCAGCGGCAACACCACCTTCAACACCGACAACGGCACCATCGCCACCGGCAGCATCGGCATCGACCGCAACCGTGATGGCGTGGTCGACCAGACCATAGGCGCCGGCGGTGCCTTCACCGGCATCGGCTTCAGCGTGAGCATCGTCAGCAACGTGATGACCTTCGCCTTTGCCGGTGACCTGGCGGTGGCCAACAACGTGGTCATCACGGCCACGGGCAGCCGCCCGCTCGGCTTTGCGGTGGCGAACAACGTGGCAGTGGGCACCGGCGCACGCTTCGATGTGTCGGCCAGCGGCACCACGGCAGGTGCCGGTGGCGGCACGGCCGGCAACGCTGGTGCAGGCGGTTCTGCCACGGCGGCCGGCAACGGCGGCACGGCCGCCGCGGGCCGGG
>JAMFRW010000471.1 GCA_026224975.1 Rhodoferax sp. | reverse complement strand
TGAGGCCATCGAACGGCCCGCCCGTGAGCTGCGTGATGAGGCCCACGCAGGCCGGAAAATCTTCGGCGATGTGGGCGGCGCAGTGATGCGCAAAGCCGGCCGGTGACCAGCGGCCGCCGGCCAGCGTCAGCGCGGTATGGCCACCGGCGGACATGCCGTAGACGCCTACCTTGTCGAGCTGCAGCAACGCCGCAAAGCGCGCGTCGCGGCCGATCGCATCGATGGCGCGCGACACCTCGGCGGGCCGCAGCGTCCAGCTCTCGGGGCCGGGTTGGCTGTCGTCGCGGTAGTTGTCGGCGTGGTGTTCGGGCATCGCCACGACATAGCCCACGTCGACGAGCGCCCGCGCCAGGTCGGCATGCACCCAGGGCGAGCCACCGGATCCGTGGGAGATCACGACAAGGCGGCCGTTGCCGCGCTGTGGCGCCGCGTCGACTGCCAGGTTCAGCGTCATGCGGCCGCGCCGAACCGGCTGCTCTTGTGCGTCGCCCGGGTAGTAGACGGTGACGGGGCCGTCTTCGCCGCGGGGCGGCAGGGTCGTCTGGCCGAGTGCGGCCGACCAGGCCGTTTGCACCGTGGCGCAGGTCAGCGCCAACACGCAGGCGCCCAGCGTCATGCAGGAACGAGTCGAAAGCTTCATGAGGCATCTCCACATCGGCGGCACCTTGCCCCCGGTGTGGTGACGATCGTCGCCAACGGGCGAGAAGTCTCGCCGAGGACTGCAAGGCGTGGCTTTCGGCTGGCCGATTTCAGGAATCGGCGATGTTTTTCTTGCGAAACTCGGTCGGTGTCGATCCAGTGACGGCCTTGAATGCGCGGTTGAAGGGGCCGATCGACTGAAAGCCGGCGGTGAGCGCGATGGTCAGCACCGGCAGATCGCGCAGGGCGGGATCTGCCAGCGCGGCTTTGGCCTCGTCCAGCCGCAGGCCGTTGATGTATGCACTGAAGTTGCGGTGCCCCAGGCGTTGGTTGATGTGGCGGCGCAGGCGGTACTCCGGAACCGACAGCATCGCCGCCAGCGCCGCAACGGTGAGGTTCTCCGAGCGGTAGGCGCGGTCGTGCTGCATCAGCTTGTGCAACGCGCTGCCCAGGCGATTTTCGGCGGCGTCGGGCGGCGGCAGCGGCTCTGGCAGTGGCAGTGGCAAAGGCAGTGGCGATAGCCGCGGCGGCCCCGCAAGCTCGGCGAGCGGCGCCGGGGAAGGCGCCTCGTCGGCGGGCGTCAGGGATTTTGTTGCCGCCGGAAACAGCTCGGTCGAGGCCAGCCGCAGCAGCCGCCATGCAATGCCCACCGCGATCACGAGCAACCCTGCCGCGTCGAACAGCGCCGCTCCACCGCTCAGGCGGCCCTGCGGTGCGCTCAGGCGCAAGCCCAGTTGCACCAGCGTGTACGCCACACCAGTCACGAGCACGAAGAAGCGCAGGCGGCGACGTGCGTCCACCAGGTCATCGCGCCAGTGCCGCACCGCTGCGTGGATGGCCAGCAGCGCGCCGGCGAGCGGGATCGCACGCAGAAGCACGCGCAGCATGACCATGATCCACGGCGGCGCGCCGGTGACGAAGTCGCAGTTCAGCAGGCCGACCGCGAATGCCAGGGCCCAGACCACGGCATGCCACGGGCGCCAGCGGAAATCATCGTCGAACAGGCTGCGCACGAACAGCCAGAACAGGATGGCGTTGGCCACCGAGATGCCGACCAGTGGCGACTGCGCGGTGCACAACACCTGCTGCTCGAAAGTCGGCATCGAACTGAAGACCTGCACGACGAGGCCGAGCGTGAGCAGGCCGCCGGCCTGGGCGGCGGGCAGCCGAGGCCGGTCGCGCAGCATCAGGCCGGCGGCCAGCAGCAGCAGCGCGACGACCATGCCGCGCAGCGCGGCGTCGACCAGTACAAGGGGCTCGGGCATCCTGATCTCGAGCGGTGGAAGGGCGGCAGACGATAGCAGCCGGTGCTGCAGGTCGAACCGGGAACTCATGCGCAGTTCTGGCTGCCAGCCATGTGAGGCGCAGTTTCACGGCTGCTCGTGTTGCGTCGAGTTCGTCGCGCCGATCCGTTCGCGCGTCGGTGTGGATCCGAGGTGCCGGCAATATCGGCCAGCGACACGAGCCAACCTTTTTTCGAAGTGGTATGTGACGCCAAAGTTGTGTCTTGACGCACTTCCGCTGCATCGGGCCGAGCGCGGACAACTCAAGCCAGCCGCACCTTTGCCGATACACGAGGAGGAGGCTCGGCATGGTCTTCGACATCCCGAATTCACACGTCATGAAACTAAGAACTTATCCGTAAATAATGTTGACCGTCAGCGGCACCTTGCGGAACGCGATGATTGCTGCGGCGATGTGGTTGAGCGCGAGGAAGCTGCGATCGAGTTTCTCGTATCGCACGAGCAGCTTGCGGAAGCGGTTGAACCAGCTATGGCAGACCTCGACTACCCAGCGGCGCGCCTTCTTCGCGGGGTTGCGCCGCTTGGCATCAGCTTCTTTGCCGCGACTGACAACATGAGGGATGTAGTCGTGCGACTCGATGATCTCCAAGGCGCGGCGTCCTCGATAACCGGCGTCGGCGCACAGATGCTTGCTGCGACGGATGCTCGGCGTCTCGCGTTTGACGATGATGGCCTGCAGCACTGCGTCGAGTTGCGTGACGTCATGCTGGTTCGCCCCGGTCACGACGAGCGACAACGGGACGCCACGCCCGTCCACCAGCAGATGACGCTTGCTCCCCTTTTTTTCCCCGATCCGTCGGGTTGGGGCCGACGGACTCTTGCGCCAGCGGCGCCTTGAACATGGCCCCGTCGATGCTCTGCCATCGCCAGGCGATTCCTTCCATCTGGTCGTACTCGGCGAGCCCCGCCTTCCACATGGCCTCGAACACCCCAGCGCTCTCCCATTCGAGGAATCGCTTGTGGATTGCGCTGGCACTGCCAAAGCGCTCTTTGGGAAGGGCCTTCCACTGGCAACCGGTGCGCAGCACGTACACGACGGCCTCGAAGACTTGTCGCGCCGGCTTGGGGGGACGTCCCGCCCCAGGCTTTCGCAGGTACTCTTTGCTTGCAGCCCGCCCCCGTACCGGGATCAGCGGTTCGACGCGCTGCCAGAAATCATCGGTCACCACCCACGACTCAACTCGCTTGCGTGTTGCCATCCTTCGCCCAGCCACCGCGTGAAATACGGCTCGGGACGAGAGTTTACTATTTACGGATATGTTCTAAGTCTCAAACTTCCTCTTGCGTTCGCCCTATCGTTACTGCTCGTGGCCGGGACGGCCTTGTACGGCATACATCGGCTGAATCGGTCCCTGGACACGTATTCCACGACCGTGCAAACGAATGTGGCGAACGAACGCGCGGTGAACGAACTGTTGGTCGCTTTCAACGTGCAGGTGCAGGAGTGGAAGAACACCCTCCTTCGCGGCAAGGACCCCGCGAAACTCGAAAAGTATTGGACCGCGTTCGAAACGAGAGACCGCAGCGTGAGCGATCTGGCTGGCAAGCTTCTCGCAGCGCTGCCCTCCGGGGAGAGCCATGCTTTGGTCGAAAAGTTCGCCCAGGCACACACCACGAT
>JAMFRW010000470.1 GCA_026224975.1 Rhodoferax sp. | reverse complement strand
CACGCTGCCCGAACTTACCGGGTCGAGCCCGTACACCGCCCTGAACAGCTCCGACTTGCCGCAACCGACGAGCCCGGCGATACCGACCACTTCGCCGCGCCGCACCGTGAGGCTCGCGTTGCGAACGCCGTTCGGAGAGCTGAGACCATCGACCTTCAGCACCGTCTCCGAAGGCTTGTGTTCGATGTGCGGGTAGATCTGCTCGATCGCGCGGCCGCTCATCAGTTCGATCAACCGATCGGCATGCGTGGCCTTGGCCTCGACGGTGGTGATCTTGCGGCCGTCGCGCAGCACGGTGATGCGGTCGGCGATCTGCTCTATCTCCTGCATGCGGTGCGAGATGTAGACGATGCCCACGCCCTGCGCCTTGAGCCGTGCGATCAGCTCGAAGAGGCGCTGGGTTTCGCGGTCGGTCAGCGAGGCTGTGGGCTCGTCGAGGATCAGCACCGAAACCTCTCCGCGCAGGCCCTTGGCGATTTCCACCATCTGCTGCTGCGCGCGGCCCAGGTGGGCCACGGTCGCGTCGCAATCGATGTCGAAGCCGAGGTCGGCCAGCATCGCCTTGGCACGCGCCCGCACCGCCGCGCGGTCCAGCAGGCCGCGTCGGCGCGGCTCCTCGCCCAGGCTCAGGTTTTGCGCGACCGAAAGCGTGGGCACCAGCGAGAACTCCTGGAACACCGCGCTGATGCCGTGGGCGCGCGCCTCGTGCACGCCGCCGAAGCGCAGCGTCTGGCCGTTCATCCGGATCTCGCCTTCGCTGGGTGTGCTGGCGCCGGCCAGCAGCGAGATCAGCGTCGACTTGCCGGCACCATTTTCGCCGAACAGCACATGCACTTCGCCGGCCCGCAGGTCGAAGTCCATTGCGTCCAGCGCGCGCACTCCGGGGTAGCTCTTGCCGAGTCCGGTGGTCTGCAACAAGAGGGGCGTCGGCACGGGGTCGGCGTTCGCTGCGGTGGTGGCGCGGCTGTGGCGCGGGGTGGCTTACTTGACCTCGAAGGTCGGCTTGAAGGAAGGCGGCGGCAGGATGTCTTCGAGCTTCACCGACTTGATGTTGGCGCTGTCGACGACGAAGATCTTCGGGCCCACGTGCTTGGTCAGCTCCTTGCCTTCGAGCGCGCGCACCGCCTGATCGACCGCGATGCGGCCCTGGATCACCATCGAATCGGCCGGCGACGCGAGGATGCGGCCCTTCTGGATGCCTTCGTAGACGCCCGGCGTGATGTAGAAGGCCAGCACCTTGACCTTCTTGTCGAGGTTGCGCGAGCGCAGGATGCCGGTTGCGGCCTCCGCCGTTACTGCAGTGCCGGCCACGTAGGCCAGGTCTGGGTTGGCCTGCAGCACGTCTTCGATCAGCTTGGACTGCGCTTCCTTGCCGGTGTCGCCATACTTCGGGTCCAGCACCACCAGCGCGCTGCCTTTGACCGCGTCCATGAAGCCCTTGTGCGCCGCTTCGACCCAGGCCGCACCGGCAGGACCGGGGAACCAGCCGACCTTGGCCGGCGCGCTGCCGGCCGGATGTGCCTTGGCGAGGTATTCACCGGTCGAGTGGCCCATGGTGTAGAACGAGACCAGCGACTTGGCGGTGATGTCGGGTGAGTTGATGCCGTTGATCACGTCGATCACAGGGATTTTCTTGGCGACCACCGTCTTGATCACGTTGTTCAGGCCATCGCCGGAGATCGCGCCGATGATCACCGCATTCGCACCGCGCGCCACGCAGTCCTCGACCTGCGAGACCTGCTTGTTGAGGTTGGTGTAGCCGCCGGCCTCGACGACCTGCAGCTTCACGCCCTGGCGCTTGGCTTCTTCGATCACGCCGTAGTCCACGCCCAGCCAGTAGGCGTCTTTCATGTGCGGGAACGAGACGCAGATGTCCCATTTCTTCGTCGCTTTGGCGAGAGGCGTGTACTCGATCGGGCTTTTCTTGCCGTCGGCCGAAAAGGCCGGCTCGGTGGCTTCGGCCTTGTACGGGAACCAGTCGGCGGCCTGGGCCGTGGCGTGGCAGAGCAGGGCGGTGAGGGCTGTAAGGGCGATAGATGCGGGCAATGACAGTCGTGCCATGATGGCCTCCGGGGGCAAGTGAAAGGGAACTCGGTGGTGACGGGTGATGACGGTTGGAATGGGGCCGGTCAGTCGGCGAGCGCCGTGCGCAGGCGGTCCAGCCGCTCGCGGCGCTCGGCGCGAGCCAGCAGCGCCTGCGCCATGTCGACACGCTCGAAGCGTGCCTTGTGGTTGGGTTGCATCTGGCCGATGCGGTCCATGTCGGCACTGATCACGGTGCCCAGCATCGCGTAGCCGCCACCCGAGACGGCATCGCGGTGCAGGATGATGGGCT
>JAMFRW010000469.1 GCA_026224975.1 Rhodoferax sp. | reverse complement strand
TGGTTCTTCCACGAACGCAGCCACGGGAAGATGGCCATGTCGGCGATGCCGTAGTCCTTGCCGCCGATGTAGCGCGACTTGGCCAGGCGCTTGTCCATCACGCCGTAGAGCCGCCGCGCCTCGTTGGTGTAGCGGTCGATCGCGTAGGCGATCTTCTCGGGCGCGTAGATGCGGAAGTGGTGGGCCTGGCCCAGCATCGGGCCGACGCCGCCCGTCTGGAACATGAGCCACTGCAGCATCTCGTAGCGCTCGGACACCGAGGCCGGCAGGAAGCACCCGGTCTTGCCCGCGAGGTACAGCAGGATGGCGCCGGATTCGAACAACTGGATCGGCTTGCCGTCGGGGCCGTCGGGGTCGACGATGGCCGGGATCTTGTTGTTCGGGCTGATCTTGAGGAAGTCCGGTTTGAACTGGTCTCCCGCACCGATGTCCACCGCGTTCACGCGATACGGCAAGCCGCATTCTTCAAGCATGATGTGGACCTTGTGGCCGTTCGGCGTGGCCCACGACTACACTTCGATCATGGCGGATGCCTCCTCAAGCGCCCTGCGAGGCGCTGGTGACGAACAATACAACATCATGCTCGATGCAGTGCGACGATGGTTTAGCTGGGGAGGGGCACTTCCGGCCTGGGCGGAGTTCGCGGCATGGGCCCAGGCGCATCACTGGACGCTCAAGCGCACGATCGCGCACGACGGCTGGGCCATGGATCACAACCCGCGCCACGCGGGCTGGCGCATCGAGTGGGGCCCGTCGCAACGCACCTTCATGAGCAGCCACGAGTTCCGCATCCGCTTCGAGGTGGCGCAGAACTCCGACGTGCAGGCGCTGGTCCTCGACCGGCCGCTGCTCGCGCGCCTCGACCACGAGGTCTACGCGCAGTTCATCGACAACGTGCAGACCCGGCTCGACGACGAGACACCCGAGGAAATGCGCTGGCTCGCGATGCACGCCAAGCTCAGCCCGAACCAGATGGGCGTGCCGCTGCGGGATCGCTACGGCGCGATCAGCAACGACACCGCATGGGTGCAGCGCTGGCTGGCCGGCGGCATCGCGACGGCGCTGCATCGACGCGCCGAGGTGATGCCCATCGAGGCCGTGTCGGCCGAGCCGTTCATCCTGCGCCTGGCGCGCGGGCAGGTGGTGATCCGCCAGTCGGCGAGCGTGCCGCGCGTGCAGGTGCTCGAGACCTGCATCGCCGTGGCGGCGGCGGTGGAAGAAGCGCTCAGGAAGAGCGTCTAGCATCGCCGGGCCGCTGGGTTTGCTTGCCCAGTTCGATCTTCGCGATCGAGTTGCGGTGCACCTCGTCCGGGCCGTCGGCGAAGCGCAGGGTACGGGCCACCGTATAGAAGTACGCCAGCGGCGCGTCCTCGGACATGCCCATCGCGCCGAACACCTGCATCGACCAGTCGATCACGCGGCAGGCCATGTTGGGCGCGACGACCTTGATCATCGCGATCTCGGCCTTCGCCGTCTTGTTGCCGGCGACGTCCATCATCCACGCGGCCTTCAGCGTGAGCAGCCGCGCCATGTCGATCTGGCAACGCGCCTCGGCGATGCGTTCCTGCGTGACGGTCTGGTGCGACAGCGGCTTGCCGAACGCCACGCGCGCGGCGGCGCGCTCGCACATCAGCTCCAGCGCGCGTTCGGCCAGGCCGATCAGGCGCATGCAGTGGTGGATGCGCCCGGGGCCGAGGCGGCCCTGCGCGATCTCGAAGCCGCGGCCTTCGCCGAGCAGCATGTTCTCCTTCGGCACCCGCACATTGGTGAAGAGAACTTCCGAGGCGCGATCGGGCACGCCGTAGAAGCCGAACACGGGGAGGGGACGCTTGACCTCGATACCCGCCGTCTCCATCGGCACCAGGATCATGGATTGCTGCTTGTGAC
>JAMFRW010000468.1 GCA_026224975.1 Rhodoferax sp. | reverse complement strand
TCGCAGGTGAAGTTGCGCCTCTGCTCATCGGCCGGCGAAGCGCTGCCGCGCGAGATCGGCGAACGTTTCACAGCGCGCTTCGGCTGCGAGATCGTCGATGGCCTGGGCTCGACGGAGATGCTGCACATCTTCCTCTCCAACCGCCCGGGCGAGGTGCGCTACGGCAGCACCGGCCGCGTGGTGCCGGGCTACAAGCTGCGGCTGGTGACGGAAGACGGCGCCAACGCAGCGCCCGGCGAGATAGGCGACCTGTTTGTCAGCGGGCCGAGTTCGGCGCTGATGTACTGGGCGCAGCGCGAGAAGTCGCGCGCCACCTTCCAGGGCGAGTGGACCAAGACCGGCGACAAGTATTCGCAGGACGAGACCGGCTGCTATGTGTACGCCGGCCGCAGCGACGACATGCTCAAGGTGAGCGGCGTCTACGTTTCGCCCTTCGAAGTGGAGGCCACGCTGATGCAGCACCCGGCCGTGCTCGAATGCGCAGTGATCGGCAAGATCGACGCCGACGGCCTCACCAAGACCAAGGCCTGCGTGGTGCTGCATGCCGGCCATCAGGTGAGCGAAGACGACCTGAAGGCCTTCGTGAAGGAGCGCCTGGCGCCCTACAAGTACCCGCGCTTCATCGAGTTCATCACCGAGCTGCCCAAGACCGCCACCGGCAAGATCCAGCGCTTTCGGCTGCGCGAGCGCGAAGCTCCATGACGACGGCGGCGGCGCCGGTGCGCGGTGTGCAGTTCGTTCGAATCGATGGGGCCGCCCGGCCGGCGCGGATCGAATACCAATGGGTCGGCGATGCGGCATCGCGCTTCCCGACCGTCGTGTTTCTGCATGAAGGGCTGGGCTCGGTCGCGATGTGGCAGGATTTCCCCGCATCGTTTTGCGAGGCCCACGGGTTCCGCGGACTCGTCTTCTCGCGCTATGGCTATGGCGGCTCCACGCCCAAGCCGCGCGATGAATACTGGCCGCCCGGCTTCATGCACACGCAGGCCACGCAAGCGCTGCCGGCCTTGCTCGCGGCGCTGAACATCCAGCGCCCCTGGCTCTTCGGCCACAGCGATGGCGCCTCGATCGCGCTGCTGCACGCGGCGGCGTTCGACGTGGCCGGCATCGTGGTCGTGGCGCCGCACATCTTCGTCGAAGACCTGTCGATCGCGAGCATCGAAAAGGCGCGCGAGGCCTATGCCACGACCGACCTGCGCGCCCGCCTGGCCCGCTACCATGACGACCCCGATTCGGCGTTTCGCGGCTGGAACGACGTGTGGCTGAGCCCGGCCTTTCGCGCGTGGAACATCGAGGCCGAGATCGCCGCCATCACCTGCCCCTTGCTCGCGGTGCAGGGCGCGAACGACGAGTACGGCACACTCGAACAGATCCGCGGCATTGCCCGCCGTGTGCCTCAGACCGAGCTGCTGGTCATCCCCGATTGCGGGCATTCGCCGCACCGTGACCAGCCGCAAATCCTGGCCGAAGCCGCAGCCCGATTCATCCGCGAACACACCCCGATCTGATTCACCCGCTTCAACGCACTCCCCGCAGGAACCATCCCATGCAGAAGACCGCCCCCTCGTCCATGAAGCGCATCGCCCGGATCACCGCGCTCGCCTTTGCCGCCCTGACCACGGTCGGCGCGCAGGCGCAGGCGCAGGCCGGCGCGCCGCTCAAGGTCGGCTTCATGCTGCCCTACACCGGCACCTATGCAAGCCTCGGCAACATGATCGAAAGCGGCTTCAAGCTCTATGTGCAGGAGCACGGCGGCAAGCTGGCCGGGCGCGAGATCCAGTACTTCAAGGTCGACGACGAATCGGAGCCGTCGAAGGCCACGGACAACGTCAACAAGCTGATCAAGCGCGACAACGTGGATGTGCTTGTCGGCACGGTGCACTCCGGCGTGGCGCTCGCGATGGCCAAGGCCGCCAAGGACAACAACACGCTGCTCATCATCCCGAACGCCGGCGCCGACGCCATCACCGGGGCCATGTGCGGCCCGAACATCGTGCGCAGCTCGTTCTCGAACTGGCAGCCGGCCTTTGCAATGGGCAAGGTCGCAGCCGAAAAAGGTGCGAAAAAGGCGATCACCATCACCTGGAATTACGCGGCCGGAAACGAATCGGCCAAGGGCTTCACCGAGGCCTTCGAGAAGGGCGGCGGCAAGGTCGTCAAAGACCTGACACTGCCGTTCCCCGGCGTCGAGTTCCAGGCGCTGCTGACCGAGATCGCTGCGCAAAAGCCCGACGCGGTGTATGCGTTCTTCGCCGGTGGCGGCGCCGTCAAGTTCGTCAAGGACTATGTGGCCGCCGGGCTCAACAAGACCATCCCGCTCTACGGCCCCGGCTTCCTGACCGACGGCACGCTCGAAGCCCAAGGCGCTGCGGCCCAAGGCATGCTCACCACGCTGCACTACGCCGACAACCTCGACACGCCGCGCAACAACGCCTTCCGCAAGAGCTTTGCGCTGACCTACAAGGCCAATGCCGACGTGTACGCCGTGCAGGGCTACGACGCCGCGCAAATCCTCGCCGCCGGCCTGAACGCCGTCAAGGGCGACCTGACCCAACGCGACGCGCTGACCGCCGCCATGCGCAAGACCCCGGTCGACAGCCCGCGCGGCAAGTTCACCCTCTCCGCCGCCGGCAACCCCGTGCAGGACATCTACCTGCGCGAGGTCAAGGGCATCAACAACGAGTACCGCGCGATTGCCGTGAAGGCGCTGGCCGATCCGGCGCGGGGCTGCAAGCTCTAAGGGATGGCGCCCGCCGAGCAGCGCGGTAAGCTCCCCGCTCCAGCCTTGTCGTGAAGGACAGACCATGAGCGGATGTCGCATTCCCGGGCCCTTGAACTGGGCCGGTTCGATCAGTGCGCTCGGCGCCAACTGGTCGGCTTACGACGGCACGCTGGCGCAGTTCTGGGCGCCGCCGCCCGGCACGGTGTGCGCAGACGATGGGCCGTATGTCGAGATGGCTGCGGCCACCGAGCCGCCGGCCCCACCGCTGGACGAAGGCACGCGCACGCTCGCCGCCACCGCCTATGGCGAAGGCTCGGTGAAGGATGTGTTCGAGGAGATGGCGGCCATCGCCAACGTGCTGGTCCGGCAGCAGACGGCGCGCGGCTACGCGACCATCGCCGGCTTCATCGCCGCCGACAAGACCTTCGCCTTTGCCGCGCACGACGGCAGCCAGCGCTATGCCAAGCTGATGAAAGCAACCGACGCCGAGATCGCCAAGAGCCCGGGCATGGCCGATGCCGTGCGCGCCGCCACCAATGCGCTTTCCGCCAAAGGCACCGACTATTCGAACGGCGGCTACTTCTGGGACGGCGCAGACATCAAGAGCAACTACGCCAAGCACGCCAAGGTGCGCGCCGGCATCCATTTCGCCGACGCCGCGCACAACATCTACGGCATCGCCGAAAAAGATGTGCCGGGCGAAGCCTGGTGGGACCCGGAGACCAAACTGAAGTCGCGCGGTAAATGGAACTACAAGTTCATCTCCACCGCAGGGCACGGCGGCACCATCTTCTGGAAGTACAACCCCGACTTCGTCAAGGCCAGCGGCAACAAGGAATACAACTGATGCGGCGGCGCGTGAGGGCCGCCTCGGCACTGCTGGGCTCGATCATGGGCTCGATGATGATCGCCTGCTCGGCGGCGGAGTCCCCGGGCGTGGCTGCCACTGCGGGTGCGAGCAGGCCCGCGACCGTAGCTGCGGCCACAGCGGGCAACACCACCGTCCAGAACGCCACCGACCTGCGCGCGCTGCTGATCGCGGGCCGCACGCCGGTTCGCCTCGAAGCTGTCGCTGCCGACCTCGGCTGCCCCGCCGAAGGCTGCGGCGCCTGGGTCGATGGGCTGGTGATCTGGCGCGACAGCGGCCGCATCACCGACACCGCCCGACGCGCGCTGCTCACCGTCACCCGCCTGCCAGACCGGGCCCCGGACGTCGACTGGACGCCACTCGACAGCCAGAAGGTTTTTGCCGCAGGGAAACGCTGGGGCACCTGCCTCGAATTCACCCACACCGGGCTCGGCAAGAGCGGCCGCTTCCAGCGCTGGACCTCGGTCGTGCTGGTGCCGTGGGCCGATGGCAAACCCGGCGCCAGCGCCTATCGCTTCGTCGGCTACTGGACGGGGTGTGATTCGCTCACCGAAGGGCCAGTGGCTGGCGAGGTCACACTGCCGCAGATCGAAGCACCGCTGCCTGCCGAGCCGAACGCCAACATCACACCGCGGCTGGTGCAACATATCTGCACCGCGAGTGCCTGCCGCACGCAGGCCGACTCTCGGCCGGTGAACTTCGTGCAGGGCAGCGAGACGGGCGCGATGCGCGTCGGCGGCTAGGCCGAAGATCACAGCATTCCGGCGACGGCCAAGGTCGGAAAGCGAGGCGTCGCTGCCAGCCTCCGATGCTAAAATCTGACCAGTTCATCTGACCAGTTCGGTTCATCATGCATCACACCACATGGCGGCTTCAGGATGCCAAGGCGCAGTTCAGCGCCGTGGTCGATGCCGCCTTGAATGGTGAGGCGCAACTGGTCACGCGGCACGGCAAGAATGCTGTGATCGTGGTGGCCGCCAGCGAATACGAACGGCTGCGCCAGGGCGACCGCGCGCAGGCGCCGGGGTTCATCGATCACCTGCTGGCCATGCCGCGCGCCAGGACGAAAGCCGCACCCGCTCGGGCCAAGACATCGACTGATGCCACCACCCGCCCGGCCATTCGCCTGCGCGACGTGGCGTTCGAATGATCCTGCTCGACACCGTGGTGGTGTCCGAGCTGCGCAAGTCACGCCCCAACCCGCGCGTGATCGCGTGGATGCGCGGCCTGCAGGAGCGCGATGTGTACCTGAGCGTCGTCACCATCGGCGAGATCGAGCGCGGCATCGCCAAGGCGCAGGACGAAGCCTTTGCACAAGCACTGCTGCACTGGCTGGAAGACCTGCTGCGTTTCTACGGCGACCGGGTGCTGCCGGTCACGCCCGACATCGCGCGGCGGTGGGGTCGCTTCTCGGCCGCGCTGGGCCACGATGGCGCCGACCTGCTCATCGCCGCCACCGCCGCCTCGCACCGGCTGACCGTTGCCACGCGCAACGTGCGCCACTTCGCGCCCACGCAGGTCGCGGTGTTCGATCCGTTCAAGGCCGTGCCGGTCTGATCGCCGCCTGATCGAACCCCATGGACCTCCCGACCTTCCTCGTTCAATGCCTCAACGCCGTGCAGTACGGCTTGCTGCTGTTTCTGGTGGCGAGCGGACTCACGCTGATCTTCGGGATCATGGGCGTGATCAACCTGGCGCACGGCAGCTTCTACATGATCGGCGCCTATATGGCCTTCGTGCTGGCGCCGTATTTCGGTGACTGGTTCCTGACGCAGCTTCTGGTCGGCGTGCTGCTCGCGGCGGCGTTCGGCTATGTGCTGGAATGGGCGTTCTTCGCCTTCCTCTATCAGCGCGAGCATTTGCAGCAGGTGCTGATGACCTACGCGCTGATCCTGGTCTTCGAGGAGCTGCGCAGCATGCTGGTCGGCAACGAGGTGCACGGCGTGCTGCCACCGCCGTGGCTCGTGGGCGGCTTCAAACTCGGCGGGCTGATGTCGTACCCGTGGTATCGGGTGTTCGCCTCGGTGGCCTGCATCGTCGTCGCGCTGGCGCTCTACTTCGTCGTCAACCGCACGCGGCTCGGCATGATGATCCGCGCCGGCGCGAGCAACCGCGACATGGTGCGCGGCTTGGGCATCGACATCAAGCTTCTCTACCGCATCGTCTTCGCCGGCGGCGTGGCGCTCGCGGCGCTCGCCGGCATGATCGCGGCGCCGCTTTCTTCGGTGTACCCGGGCATGGGCGGCAGCGTGCTGATCATCTGCTTCGTGGTGGTGGTGATCGGCGGCATCGGCTCGATCAGCGGGGCGCTCATCGCTTCTCTGTTGGTGGGGTTCGTGGATACCTTCGGCAAGGTCTTCTTCGCCGAATACAGCGGCATCGGCGTCTACCTGCTGATGGCGATCGTGCTGGTGTGGCGGCCCGAAGGCCTGATGAAGCGCAGCTACTGATGGCGGCCGGCGCGCGCATCAACCATGCCTTGCCGCTGCTGGCGGCGGTCGTTCTGGCGGCGCTGCCATTCGTGATCTCGCCGTATGCGCAAGACATGGTCGTGCGCATCTCGATCTACGCCGTCTTCGCGCTCAGCCTGCAGCTGCTGGTGGGCGCGGCCGGCCTGGTGAGCCTGGGGCATGCGGCGTTCCTGGGCATCGGCGCTTATGTGACGGTGCTGGGCTCGGGCGACAGCGGCGGCTCTGCGGCCAAGCTGCTGGCGATGGCGGTGCTCGCCGCGTCGGCCTATGCGCTTTTCGTGGGGGCTTTGAGCCTGCGCACGCGCGGCGTCTACTTCATCATGGTGACGCTCGCCTTCGCACAGATGGCCTACTTCGTCTTCCACGACACCAAGCTTGCCGGTGGCAGCGATGGCATCTTTTTATACGTGAAGCCGGTGTTGGAAGTCGCTGGCAAAACGTTGCTGAACCTCGATGCGCGGTTGCCGATGTACTACACCGTGCTGACCTCGCTCGTCTTCGCCTACGGCCTGCTCGCGCTCATCCAGCGCTCGCGCTTCGGCCATGCGCTGGCGGGCATTCGCGTCAACGAGCAGCGCATGCGGGCGGCGGGTTTTTCGACCTACGGCTACAAGCTCGCGGCCTTTGTGATCGCCGGTGCGCTGGCGGGCCTCGCAGGCTTTCTGCTTGCGGTGAAGGACGGTGCCGTCAACCCCGAGTTGCTGAGCTGGCACGAGTCGGGCGCTGTGTTGTTGATGGTGATCCTGGGCGGCATCGGCAGCCTGCGCGGCGCGGTGGTCGGCGCCGTGGCCTTCACCTTGTTGAAGGAGTTGTTTCAGTCGGAAGCGCTGCTCGGGCCGCTGGCGGTGCACTGGCAGCTCACGCTGGGCTTGACGATCATCGGCTTCGTCGCGTGGTTGCCGCGTGGGCTGGTTGGCTTGACGGCGCGGCTGCGGCCCTCGGCGGGAGCATCGCATGGTTGATCCCGGCATCGCCGTCGATCGCACACCCGAGGCGCCGCCCATGCTGCGCGCGACATCGCTCACGCGCCGCTTTGGCGGGCTGACGGCCGTGAGCGCCGTGTCCCTCGACCTGCACATCGGCGAAGTCCACGCCGTCATCGGCACCAACGGCGCGGGCAAGTCGACGCTGATCAACATGCTCTCGGGTGAACTGGCCGCGAGCGAGGGGCGCATAGCACTCGATGGCCGCGACATCACCACCTGGCCGCAGCCGCACCGCGCCCGCGCCGGCGTGGGCCGCAGCTACCAGCGCACCACCATCTTCCATGCCTTCAGCGTGCTGGAGAACTGCCGCCTCTGCGCCCAAGCTGCGCTGCCGCGCAACTGGGCGCTGTGGCAAGCGGCCCAGCGGTGCCAGAGCAGCGTGGCCATCGCACGGGAAGCGCTCGCCTCGGCCGGCCTGCAAGACGAAGCACAGCGCATCGCCGGCACGCTGAGCCACGGTGCGCAACGCCAGCTCGAGATCGCGATGTGCCTGGCCACGCGCCCGCGAGTGTTGCTGCTCGACGAGCCGCTCGCCGGCATGGGCGCCGAAGAAACCGAGCGCATGCTGGCGCTGCTGGTCGCGCTCAAACGCAGCCACGCGGTGCTGCTGGTCGAGCACGACATGGACGCTGTGTTTCGCATCGCCGATCGCATCACGGTGATGGTCAATGGCGAGGTCATCGCGAGCGATGTGCCGGAGCGCATCCGCACCAGTCGCGAAGTGCGGATTGCATACCTTGGCGATGCGCACGCGGCCTGAGAACCTTGCGAACGACCCCACCATGCTGACCGTCACCGGCCTCAACGCCTCTTACGGCGACAGCCACATCCTGCGCGGTGTGAGCTTGTCGCTGGCGGCTGGCACCTCGCTCGGCCTGCTGGGGCGCAACGGCATGGGCAAGACCACGCTGATCCGCACGCTGATGGGCTATGTGCGGGCGACGGCGGGCAGCGTGTGCTGGACCGACGGCAGCGGGACGCATGCACCCGGCAACGCAGCCAGCGCGATCGAGCGCGACGTCACCGGCTGGCCACCAGAGCGCATGGCTCGCCTCGGCATCGGCTACGTGCCCGAAGGCCGAGGCATCTTCCCCAACCTGTCGGTGCGCGAGAACCTGGTGATGGCCGCGCGGCCCGGCGTCCACGGCCAGCGCGACTGGACTTTGGATCGCGTGCTGGCGACCTTCCCACGCCTGGCAGAGCGGCTGCAGCACGGCGGCCAGCAGCTTTCGGGCGGCGAGCAGCAGATGCTGGCCATCGGCCGCGCGCTGCTGACCAACCCGCAACTGATGATCCTCGACGAAGCCACCGAAGGCTTGGCGCCGCTGATCGTGGCCGAGATCTGGCGCGTGATCGGCGAGATCCGCGCAACCGGCATCGCCACCCTCATCGTCGACCGGAACTACCGCGCCGTGCTGGCCCATACCGACCGCGCGGTAGTGCTGGAAAAAGGGCTGATCGTGCTCGAAGGCCCATCGGCTGCGCTCGCGCAAGACGACGCGGCGCTGACGGCTTTTCTGGGCGTTTGACGCGGCTCGCGGCGCCGCCAACACGTGTCGCGCCAACAGCCCACAATACGCGCCAACGCCTCGCCGGGAACCTTACCCAAGCGCCACCCACGCGCGACGCGACCGACCTTTCGGAGAAGCCCGACCATGATCCTCGAACACGCAGACATCCGCATCCCGCCCGGCCAGCAGGCCGCTTTTGCCGAAGCCATCCAGCGCGGCGTCGAAACCGTGATCGCCAAATCACCCGGCTTCCGCGGCTACAAGGTGCAGAAGGGCATCGAAACGGCGGAGCGCTATGTGCTGATGATCTACTGGGACACGCTGGAGAACCACACGGTGGACTTCCGCGGCGGGCCGCTGTTTCCGCAGTGGCGCGCGATCGTCGGGCCGTTCTTCGCGGTGCCGCCGGTGGTGGAGCACTTCGACCTGCTGGTCGAATCGGTATGAAGCTGCTGGTCGAATCGGCCTGAACGCGGTCGGACGACGACCGGGGCAAAGCCCGGAATGACGATCGGAACGACATTCCAACGGGCCGCTCAACCGCCTGATCGGGGTCGCGAACAGCGACTCCGATCATTTCCCTGCGCGTGGCCGGGAATGCATTTACACGCGCTGCGCCGAATGCTGGGACAATCGGGGTCTTGACCGCGCGCCGGCCTGGCTGGCGAAGCGGTTCGCTTGTACACACTCAGGACCGCCATGGCCACACGTCGCCCCACCCCCGTTGCCGTTCCCGAACCCGCGCAAAAGCTGCGCCAGACCCAGGCCGAGTACGTCGCCGCCCGCCCTTCCGGCGAGCCCGGCGTCAAGCCGATGATGTCGAGTTCGAAGATGTACGTCTGCCGCCGCTGCCAAGCCAACTTCAAGACCGGCGACGGCAAGCCCGACGCCCGCCTGCCGGGCCTCGGCAAGTGCAACAAGTGCATCGCGACGGCCGCCGCCGCCATCGCCGCCTGATCGATCCGCCGCCCCGCGCCGACCTCCCTGTCGTCTAGCCGGGGCGCTTCATCCGCGAGAGCACGTGCCCGGCCATGCCGAGCGCCAATTCGTGCTCGCCCATGAAGACCTTGCCGAGCCCTTCGCTCTCCAGCAACTGGCTTTCTTCCTCGTTATGCGTGCGCACCACGACCTCGATCGCCGGGTTCAGCGCCCGCGCCGTCTCCACCATCTTGCGCACGCTGAAGGTGTCCGGCGTGGCGATCACCAGCATGCCGGCCTGCGCGATGTGCGCCTGGATCAGCACGGCAGGGTCGGCCGCATCACCCGAAACCGCCGGCACGCCCTGGGCGCGCAGTTGCTCCACGAACTCGCGGTTTTGCTCGGCCACCACGAAGGGCACGCCCTTTTCCGTCAGCGACTTGGCGATGCGCTTGCCCACGCGCCCGTAGCCCACCAGGACGACCTGGCCGCTCAGCATCGCCTGGTCGGTCGACATCGGCAGCTCGGCCAAGGGATCGGCCCGCAGTTCCAGCTTGCGGGCGAGCGCCGAGCGTTTGCGGATCCACTTTTGCGCCGGCTCCACCGCAGTGAAGAGCAGTGAGTTGAGCGCGATCGAGATCAACGCGCCCGCGAGAATCAGGCTTTGCCCCTGCACCGGCAGCAGCTTCAGCGCCACCCCCAGCCCAGCCAGGATGAACGAGAACTCTCCGATCTGCGCCAGGCTCGCGCCCACCGTCAGCGCGCTGTTGAGCGGGTAGCGGAAGGCCATGACCAGTACCACCGCGGCGATGGTCTTGCCGATCATGATGATGGCCACCACCGCCAGCACCTTGAGCGGCTCGTCGATCAGCACGCGCGGGTCGAACAGCATGCCGACCGAGACGAAGAACAGCACCGAGAACGCATCGCGCAGCGGCAACGATTCTTCGGCCGCGCGGTGGCTGAATTCCGACTCGCGCATCATCATCCCGGCGAAGAAGGCGCCGAGCGCGAACGACACATCGAAGAGCTTGGCCGACCCGTACGCCACGCTCACCGCGCCGGCGATCACGCACAGCGTGAACAGCTCGCGCGAGCCGGTGCGCGCCACCAGCCACAGCAGCTTGGGGAAGACGCGCTTGCCGACGACCAGCATCAGCGCGATGAAGGCCGCCACCTTTGCGAGCGTGATGCCGAGCGTCGCCCAGATGCTGGGCCCGTTGGGATCGGCCGCGGCCGCATCACCCAGCAAGATCGGCGCGAGCGGCGGCAGCAGCACCAGCACCAGCACCATCACCAGGTCCTCGACGATCAGCCAGCCGACTGCGATTTGCCCGTTGACCGATTCGAGCACGCCGCGCGATTCGAGCGCCCGAAGCAGCACCACCGTGCTGGCGACCGAGAGCGCCAGCCCGAAGACCAGCGCCGCGCCGATATTCCAGCCCCACCAGTGGGCCGTGGCCATGCCGAGCAAGGTGGCGACGGTGATCTGCAACAGCGCACCGGGCACCGCGATGCGCTTGACGGCCAGCAGATCGGCCAGCGAAAATGCAGGCCCACGCCGAGCATCAGCAGCATCACGCCGATTTCGGCCAACTGGCCGGCCAGGTCCACATCAGCCACGAAGCCGGGCGTGGCCGGGCCGATCAGGATGCCGGCGAGCAGGTAGCCGACCAGCGGCGGCACCTTGACGCGCGCAGCGATGAATCCCAGGATGAGCGCCAGCCCGAGACCGGCGGCGATGGTGGAGATCAGGCTGACGTTGTGGGGCATCGATGCGGGAGAAGAGTCGGCAGGAGGGGCCGGCCGAGTCTAAAGGCATCGTTTGGCGAGGCGCCCAAGTCCCGCATCGACACGGGCTATTCGGGAGCCCGCCAATTCAGGCCGCAACCTTGCGCGTACCGAGTCGCGCAACGCAGGCCTGAATTCGAATCGCCTACGCTGCCCAGTTTCACGGGGGCTTCGCTTCGGCGATTCAGCTCACCAGCACCCGCGATTGTTTGCTGATGACTTCCTGCGCCTTGCTCAGCGCGTAGCTCAGCGCGGCGGCGGGCGATTCCCAGCGGTGGCCGCCCGCCAGGCCTTCGTCGCGGTAGATCTCGCGCGGTGCGTTGGGCACACCGCGCAGGCGCTGCACGACCATGGTGGCGGTGTAACCCTCGCCGATGGGCGCTTCCATGGCGCCGGCGTAAACGCGGTAGTCGCCGATATTGCGTTCGTCGAAATGCATCGTGGTGTCTCCCGGGCCGGCGCCATTGCCAGCAGCGGTCACGATGATCGGCGTGAACTGTGTCACTTTCCATCCTTCCCTTGGGGGAAGTTTGCAACAGCTTGCGGCCTGTTCAGCTAGCAGTTCCGTTCAGCGCGGTGTAGAGCGCACGAAAGCGCGCGTGCCGCGGCGTGAGCCAGGCGCGCTGCGCCGCCAACGGTTCGAAGCGTTTGCGCACCGGCGGGCTGGGGCAGATCTGCGACAGCGTCTCAGGCGTCGTTCCCGCATCCGCCAGCCAGCCCAGCCGGGCCGCGCCGAGTGCGCCACCGGCCTCGCCACCCGCATGCAACAGCAGCGGCACATCGAGCACCGAGGCCAGCAACTGCACCCAGTATTCGCTGCGCGAGCCGCCGCCCACCACCGACAGCGCCGCCACGCGGTTCGCCTCCGGCAGCGAGAGCGTGCGGTAGCCATCGAGCAGCCCGAAGCTCACGCCTTCGACGACGGCATACGCCACCGCCGCCGCATCGTGCGTGTGCGTGAGGCCGATCAGCGAGCCGGTGGCGAGCGGGTTGTTGTGCGGCGTGCGTTCGCCCGAGAGGTAGGGCAGGAACAGCGGCGCCTCGGCGCAGGCCGCGGGCGACAGGCTTTCGGCCGCGGCCATCAGCGCGGCTTCGTCGGCAAAGCCGAAGCTGCGCACCGCCCAGCTCACCGCGCTCGCGGCCGAGAGCATCACCGACATCTGGTGCCAGCACAACGGCAGCGCGTGGCAGAACGCGTGCATCGCCTGCACCGGGTTCGGGATCAAGCGATCGGTCGCCACGAATATGACGCCCGAGGTGCCCAGCGACAGGAAGCCCTGCCCCGGCGAGACCGCGCCGATGCCGACCGCGCTCGCCGCGTTGTCACCGCCACCGCCGGCCACCATCACATCGGCACACAACCCGAAGCGCTCAGCGAGTTCGGGCAAGACCGTGCCCGAGGATTCACTGCCCTCGACCAGCCGCGGCATCTGCGCTTCCGTCAGCCCGCAGGCGGCGAGCACCTCGGCCGACCAGCGCCGCGCGGCCACATCGAGCCACAGCGTGCCGGAAGCATCGGAGCAGTCGGTGACGGCCTGGCCGGTGAGCCGCAGGCGCAGGTAATCCTTGGGCAGCAGCACGCGCGCGACGCGGCCGAAGAGCTCCGGCTCGTGCGTGCGCACCCACATGAGCTTCGGCGCAGTGAAGCCCGGCATCGCGAGGTTGGCGGTGATCTGCGTCAGGTTCGGTACGGCGCGGGTGAGCGCTTCGCATTCGGCGCCGCTGCGGCCATCGTTCCAGAGGATGGCCGGGCGCAGCACTTCGTCGTCGCCATCGAGCAGCACCGCGCCGTGCATCTGGCCCGAGAGGCCGATCGCGCGCACCTGGCGCAAGGCCGCGGGCTCCTCAGTGGCGAGCTGCGCCATGACCGATTCCAGCGCCTGCCACCAATGCACCGGCTCTTGCTCCGACCACAGCGGATGCGGCCGAGAGACCGTGAGCGGCGCGCGCGCCACCGCCACGACCGTGTGGTCGGGCGCCAGCAGCAGCGCCTTGAGTTCGGAGGTGCCGAGATCGAGTCCGAGGTACATGCGTGCGTCCTGCCTGTTCAACGCTGCACGCCGAAGCGCGCTTCGCCCTGGCGCCGGAATTCCTTTGGCGTCATGCCCTTGATCTCGAGAAAGCGCCGGTTGAAATTGGCCACGTTGTTGAAGCCCGAGTCGTAGCAGACGTTGGTGATGTAGCGGTCGGTGTCCATCAGCAGCTGGCAGGCGCGCGTGATGCGCAGGCGGTTGACGAAATCGGTGAAGGTATTGCCGGTGGTGCGGCGGAAGTAGCGCGAGAACTGGCTCTCGCTCATGTTCACGCGCGCGCTCAGCTCGGCCATCGAGAACGGCTGCGCGCAGTTCTCGGTGATGTAGTCGACGATGGCGCTGATCTGCGCAAGCGAGGTGTCGTCCTCGAAGCTTTGCAGCGGCGCGCTCGACAGCAGGCGGTAATCGGTGCAATCGGCCAGCTCGCCGATGAACTGCAGGAACTCGGTGAAGCGCTTGAGCCCATGCAGGCTCTTGATGCGCTCCAGCCGCTCGCGGGCGCGCTCGGTCATGCCGAAGAACTCGATGCCGTGGCGCGCGCGCTCCAGCAGCGGCAGCACATCGCGCAGGTCGCAGATCAGCTCGGCGGCGCGCAGCAGCGGCTCGCCCTGGAATTGCAGCACCACATCGCGCTGCGCCACGCCTTCGGGCGGGATGTCGGTCGAGATCCAGTTGTGCGGCAGGCGCGGGCCGGTGAGCACCAGGTGGCCGGGTTCGAAGTGGCCGATGTAGTCGCCCACGAAGACCTTGCCGTGCGTCCGCACGATCAGATGCAACTCGTACTCTTCGTGGTAATGCCAGCGCACCAACGGGTTGGGCACGCCGTGCTCCAGGCAGCGCACATAGCCATAGGTGCCCGCGGCTTCGTAGCCCAGCGTCGGGTTGCGAACCAGGTCGTGTTCGAGTTCGGGCGTGCGGGATCGGTTGCTGATCATCGGGAGTCCTGCGGGTCTGGGCGGACTATGCATCAGGCGCGGCATCAGCTCATCACGCTGCCGCCATCGACGTTCAGCGTCTGCGCCGTCACGTAGCGCGAGGCTGCGCTGGCGAGGAACACGGCCGCATCGGCAATCTCGTCCGGCACGCCCATGCGGCCCAGCGGCACGGCCAGGCCCACGGCGATCTTCTTCTCGCCGATCTTCAGGCCTTCGGCCTTGGCGAAGAGCGCATCCACCTGCCCCCACATCGGCGTGTCGACCACGCCCGGCGCGATGCCGTTGACGCGAATGCCGTGCGGCGCCATCGCGAGCGCTGCCGATTGCGTGTAGCTGATCACCGCCGCCTTGCTCGCGCAGTAGTGCGACACCAGCGCCTCGCCGCGCCGCCCGGCCTGCGAGGCCAGGTTGATGATGCTGCAGCGGCGCTGCGTGGTGGTGTCGGCTTCGACCATCTGCTGCAAGACCGCCTGCATGGTGAAGAACATGCCCTTCACGTTGACATCGAAGATGTGCTGGTAGCTGCGCTCGTCGGATTCGAGCAGCGGCGCCAGATCGAACACCGCCGCATTGTTGAAGAGCAGCGTGATGGTGCCGAAGCGCGCACGGCCGGCGGCGATCATCGAGGCAATGCTCTCGGCCTTCGTCACGTCACCGGCCACATATTGCAGTTGCTCAGGATGCGCCGCGAGCAGCGCCTGCACGCCGGCCGAAGGCGCTGCTGGCAGATCGGCGATCGTGCAGTTCGCGCCTTCTTTCAGGTAGGCCTCGGCGACCGCCAGGCCGATGCCGCCTCCGCCGCCGGTGATGAGCGCGTGGTGGTCGGCGAGTACCTTCGAATGTGTGTGCGTTTCAGCCATGGGAGTTCTCTTTCACAAAGGCGAGCACTTCCTGGTGCGCCTGCTTCATCGCCGCAACCAGCGTGTGGTTGCCGGCGAGCGGGCCCCACAGGATCGGGTCACAGCAAAACGCCAGCAACGGATCGGGCGCCGCAAAAAATGCATGCGCCGCGCCCGGGTCCATGCTCTGGTCCTGGTAGGTGTAGGCCAGCTCGCCGCGGTGCCAGCGGCCGAGGAATTCGAAGAACAGCGCCGGCAGCTTGGCCGTGGCTGCGATCGAAGCCCCGCGCGCCATGCATTCACGGAAGGTCGGCCACAGGAAGCCGGGAATCTTCGAAAAGCCATCCATCGCCACGCGCTGGTTGGTGTCCTGCAGATAAGGGTTGCTGAAGCGGTCGATCACCACATCGCGGTAGGCCGCCAGGTTTAGCGGATACGGGCTTTGCTCGGCGTGCAGCGAGGGGATCACGTCGTTCGTCACATAGTCGTATGCCATCTGGCGGATCGCCGGATGCGCCACGCCTTCATGGATGTATTGCAGGCCCAGCAAGGTGCCGGCCCAGGCAAAACAACTGTGGCTGGAATTGAGGATGCGGATCTTCGCTTCTTCGAACGGCAGCACAGACGTGACCATCTCGGCGCCGACCTTCTCCCAGGCCGGGCGGCCGGCGATGAAGTGGTCTTCGATCACCCACTGGATGAACTTCTCGCCCATGACCGGCGCGCCATCGGCCACGCCGGTCGCGGCCTTCACGCGCTCGGCCACATCGGGCAGCGGGCGCGGCGTGATGCGGTCGACCATGTCGTTCGGCGTGCTGGTGTTCTGCTTCACCCAGGCGAGCAGCGCGTTCTCTTGGCGGCGGGCCAGAAAGTCGGAGAAGCCGGCGTGAAAGCGCTCGCCGTTGCTCCGCAGGTTGTCGCAATTGAGCAGGGTCACCGGCCCGCTGCCGCGCTTCTGGCGCTCGGTCAGGATGGCCGCGAGCGCGCCGTAGATGGTGCTGCGCGTGCGGCCGGCCAGGTCAGAGGCGAGCTCGGGGTAGGTTGTCTCGAGCTTGTTGTTGCTGTCGAGGTAGTAGCCCGCTTCGGTCACGGTGAACGAGATGATGCGGGTATTGGCATCGGCGCCCACATCGATCAGCCCGGTCAGCGAATCTTCGTACGGAATGATCTTGCGGATGGAGGTGATGCGCTCGTAGTGGCGCTCGCCGGCAGGCGAGACCGTCTCCAGCGTGTAAGCACCGCCCTGGGCCCGCAAGGCGGCAACGGTATCGGCCATATCGGGCCGCAGGTTGCCACCGGCCAGCACCCAGCCCGCGGGCTGGCCGGCCGCTTCTTCCTGCGCGATCAGGTGATGCAGGTAGACGGCCTGATGCGCGCGATGGAAGGAGCCCAGCCCCAGATGAAGGATGACGTACGGAGTGCTCATTTTTGACTGACCTTCACGCTTTGCGCTGCGGTATTCGCCTTGGGACCACGAACGTGGGCCCCCTTGTGGCCCATAACGGCCCGGCGGCTCATGGCATCACGCGGCCTGCTGCAACTGTCGCAGCGCCCGGCCTTGTTTGTCGAAGAAGTGCAGCATGCTGGTGTCGATCTCGATGCCCACGTGGTCGCCCAGCTTGAGCGAGGTGCGCTCGCCCTGGCGCGAGACCAACGGCACATTGGCCCCGATGCGGGTGTGGATCAGCGTGTCGGAACCGAGCGACTCGACCAGTTCCACCTTGGCCGGCAAGCCTGCGCCCGCGGCCACCACGCGCACGTACTCCGGCCGCACGCCCACGGCGCCGTCGGACGGCAGGCGCGAGCCGGCGATGCGCGTGAGTTCGGGCAATGCCGCGGCCGAGAGCACGTTCATCTGCGGCGTGCCGATGAACTGCGCCACGAACTGGTTGGCCGGGTGGTCGTACAGCTCCAGCGGCGAGCCGACCTGCTCGATCAGCCCATCGCGCAGCACCACCACGCGGTCAGCCAGCGTCATCGCCTCGACCTGATCGTGCGTCACGTAGATGGTGGTCGCGCCCAGGTCGCGGTGCAGGTTGGCGATCTCCACGCGCGTTTGCCCGCGCAGCGCTGCGTCGAGGTTGGACAAGGGTTCGTCGAACAGGAACACCTTGGGAGCACGCACGATGGCCCGGCCGATCGCCACACGTTGACGCTGACCGCCCGAAAGCTCCTTGGGCGTGCGCTGCAGATACGCGGTGAGGTTGAGGATCTTCGCCGCCCGCTCGACCTTCTCCTTGCGCACGGCCACATCGACCTTGGCGAGCTTGAGCGCGAACGACATGTTGTCGAACACCGTCATGTGCGGGTAGAGCGCGTACGACTGGAAGACCATCGCCAGATCGCGCTTGGAAGACGGCACATCGGTGATGTCACGCCCGTCCAGATGCAGCGAGCCGGCAGTGGTCGATTCCAGCCCGGCGATCAGCCGCAGCAGCGTCGATTTTCCGCAGCCCGAAGGCCCGACGAAGACGATGAACTCGCCGCGGTTGATCTGCAGGTCGATGCCCTTGATGGTGCGCACCGGGCCGAATTCCTTGACGATGCCTTTGAGTTCGAGGAAAGCCATGTCGATCTCCTTATTTCACCGCGCCGAAGGTCAAGCCTTGGACGAGTTGTTTTTGACTGAACCAGCCGAACACGATGATCGGCGCGATGGCGAGCAATGAAGCCGCCGACAACTTGGCCCAGAACAGGCCTTCAGGGCTGCTGTACTGCGCGATCAGCGCGGCCAGCGTGCCAGCGTTGGCCGATGTGAGGGTGAGCGACCAGAACGCTTCGTTCCACGCCAGCACCAGACACAAGAGGCCGGTCGACGCGATGCCGCCCATGGTCAACGGCAGGATCACATGGGCGAACTCGTCCCATACCGTGGCGCCGTCCAGCCGCACCGCTTCGAGGATGTCGTTCGGCACTTCCTTGAAGGCGCTGTAGAGCATCCACACCATGATCGGCAGGTTCGACAGCGTGAAGACGATGATGAGCGCCGGCACCGAATCGAGCATGCCGGTGGTCTGCGCCATCACATAGATCGGCATCAGCGCACCGACGGCCGGCATCATCTTGGTGGAGAGCATCCACATCAGGATGT
>JAMFRW010000467.1 GCA_026224975.1 Rhodoferax sp. | reverse complement strand
CGTTGCCGATGTGGTACGGCAGGCTCATCGAGGTGTAGCGGATGCGGGTCGGGAACATTTCCACCAGCATCGCGGCGATGGGGCCGTAGACCATGGTCACGTAGATCACCAGCAGCGTGAGGATGGCCACCATCAGCGGCTTGTTCATCTTCTCGGGGTCGGCCTTGGTCGGATAGCCGTGCTCCTTGAGCGCGCCGCCCACCGCCGCCTTGAAGGCCGTGTCCTTGGACTTGGCTTCGTCGGCGGGCAGGCCTTTCGAGGCATAGGACTCGATCATCTTGTCGCCGATGGTGATCTTGGCCGGCCCGGTACCGGCGATGTTTTCGTAGCTCACCGAGCGCGCGGCCAGCACTTGCTTGGCCACGTCGCACGAGCTCGTGAACTTGGCGGTGCCTGTCGGGTTGAACTGGAACGAGCACTCGGCGGGATCTGCCGTCAGCGTGACCTTGGCGCTGGCTTGCGCCGCGGCCAGGTCGGGGTTGGTGGCGTTGGTGAGCGCGCGGAACAGCGGGAAGTAGGTGAGCGCCGCGATCAGCAGGCCGGCCATGATGATGGGCTTGCGGCCGATCTTGTCGGAGAGCGTCCCGAAGATCACGAAGAACGGCGTGGCGATCAGGAGCGAGAGCGCAACGACGATGTACGCCGTCGCGGCATCCACCTGCAGCGAGCCCGTGAGGAAGAACTGCGTGTAGAACTGCCCCGTGTACCAGACCACCGCCTGGCCCATCGTCAGGCCGACGAGTGCCAGGATCACGATCTTGGCGTTGACCCATTGGCCGAAGGATTCGGTCAGCGGCGCCTTCGAGGTCTTGCCCTCTTCCTTCATCTTCTTGAAGGCAGGCGATTCGTTCATCGACAGGCGAATCCACACGCTGACAGCCAGCAGCAGGATCGAGACGAGGAACGGAATGCGCCAGCCCCAGTCGGCAAACGCCGCTTCGCCGATGGCCGTGCGCACGCCCAGGATCACCAGCAGCGAGAGGAACAGGCCGAGCGTGGCCGTGGTCTGGATCCAGGAGGTGAACTGGCCGCGCTTGCCGTGCGGCGCGTGTTCGGCCACATAGGTGGCGGCGCCGCCGTATTCACCGCCGAGCGCGAGGCCCTGCAGCATGCGCAGGCCGATCAGGATGACCGGCGCGGCCACGCCGATCGAGGCATAGGTGGGCAGGATGCCGACGATGAAGGTCGACAGGCCCATGATCAGGATCGTCACCAGGAAGGTGTACTTGCGGCCGATCATGTCGCCGATGCGGCCGAACACGAGTGCGCCGAACGGCCGCACGATGAAGCCCGCGGCAAACGCCAGCAGCGTGAAAATGAGCTGCGAATTGGTGTCGAGTGCGGTGAAGAACTGCTTGCCGATGATGGCGGCGAGCGTGCCGTAAAGGTAGAAGTCGTACCACTCGAAAACGGTGCCGAGACTGGAAGCGAAGATGACCTTCTTCTCTTCCTTGGTCATCGGCTGGCCGGTTTTGGATGCGACGTGTAGCGTGGCGGTTGCCATGTGGGTTGCCTCCGTGTTGTTGGTGGCCCGATGCTGGTGGCCGTCTCTGACCTCGAACTGACGGCCACCTGAACCGGAACTGACAACTTCAGTAACAACCCTGACGTTCTATTGCTCCATGTGAAATTCGGAGCTGCAAAACGCGCCACTCGGGAAAACACTGAGCAAGCACTCAATGTGCTCCGCCAAATGTTTCCAGCTCAGTGGCCGGACGCGCCCGAAGCGCCGATGCCCGTCTCCGAGCGCACTTGCTGCGCCAAAAACCCGTCACGGTCGATGCGCGCCCGCGGGCTCTTGTCGAGCACCGAGAAGAGCCAGATGCCGACGAACCCGATCGCCATCGAGAACAGAGCCGGTGACGTGTAGGGGAACAGCGCCGAGCCCTTCGGATGACCGAGCGTCGCTTCCCACACCGAGGGCGACACCACCGTCAACCCGACCGACGAGATCAGCCCGAGGAAGCCGCCGACGACCGCGCCGCGCGTGGTGCAGTCTTTCCACAGCACCGACATGAAGAGCACCGGGAAGTTGGCCGACGCCGCGATGGCGAAGGCCAGCGACACCATGAACGCGATGTTCTGCTTCTCGAACGCGATGCCCAGCACCACCGCCAGGATGCCGAGCGCAACCGTCGTCACCCGTGAGACGAAGAGTTCGGAGCGGCTGTCGGCCTTGCCCTTGCGGATGACGGTGGCGAACAGGTCGTGCGACACCGCCGAGGCGCCCGAGAGCGTGAGCCCTGCCACCACGGCGAGGATGGTCGCAAAGGCCACCGCCGAGATGAAGCCCAGGAACACATTGCCGCCGACAGCGTTGGCCAGGTGAATGGCCGCCATGTTGCCGCCACCCTTCAACGCACCCTTGGCGTCGAGGAACTCGGGGTTGGTCAGCACGAAGGTGATGGCGCCGAAGCCGATGATGAAGGTCAGCAGGTAGAAGTAGCCGATCCAGCCGGTCGCCCACATCACCGACTTGCGCGCTTCCTTGGCGCTCGGCACGGTGAAGAAGCGCATCAGGATGTGCGGCAGGCCGGCGGTGCCGAACATCAGCGCCATGCCGAACGAGATGGCCGAGATCGGGTCCTTGACGAAGTTGCCCGGGCCCATGATCGATTGGCCGAGCGCGGCTGCGGCCTCGGCGGTCTTGCCGTCTTTCAGCGCCAGATCGGTCTTGATCTTCACCGCGCCGGCAAACATCGCCTCGGGGCTGAAGCCGAAGTGCCACAGCACCGAAAGCGCCATGAAGGTCGCGCCGCCCAGCAGCAAACAGGCCTTGATGATCTGCACCCAGGTCGTGGCCGTCATGCCGCCGAAGAGCACATAGACCATCATCAGCGAGCCGACGATCACCACCGCGATCCAGTATTCGAGCCCGAACAGCAGCTTGATCAATTGCCCCGCGCCGACCATCTGCGCGATCAGATAAAACGCCACGACCACCAGCGTGCCCGAAGCCGCGAAGATGCGCACCGGCGCCTGCTTGAAGCGAAACGCCGCCACGTCGGCAAAGGTGAACTTGCCGAGGTTGCGCAGGCGCTCGGCCATCAGGAAGGTAATGACCGGCCAGCCGACGAGAAAGCCGATGGAGTAGATCAGGCCGTCGAAACCGCTCGCCATCACGGCCGCCGAAATGCCGAGGAAGGACGCGGCCGACATGTAATCGCCCGCGATCGCCAACCCATTCTGAAAGCCGGTGATGCCGCCGCCCGCGGTGTAGAAATCGGACGCCGATTTGGTCTTGCCGGCGGCCCATTTGGTGATGAACATCGTGAAGATCACGAACACCGCGAACATGCCGATCGCCGTCCAGTTGGTGGCCTGCTTCTCGGCCTGGCCGAGGTCGGCGCCAGCGCCATAAACCGCCGCCGAAACGGCGAACAAGGCTGCCAGCGTGGCGAGGCGGCGCACGTGGCCCTGCGGCGGCGCGAGGTGGGCGGCCATATCGGTGAAGCGACTCATCGCTGCACCGCCTTCGCGACGGCGTCGTTCAGCGCATCGAACTCACTGTTGGCCCGCCGCACATAGATCGCCGTGATGACGATGGTGAACACGATGACGCCGAAGCCGACCGGAATGCCCAGCGTCATCACGCCATCACCCAAGCGCCGCGACAGCAGTTCCTTGTCGAACGCCACGAGCACGATGAAGCCGTAGTACACGACCATCATCGCGGCGGCGAGCCACCAGCCGAAGCGGTTTCGCTTGCGCTTGAGTTCCTGGTATTGCGGGTTGGCCGCGATTTTGCGGGCGAGTGCTATGTCCATTGCTTGTCTCCACGTCGTTGTCGGGCAGGCCGTCGCATGCGGCTCGACCCCATCATGCGCGTTCGCACTGACCCGTCTCTGACGCGAAGCCAACGCAAGCTGACAGCGCAGCGCGTGGCGGACCGCTCGTGAATTTGGCTTCTTGGGACTGGTGGTCAACCCTGGCGGCGTGCCGGCAGCAGCAGCCACACCGCGCGCTTGGCGGCGTCGTCCATCGTCGACCATGCGGCGATCTCGGCGAGCGTGCGCCAGCAGCCTTCGCACACGGTGCCAGCCGTGTCCATGCGGCAGACGCTGATGCAGGGGCTGGAGACCGGGCTGGCGAGCGCGTCGCTCTGCGCTTGCACCTTCACGCGATCGGTCATGCGATCGTTCACGCGACTGTCACCTGAACCACATCGTGCACCGGCGCCACGGTGAGCGCGACCAGTTCGTCCGGGCTGAGCTTGAACACGCCGTTCGGGTGTCCGGCCGCGGCCCAGATTTCATCGAAGCGAAACAGCTCGCGGTCGATCAGCGTGACGGGCGCCTGACTGTGGCCCACGGGCGAGACGCCGCCGATCGTGAAGCCGGTCTTGGCCTTGACGAATTCGGCATCGGCCCGGCCCACGGCACCGACGATCGCCGCGACCTTGCGCTCGTCCACGCGCCTGTCGCCCGAGGTGACGACAAGCACGGCCACATCGTCGATCTTGCGGCGGAAGACCACGCTCTTGGCGATCTGGCCGACGGCGATGCCTAGCGCATCGGCCGCCTCTTGCGCAGTGCGCGCGGCGACGTCGAGGAACACCGGCGCATGCGCATGCCGCTGCGCCGCGAGCAATTCGGCAACGCGGCGAAAACCATCGGGTCGGCTTTGTTCAGGGTCTTGCTCAGGGGTTCCCATCACGCGACCACAGCCTCTGCCTTGGCCGCGCGCTTGGCCATCAGCGCATTGCCCGAACGCGAGACCGGCTTGCGGCCCAGCACGCCGGAGATGTAGGCGGCCGCGTCGATCAACTTGTCCATGTCGATCCCGGTCTCGATGCCCAAGCCATCGAGCATGAAGAGAACATCCTCGGTGCCGACGTTGCCCGTTGCGCCCTTGGCGTAAGGGCAGCCGCCGAGGCCGGCGACGCTCGCATCGAAGGTGTGGATGCCCATCTCCAGGCAGGCGTAGATGTTGGACAGCGCCTGGCCGTAGGTGTCGTGGAAATGGCCGCTGACTTCGCTGATGGCGAAGTGCTTCAGCGCCCGCTCCATCGCCGCCTGCACGCGCTTCGGCGTGCCCACCCCGATGGTGTCGGCGATGCCGCAGTGATCCACGCCGATGCCCTTCATCAGCAGCACCACGCGCTCGACTTCATCCGGCGTCACCTCGCCCTGGTAGGGGCAGCCGAGCGCCACCGAAACGGCACAGCGCACCTTGATAGCGTTCGCGTGCGCAGCGGCCACCACGGGGCGAAAACGCTCGATGCTTTCTTCGATGCTGCAGTTGATGTTGCGCTGACTGAAGGCTTCGCTCGCCGCGCCGAAGACGACGATCTCGTCGGGCCGGCTGGCCAACGCGGCGTCCAGCCCTTTCATGTTCGGCGTGAGTACCGAGTAGCGAACACCGGGCTGGCGCTGAATGCCTGCCATCACCGCGGTGTTGTCGCCCATCTGCGGAACCCATTTGGGGCTGACGAAGCTGGTGACCTCGATCTCGCGCAGGCCGGCCGCCTGCAGCAGGTGCACGAGTTCGACCTTGTGTGCGGTGGCTACAGGCTGCTTTTCGTTCTGCAGGCCGTCTCGCGGGCCGACTTCGACGAGGGTGACGTGGGAAGGAATCATGGCAAAAGTCTCGCAAATCCGTAAAACGTGGTGTTTAGTCCACTGCTTTGGGGATGGTTTCACGCTCCATCGTCGCCCAAGATGTGCAGACATTCCAACTGGAACCGCTTTGGACCCAACCACCCGACTTCGCATCGCCACCCGAATCCATTTTGCGCTGCTGCGCCATTTCGGCGAAGACGTGGGGATTCAGGCGCTGCTCGATGGCGACGCGAACGCGCGTGAGGCACTCTGGGTCTGCGAGGCCTGCGGCCATGCCGAACTGGTGATGCTCGCGCGCCAGTTCAACCACGCCCAGGCGCTCGACCTGGCCCTGCGCACCCGCAGCGAAAAGCTTCGGCCCGACCACCCGGCGCGACGCATGGCAGCAGAGCCCGACTGGGCGCGAAGCACGGCCGGCTTCGCGCTCTCGCGGCCCGCGGACCTGGGCGAGGGTGCGCATCGCGTGAGTGGTGGTGTGGTCATGGACACGAGCGCCGAAGCTGCTGGTGATGCCGGCGAGATCCCGGTCCCCGCTTCCGGCTGGCTCAGCCCAGGCAGTTGGCTGCGCGGGGGCGCCTCGCGCAAGCCGCGCTGAGTTTGCAAAGCCGCGCACGCGGCGTCGCCCGTCGAGCCGCACGCCGCTCACGCCACCGCCGCCATGCGCAGCAACTCGCCCCCTTCGCTGACCTGATCGCCGACCGCATACAGCAGCTCTTCGATCGTGCCGTCGCGCGGAGCCGCGATGGTGTGCTCCATCTTCATCGCCTCCATCACCGCCAGCGGCTGGCCCTGAGTGACCTTCTCGCCGGGCTGGGCCAGGAACGCAATCACCTTGCCCGGCATCGGCGCAGTCAGCCGGCCAGCTTCGGCACCGCTGCCATCGGCCGCATGCGCGATCGGGTCGAACTCATCGACCACCGCCGAGCCCTCCGGCGCGAAGACGCTGATGCGCTCGCCAGTGGCGTAGACGCTCAGCGTCCAGCGCCGGCCGCTCAAGCTCACGTCATGCACTTCGCCGCCGCGCGCCACCGCGGCGAACGGCCAACGTTGCCCCCCGTTCACCAGCGCCTGCTCGCCGGCGCGCGAGCGCTCCAGCGTGAAAGCGTGGTGCGTGCCTTGTGATTCGATGTCGAAGCGGCGAACGGCCGCGCCGTGCAGGCGCCAGCCATCGCGGCGCGACCACGGGTCAGCCCCTTCCAGCACGCGCTCTGCCGCCAGCGCATGGGCGACCACGCCGGCCGCGGCTACTTCGAGCGGCAACGGCGGCGCATCGAACAGCACGGCGCGCTCGCGCTCGATCAGCCCGGTGTCGAGGTCGGCATTCGCGAACGACGGGCTTGCGACCACGCGGCGCAGGAAGGCCACGTTGGTGTGCAGGCCGACGATGTGCGTCTGCGCCAGCGCCGCGTCCAGCCGCGCCAGCGCCTGCGCGCGGTCAGCGCCCCAGACGATGAGCTTGGCGATCATCGAGTCGTAGTACGGCGAGATGGCATCGCCCTCGCGCACGCCGGCATCCATGCGCACGGCGGCATTGGCCGAGCCCGGCTGCGCACCCACGCTGCGTTCGAACTCGGCCGCGGCCGGCGTGCGGTAGACCTCGAGCCGGCCGGTCGCGGGCAGGAAGTTGGCGTCGGGGTTCTCGGCGCAGATGCGCGCTTCGATCGCATGGCCGTGGATGCGCAGCTCGTGCTGCTTGAGCGGCAGCGGCTCGCCGGCCGCCACACGCAGTTGCCACTCGACCAGATCGAGCCCGGTGATCGCCTCCGTCACCGGGTGCTCCACCTGCAGCCGCGTGTTCATCTCCATGAAGAAGAAGCGCAGGTCGCCATCTGTGGTCGGCTCGACGATGAACTCCACCGTACCCGCGCCCACGTAGCCGACCGCCTTGGCCGCCGCCACCGCCGCCTCGCCCATCTCACGCCGCCTCGCCTCGCTCATGCCCGGCGCCGGCGCTTCTTCCAGCACCTTCTGGTGGCGGCGCTGCACCGAACAATCGCGCTCGAAGAGGTAGACACAATCGCCCTGCGAATCGCCGAAAACCTGGATCTCGATGTGGCGCGGCTTGGTCACGTAGCGCTCGATCAGCACCGCGTCGTCACCGAAGCTGTTGATCGCCTCGCGCTGGCATGACGCGAGCGAGGCCTCGAACTCCTCGGCCTTCGCCACGATGCGCATGCCCTTGCCGCCACCGCCGGCGCTCGCCTTGATCAGCACCGGGTAGCCGATGCGGCCGGCCTCGCGCTTGAGCATCTCGGGGTTCTGGTCGGCACCGTGGTAGCCCGGCACCAGCGGCACGCCGGCCTTCTCCATCAGCTGCTTGGATTCGGCCTTCAGGCCCATCGCCTTGATGGCCGAGGACGGCGGGCCGATGAACACCAGGCCGGCATCGGCACAGGCTTGTGCGAACTCCTCGTTCTCGCTCAGGAAGCCGTAGCCCGGGTGCACCGCCTGCGCGCCGGTGGCCTTGGCGGCTTCGATGATGCGGGCACCGAGCAGGTAACTCTCCTTCGGCGACGGCGGCCCGATGTGCACGGCTTCGTCGCACGCCAGCACATGCTTGGCATGCGCGTCGGCATCGGAATAAACCGCCACGGTGCGGATGCCCATCTTGCGGGCGGTCGCGGCCACTCGGCAGGCGATCTCTCCGCGATTGGCGATCAGGATTTTGGTGAACATAAGGCTCTTTCGTGGTTCGATTGTTCAGGGCGCGGTGCTGGCTGCCGGAAGCCTGGCTGTGTCCTCGACGTTGGCCGGCGCCCTGGCGCGCGGGCGGGGGATCACGCCGGGCTTGTCGAAGCCGATGCGCGCGAGGTAAGCCTCGGCAAACGGCACCCAATGGTCCATGTCGAAACTCATGGCGCCGTGCCCGGTCTTGCCAGCCGGCGCGAGCTGATGAAACTCGGCCTTGCCACCACCGCGCAGCCAGGCCTCGTGCCAGCGCTTGGGGTTCTCCGCGCCCCAATACTCGTCGTTCTCCCAATAGAACCAGAGCATCGGTGTGGTGGCCTTGGCAGCGCGTGCTTCCCAGTCGGAGGCGATGCGCTGCGGGTTGCAGGGCCGGCCTGGCGAGCGCTCCGGATCGCCGCCCGTGCCGCCGGCAAAGTTGATCGCGCCGACCAGGCCTTCGGGGTGGCGCGCCACCGTCGCGATCGTCGTGAGACCGCCGACCGATTGGCCGGCGACGACCCAGCGCGAGGCGTCGATGAACGGCAGTGTCTTCGCAAACGCCAGTGTCGCGAGCACCTGATCCGACGCAGCAAGCGCTTGCGGGTCCAGGCGTGCCGAATTGCAATTGCCGGTCGATTCGGGATCGAAATCGCCATAGGTATCGGCGTAGCCGACGCGCGTGGGCACGAGCACGGCAAAGCCCTTGCTCACCATGTAGCGCGAGAACGGTTCGAAGCGCTGCCGGCCTTGCACCGCACGCTTGTCGGTCGGTGCGCGGCCGTGGTTCATGATCACCAGTGGAAACGGCCCGGCGCCATCGGGCCGAAAGATAACGACGGGAATCTGCTTCGTTTCTTCACGGCTGTACAGGTCCTTGACGGTGACGCTGATCTGCCGGACTTCTTCGTGCAGATCGCGGGCAATCGGCGGGGCGGCCGGTGCGGTGGCCGGCGCCGAAGCCGCAGCCTCTTCCGGCGGCGTTTGCGCGGCCACTGGCCACGAAGTGCACCAGGCCGCGCCGAGCAGCACGGCCGCCAAGACTGTCGATCGCAAGCGCTGTGTCCTCATGCCTGAGGCGCCGTATCGGCCCGCCGAAGAACGCGCCGCACCAGCCCGCGCAGGAACTTCGACAGCACCCAGATCGTCGCCACCATCACCGCGAGCATCAGCAGCAAGGCGATGGCAAAGACGGCCGGATGCGTCCACGAAAGCCACAGCGCCGCCGGCACCGCGCTATCGCCCAGCAGCGACATGCCGATGTTCGAGAACGGCTCCGGCGAGGTGTTGATCGCCGCGCGCGTGGTGGCCTTGGCGATGTGGCTGGTGGCGGCCAGCGTGCCGCCCATCAGCGCCGCAGCCATGGCCCAGCTTTCGTGGTCGGCGCCGAACACCGCCGCCGCCAGCGCCGCGCCGGCGGGGATGCGAACAACGGTGTGAATCGCATCCCACAGCGAATCGACGCCCGGGATCTTGTCGGCAAAGAATTCGACGAAGAGCATCAAGCCGCTCGCACCCAGCATCACCGGACTTTGCAGCAGCTTCAGGCCCGCCGGCAGATCGACCCAACCGAGAAAGCCCGCCATGCCCGTCAAAAAGACGACCGAATACAGGCGCAAGCCGCTGGCCCAGCCGAGCGCAGCGGCGATGGCGAAGAGTTGCGGGGTGTCGAGGTTCATGCCGACTCCTTCAGTCCAGAAGCCATGCTGGCTTGCGCTTGTTCAAGAAGCTCTGCACGCCTTCCTTGCCTTCGTCGCTGGCACGGATGTCGGCGATGCGGCGCGCGGTCTCAGTGCGCAGGCTCTCGTCGATGGGCAAGCCGGCCACGTCCTGCACGAGCTTCTTGCAGGCGCGCGTGGCCATCGGGCCGTTGGCGACCAATGCGGCGACGATCTCGTCCACCTTCTCATCGAGTCGATCGACCGCGCACAGCTCGTGCACGAAGCCCATCGCGTGCGCTTGCGCCGCGCTGAATCGTTCGGCGGTCACGAAGTATCGGCGCGAGGCCTGTTCGCCCATCGCGCGGATCACATACGGGCTGATCGTTCCCGGCAGCAGCCCGAGCTTGGCCTCGCTCAAGCAGAAGTTCACGCCTTCGGCCGCCACCAGCACATCACACACCGAAGCCAGCCCCACACCGCCCGCATAACAGTCGCCATGGATGCGGCCGACCACCGGCACCGGGCAGCTCCAGACCGCCCAGAGCATGTCGGCCAGCGCCTGCGCGTCGGCCCGGTTCTGCTCCCAGGTGTAGCCCGCCATCTCGCGCATCCAGCTCAAATCGGCGCCAGCACAAAAGGCCTTGCCGTGGCCGCCGAGGACGATGGCCCGCAACGACGCATCGGCCGCAAAACCGGGGAACGCCGCACCGAGTTCGGCGACCACACCTTCGTTGAAGGCGTTGCGAACGTCGGGGCGGTTCAAGTAGACGCGAGCGACGGGGCCTTCGCGGCGGATGTCGAGTGTGGTGGTCATGAGCGATGCCTTGCGGAGCTGGGGCTGTGGTTCACGGTTGGTGGTCACGACGAGAAGCGTTCGTACGCCCCGATCGCCTCGGCGGTGCGCCAGGCCGGCGGCGCTTCGAACCTGGCGAAGTATTCGTCCACCTGCGCGATCAGGCCGGCGTCGTCGAAGCGGAACAGCGAGTTGGCGAAGAAGCGCTGCGCGCCGTGCACCACCTCGACGATCGAGTGCACGCGCCCGTCCTGCAGCGGGTTGATCTCGACGATGCGGATACACCAGCCTTCGGGGTAGATGGCGTTGACGCGGATGATCGCGTCGGCATCGAGCATGCGCTCGCCGGAGGTGTGCCAGGTCAGCGTCGCGGCGTCGGCGAAGAGTTGCCGCGCGCCGGACCAGTCGCGCGCTTCGAAGCGCGTCCAGAGCGCTTCGACCTGGCTGGTGTGCATGGAGGTGATCACGTCCAACGTCCTGGTCCCCCGTATTCAATAGCGTTTGGCGACTTCATCGAGCATCACCTCGGTGGCACCGCCGCCGATGGCCAGCACGCGCGCATCACGCCACAGCCGTTCGATCGCGGTTTCGCGCATGTAGCCCATGCCGCCGTGAAACTGCTGGCAGGTCTGCACGACCTCGTTGACGAGTTCTCCCGTCAACGCCTTGAGCATGGAGACCTGCTGCACCACATCGTGCTGTTGCGTGACGCGCCAGGCGCAGTGGTACATGAAGCTGCGCGCGGCCTGCACCTTGGCGTCGAGCATGGCGATGCGCTGGCGGATGGTCTGCTTGTCGAACAGTGTGCTGCCGAAAGCCTGTCGCTGGCGCACGTGGTCCAGCGTCATCCGGATCGCCTGCGTGCAATGGCCGACCGCCATCGCGGCCAGCGCAATGCGCTCGGTCTGGAAGTTCTTCATCACCGAGTAGAAGCCCTTGTTCTCCTCGCCGAGCAGGTTGGCGGCCGGGATGCGCACGTTGTCGAACACCAGCTCGGCCGTGTCCGACGACAACCAGCCCGACTTCTTCAACGAGCGGCCGACGGTGAAACCCGGCGTGCCCTTCTCGACGATGAACATCGACATGCCGTGGCGCGCCGTCGTGGTCTTGGCCGCGACGAAGTAGAGGTCGGCGTGCACGCCGTTGGTGATGAACATCTTGGTGCCGTTGAGCACCCAGGATTCGCCATCCCGCTTGGCGGTTGTCTTGATGCCCGCCACGTCCGACCCCGCACCCGGCTCGGTGATGCCGACCGCCGTGATCTTGCGGCCGGCGATCACCTCGGGCAGGTACTTCGATTTCTGCTCTGCCGTTCCCGCGTGGTGCAGGTGCGGGCTGGCCATGTCGGTGTGCACGAGCACGGTGATGATGAAGCCACCGAAGGTCGATTGCGACAACGCCTCGGCGAACACCAGGTTCGTCAGCGCATCGGCCTCGGCCCCGCCGTATTCACCGGAATACATCAGCCCGAACAAGCCCGCATCCCCCATCTTGCGCAACACCTCGCGCGGCGTGCAGCCTTGCTCTTCCCACGCAAGCGCATGCGGCTCGACCTCGCGCGCAATGAAGCGCGCGATCTGCTCGCGCAGTTGCTCGTGCTCGGGGGTGGTGTAGATGGCGTCCATGCGAGGCTTCTCGGTCTCAATGTTTCCAACCGCGCAGGCCGCGCAGCGATTCGAACGCGCTGAAATCCTTGTCGCGGTGCAGCAAGGCGTAGTCGTGTTCGATGCAAAAGGAAGCGACGAGCACGTCGATCGGACCGCGCACCGTGACGCCTTGCGCGCGCAGGCTTCGGTAGTGCGCCGCCGCGACAAGCGCCAGATGATGGCCAGCAGTGGCTTCGACGTCGAGCGACTCCATCAGTTGCTTCGCTTCCCGATGCGCGCGCTCGGATCGGAACCCACGGAGCACCTCGAACAGCACGAGGTCCGGAACGATGATGCGGATTTCACCGATGCGCAGCAGTTCCTTGAGCAACTCCGTTGTCGGCGCGCCCGTTTTGTTGAAGAAGTCGATCCAGATGGAGGAATCAACGACCAGCACGACGCTTCGCCCCAGAGGGTGCGTTGACCACGGTCGCGGCAGCACGACCGGCCTTGCGCGCGGCCTTGGCTGTTTCCGGGGTTGCGGAGCGCGGAACCGTCAGCCTGTCAGGTTCGTCGGCAGCGGGCTTGGTCCAGTCGATCGATTCATCTCCCTCCCACTTCAGCTTGCCCTCCCACTTCAGAATTTCGCGGTAGGTGACTTGGCGGGCGAGCAGCTTCAGTCCCGCCTCAACCGCTTCCTTCTTCGTCTGATAAGGGCCCGCCTGCATGGCCTTGCTCATGAGGGCGTCGTCGATATCGATGTTAGTACGCATAATGTGTATGAAGTTTGCTCTGGTCGCACATCGTACACGCGCT